>NZ_JAKRND010000006.1 GCF_022347285.1 Corynebacterium sp. ACRPH
ACGACAACGCTATCCCAACCGAATACCAACACAACTTAGGCATCCGGAAAGGACCAATGAAATAAAAAAGGGGCCCACCCCGGCGACACGCCGAGCGGACACACTTTTTGTCTATTAACCCTGACTTGCCTAGTCCCCTTCAATTTCCCTCCCCAAAGAAATCAAGCCCGCACCTACTTGAAAAATCAAGTGGGGCAGGCTCAACGGTTACAAGCTATGTTACTGACATATCAGCAATATCGTCAAGGTTGTGATCGCTACAAACAGGAACTACCCTTTCAGCGACCACTTCGCGCCATCGGCTGTATCCGTAACCTCAATGCCGGCCTCGGCCAGGCGGTCGCGTACCTCGTCGGCGGTGGCCCAGTCCTTGGCCGCACGAGCCTCGGCTCGGCGCTCCAGCTCGGCCTTCACCAGCACATCCAGGGCGCCCATCGCCACATCGGAGCCACCGGCGGAGGCCTTGGTGGATTCCAGCCACGTCTCGCTCAGCGGATCCACGCCCAGCACGGCAGCCATCGCGCGAACCTGCCCGGCGATCTCCTTAACCTGCTGCTTTGCCTCGTCCGTGGGCTTTGTGTCCAGTAGCTTGTTGCCCTCGCGAACCACGTCGTGGATCACGGCCAGCGACTGCGGTACGGCCAGATCGTCGTCCATCTTCTCCGCGAACTGCGCCGGGACTTCCCCGACCGGCAGCGCCTGCGGATCCACCGCAGTCTCGCCGGTGACGTACTCGGTGGCGCGCACCAGGAACTTTTCGATGCGGCGGTAGCCCGCAGCGGCCTCACCCAACGCTGCCTCGGAATACTCCAGCATCGAGCGGTAGTGCGCGCTGCCCAGGTAGTAGCGCAGCTCAACCGGCCGCACCAGCTTCAGCACGTTCGGGATAGAAAGCACGTTGCCCAGGGACTTCGACATCTTCTCGCCGGACATCGTCACCCAACCGTTGTGCATCCAATAGCGCGCGAACCCATCGCCCGCTGCCGTCGCCTGCGCTGCCTCGTTCTCGTGGTGCGGGAACTGCAGGTCCAGGCCACCGCAGTGGATGTCGAACTCACTGCCCAGGTAGGTCGTCGCCATCGCGGAGCACTCAATGTGCCAGCCGGGGCGGCCACGACCCCACGGGGTATCCCAGGCCGGCTCGCCCGGCTTGGCTGCCTTCCACATGGTGAAGTCGCGCGGGTCGCGCTTACCGGTGCCCGCAGATTCATCCTGATCCATCTCGTCCAGCTTCTGGCCGGAAAGGAAGCCGTAGTTATCGATCGTCGCGGGCTGAGCGTAAACATTGCCGTCTGCGGCGTAGCCGTGGCCGTTGTCGATGATGCGCTGCATGTACTCGATCATCTGCGGTACATGCCCTGTAGCGCGGGGCTCGATGGAAGGTGGGGTGACGCCCAACTGGTCATAAGCCCAGTTAAACGCACGCTCGTGCGTGGCGGCCCACTCCCACCACGGGCGGTTGTTCTCCGCGGCCTTGGTCAGGATCTTGTCGTCAATGTCAGTGACGTTCCTTACGAAAGCGACATCCAACCCCTTGGCCTCCAGCCAGTTGCGCAGAATGTCGAAAGCGACTCCGCTACGCACATGTCCGATGTGCGGGATCGACTGCACGGTCGCTCCGCACAGGTAGATCGAGGCATGGCCTTCACGGATAGGCTCAAAGTCGCGGAGCTGGCGGGCGGCAGTGTCGTAAATTCGCAAAGTCACACCACACAGTATAGGCATGCGCATCTGGCATCTTTTCCCATGCGTGTCAGTATCGTGGAAGACATGAGCACTCAAAACACCCCGCGATTCGCCACCATCCGCCTCAACAACCGGGGTGCATGGCGCCCAATCGCAGTCACCTCCTTCTCTGAGGAAGGTGGCGAGGGCAAGCTCCTCGCCGAATTCCCCTACAAGGCGCAGGTCAGCAACACGGAACTGGATTCCCTCCCCACCGTTTCCTTCACCGCCGACCAGCTGGGACCGGTCGTACCTAATCCCGGGAAAATTTTTTGTGTCGGCCTTAACTACCGGGAACACATCGCAGAGATGGGGCACCCGATCCCAGACCACCCCACCCTGTTCGTAAAATACGCCTCCGCCTTGGCGGGCCCGTTCGACGAAGTCGTTGTTCCCCCAGAGCTCTCCGCGCAGGCGGACTACGAGGGCGAGCTTGCTGTCATTATGGGCGAGTTCGGCCAGATCGCGGGCTACACCGTGATGAATGATTTCTCCCAGCGCGATTGGCAGTACCGCACCCAGCAGTGGCTACAAGGAAAGAACCTGGATCGCTCCAGCGGATTCGGCCCGTGGATGGTGCCGGCCGAACACTTCGATCCGATTGCGGAAGGGGCGGTGTTACGCACCTGGGTCAACGGCGAACTCCGCCAGGAGCACAGCGTTGCCGACCTGGTGTTTAAGCCGCAGGATCTGGTGGATTACATCAGCAATTTCGCCTCGTTGGCACCTGGTGACGTCATCGTGACGGGCACACCAGAGGGCGTCGGCCACGGCATGACCCCACCGCAGTACCTGGCCGATGGCGACGAGGTGCGCATCGCTATCGACGGCATCGGGGAAATCTGCAACCGCATTAACTGCTGAGCTGAGCCAAACGCGGCTCGGCCTTCTTGATGGCGCTCCGCACTGCCGCGAAAAGTAACAGGCAGATGGGAAGCGCAATTACAATCACACTGATCCTGGGCGACCAGAACAATGGCAGGTATCTACTAGGCAATACCGATATGAGCAGGCACTGGGCGGCAGTTAGTAGCAGCAGTCCATAGAAGCTCTTTCGCAGGTCCACTACGAGGCATGCGCCGAAAATCACCGACAGTGCAATGAGCGTGTACTGCAACATGCCTGGGTTGCCCAGGAGCGCGACAACGCCGCATTCGCCCAGGCAAAGACCAAGGAAAAGCCAGTCGCAGGCCGCCCACGTGCGAACAGTTAGTTCTTCCAACTGGGAAAGCCGGTTATCCCAGAACATCACCGCAGAGCTAACGATAGCGATGGAAAACACGAAGTTAAACGGGATAACTCCGGACGAGCTCCACGAAGCCCAAGGAATGGGAATAGTAGTCGTGCCGAACAGTACGGCGCCCACGACGCCGAATATCTGAAGCATCACCGCGTAGGTCGCGGAATGTCCACGCCAATATATCTGTGCTCGATGCTGGGCAGACACTATCCCTCCCTACACTCGGAGTTCGCCCGATTCAGGATGAACTTCACGTCCACTCCCTCATTCGTTCCATGCACCCCGCGCCATTGTCCGGAAGGCGTCAAGGTCGCTCGTTCCAGCTCTTCTTCCGTCAGATCGGGAAGAGACTCCGCTACAGATACGGGTTCCTGCGGAGTTCCCCAACACGATGGGGCCCCCTTAAGTGCAGGTTCGTTGCTGAGGAGCTCGACCAGGAGCGCGCGCTTTACTTCCTGTTGCTGATTCGAGTGAGCGAGCCAGATATCGCCGTCCCGTTGCGGTTCGGCGTCAATCAGCCTATAGGTAGTGACGCCCAGAGATTCCCACACCTTGCGGTTAGCATTTACCTGTTCAGATGGGGTTTCGCGCCAGTAACACACCGCTCCCTCGCAGATCATATGCTTTTGGGGGCGGGGCACCGCGGAGCTATAGTTTCCACCTTGGGCGATTCCGTAACCTAATCCACAGCTCACGCCGAGTAGAACAATGGCTGCCAAGCGGAGTGGCCACGCAGGCAACCCCGGAAGCCAGTTTCCATGAAAAGCCGCGATCAACAGCAACGAGCAAACGCATATGGCTCCCAGCACCAGCGCCGAAGCCTTCCACAGAATCGGGTCCACGCTCTGTGATACTTGGCAACAAGAGCTAAACGGCTGCCCGAACATTTGTCGCCACGCCACGTTTGAGAGCGACACCGGGTAAGCGACCAGGATATAAGGAAGAAGCAAGCCGACGGCGATCGCCACAATTGCTGGTAGGTACAGCCCTAAAGTTGCTCCCAAGCTCAGCCATGCCACGCCGTGAAGAGCAATAAAGACCAACCCTGTTGCAAGGAACCGTCCGGACTCTACGTAGCCGATATTCGCTAACTGCACTGCGAGGTACGCCAGCACCACTACCACCGCAAGCAATAGTGGCAGCGCCAAGGATCTGAGCCAGACTTTAAAAACATCCCGCACAGACCCGCGGGACTTAAAAAAGGAACGGAAGCGTGCCATCTCTTTGGCACCGACAAAGCCCAGGATTGGCCCCAGCGAATAGTAGAGGGCCAAACTGTTGGAGACTGCGTTGTCCTGCGTAGGCACCGGGTTGGCATTGGGTGCAATGCTCAGCAAACCAAGCACAGAAGCCGCGAGTACGAGAGCAACGTTGAGAGCATTAATCCTCGTCATGGCCACCGTTCCTGGAAAAGGCCGCCGCAAGGTTTCTCACAGTGTCGGAATAGCGAAGTAACTTTTCTGGCTCTAGTGGTTCACGCCCGATTCGTAGAAAATCGCCCAGGGGTCCCTGGAATTCGACTCTGCCTTCATGCAGCACGAGCACATGCTCGAACGGTTTCTCCACTTCCAAGGGCTGATGGCTAGAAACCCAAAGGCCAATGTCCGATTCCGCAATGGATCGATAGAGCCCTTGAAGTTCCCGTTTCGCCAGCGGGTCGAGTGCAGCGCTAGGTTCGTCTAGCAGAATGTGCTCCGCGTTAGAGTTCAGGGCGGTAGCGATTTGCACGCGGGCTTGCTGCCCGCCAGACAGCTTGCTGCATTGCTTATGTGCATGTGTTTTGAGTCCGACGAATTCAATCCAATAGGCTGCGGACCTCTTGCTCTCCGCCCAACCGGCACCATTTAGCCAAGCGACGTAGGAAACATAGTCGACCACACGCGCCCCATTGATGCTTTCGAAATGCTGCGGGACGTACACCGCTCGGCCCAACTTCGGCACAGCGCCCTTGGATGGTTTTAGCTGCCCGGCAAGCAACTTCATAAGCGTGGTCTTACCGGCACCATTGACACCCAATATCACCGTCGGGCTAGCGGGAACCTCGAGGGAGCGGACCTCGATCCCTTCATCAGAGCGCGGGTAGCTAAAAGAAAATGAGTAGCTATTCGACAAGGAAGTTCCAGACCTTTAGTGCGCGGAGATTCTGTTTGATGGAACAAACCTACGAAGACATAAAAGGATTGTCAATAACTAATTCTGCGCCTGCCACACAACCGCCGTCGCCACGGCCGCCACGCCCTCGCCACGGCCTGTGAAACCCATGTGATCGGTCGTGGTAGCAGAGACGGAGACCGGAGCACCGATCAGCTCCCCCATGATCTTCTCGGCCTCTTCGCGCCGGGTACCCATCTTCGGACGGTTACCCACCATCTGCACCGCCGCATTGCCGATCACGAAGCCCTTGGACTCCAGCAGCTCGCGGCACTCGCGCAGTAGGCGCTCGCCGGAGACGTTGTCGTATTCCTTGCGCCCCACCCCGACGAAACTACCCAGATCCCCCAGCCCTGCGGCAGAGAGCAACGCATCCACTACCGCGTGCGCCACCACGTCGCCATCGGAGTGTCCTTC
Organism: Corynebacterium sp. ACRPH; assembly: GCF_022347285.1. GTDB lineage: Bacteria > Actinomycetota > Actinomycetes > Mycobacteriales > Mycobacteriaceae > Corynebacterium. The sequence goes on from NZ_JAKRND010000006.1 coordinate 5,534, forward strand.
GCAGCCATCCTGCCCCTCCCACAGAAGGCAAGCCATCCAGCAGTCCTTACCGGGCTGCACCTGGTGAGCATCCGTCGCAATACCTACGCGGGGAATGATGTGTGGAGTATTCAATTGCGGTCTACCTCTCGCCTCTGCTTGCGTTCTACTTGTCTGCCACTAGCTTTCTAGCCCTCGCTGCCATTCAGGATCATCTGCGCCACGCGGTAGTCCTGAGGCGTGGTGATCTTCATAGCCAGCGGGTCCGCATCCACCGCCACCACCGGAAAACCTGCCATCTCCATCAGCGAGGCATCGTCCGTCACCAGCGGCAGCGGCGAGGCACCCACCCGATCCACCGCGTGCGCGGAACTTATCTCCGTGGTGCGCAGGTACTGCTCGTTAGCCTCGATCAGCTTCTCCAAGTCGAATACCTGTGGCGTGGCAGCTGCCCGCAGGCTGGCGCGGTCTGGGGTCTGCTCCACGACCGTCTGCCCTGCGCGCGGGCCGGAGGTGGGGGCGTCAATAACTTTAATGGTGTCTACCACCGGCAACACCGGGATCGCACCGTACCAGGAACCATCTGCGACACCACGGCGTGCGCGGTCGACAACCTCGGCGATCATGGCGGGCGGGGTGAGGCAGCGGGCGGCATCGTGAACGGCGACGAAGCGCCCCTCAGTGGCCTCGCCCGCAGCATTTAGCCGCCGTTGGATCGCAACCAGCCCCGCGTACACAGAATCGAATCGCTCGCCGCCGCCGAGCTCCACGCTGACGGTCATGGGCGCCCACTCCGCGGCGTTGATGGGATCGCCGACGATGCTTTCGGCGTGGTCGCGCATGTTCTCGCTGACCAGCACGATCGCTTCTTCGATGTTTTGGGACGCCGCCAGGCCGTCCAACGACCTTTCCAGCAACGACCGACCGTTGAGCTCGACGAAAGCCTTTGGGGTGTCGAAGCCCAGGCGGGTACCGCTACCGGCGGCGGCGACGAGTGCGTAGACGTTCGCTGTCACAGCGCCTGCCCGGCTTAGTCTTCGCCGTCCAGCTCGTCGTCCAGATCGATGGAGCCACCGGACTTGGAATCCTCGTCCACGCCTGCGGCACGGGCTGCAGCGGCGGCCTCGCGGTGACGTTTGATGGCAGCCTGCATCTCGGCCAGAAGCGCGTCGGTCTTCTTGTCGTCCACACCCTCGGCCAGGGCGAGCTCGCCCACGAGGATCTGACGGGCCTTGGCCAGCATGCGCTTCTCACCGGCAGACAGGCCGCGGTCCTGGTCACGGCGCCACAGGTCGCGCACGACTTCGGCGACCTTGTTCACGTCGCCACTGGTCAGGCGCTCCTGGTTCGCCTTGTAGCGGCGGGACCAGTTACCCGCCTCTTCCACGTCGGTCTCGCGCAGCACGGAGAAGACCTTGCGCAGGCCTTCCTCGCCCACCACGTCACGCACGCCAACCTTCTCCGCATTCGCGGCCGGGACGCGCACGGAAAGGTCGCCCTGGTTAATGCGCAGCACCAGGTAGTCGACGGTTTCCCCCTTGAACTCCCGCTGCTCGATGCCCTCGATGACGGCGGCGCCATGGTGCGGGTAAACGACCGTATCTCCGACTGCGAACTCCATAAGTGTTCCTCTAACGTCCTTCCGAAAGGCTGTGACAGGCTGTGCCGGGCACTGACAGGCACTGCGTAAATACCCGAGTAAATACCCGTTAGATTCTACCGTAATCGACCGCACTACCCGCATTTGGGGCATAAAACCCCCAGCAAGCGCGCACTAGGGGGCACTAATTAACCTTAAAGGCCTCCTTGGCTAGGTGTACCGGCCCCCTACAAGCTAGGCTGGGTGCAGACGTTTTTATTCAACTGCTTTTAAGACATGCCTCAGATGGAGGAACGCATCGTGAAGACCCTCAAGGCCCAGCCGCTGAAGACGACCTTTGCCCGTGGTGCGCTGGCGCTGGTCGCAGCAGGTTCCGCACTCGCCCTGTCCGCGTGTGGTGCAGGTCAGATTTCCCAGACTTCCAGCCAGGTTGCCGCAGTCAACGGTGCTAGCGGCACCGCGGAGCACGCTGATGTGCAGGACGTGACGGTGGTTGTCGGTCCGGATAACGCCCTGGCGCTGAAGTTCACTATCACCAACGAGGACACCCACGGTGAGCCTGTCAAGGTTGAGTCCGTGAAGGTGGAGGGCAAGGAGATCTCCGGCCTGGAGAAGACCGAGATCCCGGCTGGCGGCTCCCTGGTTGCCGATGGCAAGTTCGCTATGGAAGACATTGAGGCCAAGGAGCAGAAGCAGCTGCAGTACGCCACCACCTCCATCAAGGGTCTGGATGACGTTTACGTAGGCGGCCACAAGAAGGTCACCTTCAAGCTGAATGTCGGCGAGGTTGAGCTGAGCGCTCCGGTTTCCGCTTACGTTCCGGAAGCAGGCCAGCTGCACCGTGACGAGGACGGCAGCCTGACCAACAAGTAGCCCCAAGAGCAAGCTTTCAGCGTAGGCTTCCTCAAAATCGAACAAACGCCGCCGCCGGACATTGGTTGTCCGGGGCGGCGTTTATTGTTGTGGGCATGGCAAGTAAGTCGAGCAAAGCGAGCCGGGTTTTCGTCTGCACCTCCTGCGACCACCAGCTGTCGAAGTGGATGGGGCGCTGCCCACAGTGTGGGGAATGGGGATCTCTGGAGGAGCGGGACACGCGCTCCTTGGGCTTAGGCGCAATGGGGCTCGCCGGTGTTGCGGGCGCTGCCGCCAGTGCGGGGCGCCGCGGTGGGGGACGCGGGTCCGGCGGCCTAGTTCCAGGGGCCAGTGCCCAACCGGTCACCCAGGTGGATCCGACCATCGCCAAGCACCGCCCCACGGGCATCGGGGAACTAGACCGCGTTCTAGGCGGCGGCATTGTCCCAGGCAGCGCTGTGCTGCTGGCGGGCGAACCGGGCGTGGGCAAATCCACCCTGCTGCTAGAGGTCGCCGCGGCGTGGGCTACGAAGGGCCATACGGTGCTGATCCTCACCGCGGAGGAGTCCGTGGGGCAGGTGCGCCACCGCGCGGAACGCACCGGCGCGCTGCACGACAAGCTCTATCTGGCCAGCGAGAACGACCTGGAGAATGGCCTGGCGCAGGTCGATGCACTAAACCCGGAGCTGATCATCGTGGATTCCCTCCAGACTATGCAGGCCACTGGGGTGGAAGGCGTTGCTGGTGGCGTGGCCCAAACCCGCGCGGTCACCAGCACGCTGACGACCCTGGCGAAGATGTCGGGCACGCCCGTCATCGCGGTGGGGCACGTGACGAAGGATGGTGCGGTCGCCGGCCCCCGCACCATCGAGCACCTGGTGGATGTCGTGTTGAACTTCGAGGGCGACAAGCACTCCTCCATGCGCTTTCTGCGCGGTATCAAGAATCGCTTCGGCGCCACGGACGAAGTCGGCTGTTTCGAGCAGACCGCCCACGGCATCCAGGAGGTCGCGGACCCCAGCGGTTTGTTCCTGCACCATCGCACCGAATCCGTGACCGGCACCGCAGTAACCGTCGTGATGGACGGGCGCCGTGCCATGGTCGGCGAGTTGCAAACTTTGGCACTTAACAGCGAGTTCAAGAACCCGAAGCGCTACATGACGGGCATGGATGCCTCGCGTGTGTCGATGGTGCTGGCCGTGCTCTCTGAACGCTGCGGGTTGCCGCTGGCGGACAAAGAGGTCTACGCCGCCACGGTCGGCGGGATGAAGATTCTGGAGCCCTCCGCGGACCTCGCCACCGGGCTTGCGCTGGCCTCTACTGCGAAGCGCACCCCGCTCCCCTTGGGCTTGGTCGCCCTCGGCGAGGTGGGCTTGGGCGGGGAAGTGCGGCGCATTCCGCAGCTCACCCAAAGGCTGGCGGAGGCCCACCGGCTAGGCTTCCACACCGCACTAGTGCCGAAGAACTGCCATTATGAGGCCCCGAGGGGCATGAAAGTAAAGGAGGTCTCCACGCTCTGCCAGGCCGTCAACTACTGCCTGTCTACTGACTAGGTCACCAGTCAAGCCATTACTGGCTACTGCAGGTTAAACGAGGCCGGCTGAGAAGTATTGTCGCCCACGTGGGCGTACAGCAGGTAGCTGCCCGGATCGACCGGCTTGCGGTCCTCGCACTTACCCGGAGCGGAGGTGGTACGCGACCAGGCAGCCATCTCGTAGTTCGCGGACTCGCCGGCCTTGATCTTCGTATCGCCTACGACCTCCGGCTCGTTGCAGTCGATGTCGCCCCACACGCGCTCATAGTTGCCCATGGTGAAGACCTCGAACTTCAGCGGGGAATCATCGAAATTGATGTCACAATCCGCGTTCGTCGGGTTCTCGATCTTCACGAAGAAGTTCGGCTGCTGCTCCGCGTTGAACGTCGGAGCACCCGGCCGAGCGGTGACGCGCAGGTCGGCAAGCGAGCAAGAATCCTTCTTCTCGTCCTTGTTCTCGTCGCTCTCGTCGTCCTTGTCTTTATCTTTGTCCTTTTCGGACGCCTTCTCGTCCTCCGAGTCGCTCGGTTCCGTACCCTTCGGCGGCTCCGGCGAGCTAGTCATATCCTGCTGCTCGGAGGTAGTGATGGCAGTCTCGGTGGACGCCGTGTTCTCGGAGTCCCCTCCTCCACTGACCAGGCTGATCAAAGCCCAGATCACACCGATAACAACGACCAAGATCACCACCGCAGCAATGCGGCGGCGGATATACACTTCGCGTGGCAACGGGCGCCTGTTGTCTTCATCAGTCACGCAACTAATGCTAAAGGCTGCCCGCTAAAAGACTGCGCATAGACACGGGATGAACGCCGCAAAACTCCTAGTGAACGCGCTGTGCGCCCTCAATATCCAACCCGTAGCTGACCAGCGGCTCGGCCAGGCCATCGGACAGGCGGTAACGCAGGCCCACGACGGCACAACGATTGTCTGCCAGACGCGCCTGAATCTCCGGCGAACGATCCACGATGTGGTCGGCGATCTCCGCCACGTGGTTGCGTTCGAAGGCGTCACTACTTTCCATGCCGCGCTTCTTCGCGGACAGCAACGAGGGCGTCACCTTTTCCACGAGCACGCGCTGGAAGCCCGCAGGCATGTCGCCGCCGTTCAACGCCTGGGAGGCAGCGGCAACCGCGCCACACTTTTCGTGCCCCAGCACCACAACCAGCGGTACCTCCAGGGAGTCCACCGCGAATTCCAAGGAGGCCAGCACGGACAAGTCGGTGATCTCGCCGGCGGTGCGGATCACGAAGACATCGCCTAGCCCCTGGTCGAAGAGGATCTCCACCGGCGCGCGGGAATCGGAACACGCCAACACCACGGCCTGGGGCTTCTGCCCCTCCTGCAGGGAAATGCGGCGGCTCAAGTCCTGGTGCGGGTGGTCGGAATCGCCGCGCATGAAACGTTCGTTGCCTTCGCGCAGGCTATCCCAAGCCTGCTGCGGGGTCTGATGTTGGCTAGAAGTCATGGTTCCATTGTGCACCGCGCTACAGTGATTCGTGCAATGAACTCCCCTTCCGCCGCCTCCCCCAACCCGCCCACCGGCTCGCACAGCAGCCTGCCTGCCAAGTTGAATTATTGGTACGCGCGCAATGCCCGCGACCTGCCCTGGCGCCACCCGGACACCAGCCCGTGGGCGATTCTGCTGAGCGAAGTCATGAGCCAGCAAACGCCCGTCGCCCGCGTGATTCCCCTCTGGCAGGCTTGGCTGGAACGCTGGCCCACCCCGGCAGATCTGGCCGAGGCGCCGCGATCCGAGATCTTAAAAATGTGGGCCAACCTGGGCTATCCCCGGCGCGCGCTGCGACTAAAGGAGTGCGCGGCCGCCTGCGTGGAACGCCACGGCGGCGAGGTACCCAGCGACATCGCCGAGCTCGAAGCCCTGCCAGGGATCGGCCACTACACCGCCCGCGCCGTCGCCGCCTTCGCCTTCGGCCAGGCCGTGCCGGTTGTGGATACGAATGTGCGCCGCGTCTACCGCCGCCTTGTCGACGGACGCTACCTACAGGGGCCCGCCCGCGCGCGCGACTTGGCGGATGTGGCCACGTTGCTGCCCCACGTCGATCCGGACCCTCGTTTAGTTGGACGCCAACTGCCTCCACCGCCCCAACCCCAGCCCACTGACACGGGCACCCGCTCCTGGGAGGGCACAAACACGGGCACTGACGCCACCAGCGGCGCAGACCGAGACGCCGCGAATCTGATGTGCGCTGCACTCATGGAACTCGGCGCTCTGATCTGCACCGCGAAAAGCCCAGCATGCGACCAGTGCCCCTTAATCGACGACTGCGCGTGGGTGCAGGCGGGCAAGCCGCAGCCGACGGAGGCGGAGGCACAGGCCGCGGCCCGGCGCGTGCAGAAGTTCGTGGGGACCGACCGCCAGGTCCGCGGAAAGATTATGGGGCTACTGCGGAAAGCGGGGGAAGGTGGCGTCACAAAGAAAGAGATAGACCTGCTGTGGCCCGCAACCGAACAACTCGAACGAGCCCTGCAATCGCTGCTCGACGACGGCCTGGTGACCCGCGACGGCGCAACGTACCATCTACCGCACTAGAAGCGGGCGGGAGCGCTTAGGTTCCGCGGGTGGTCATACCCTAAAGTAATGGGCATTACCCATATCTAAATAGGAATTTACTTATGTCGACATCTTCATCCTCGACTGCCAAGCGCCCGAGCATGACCGGCACGGTGGTCGCCGTTGGCCTCATGCTGTTCTCCATGTTCTTCGGCGCTGGAAACCTGATCTTCCCGCCGATGCTGGGCGTGGAATCCGGCGAGAACTTCACCCCTGCCATGACCGGCTTCCTGCTGACCGGCGTGCTCATGCCAGTGGTGACGGTCATTGCCGTTGCGATCTCCGGCGCCGGCGTACGCGACTTGGCCTCCCGCGCGGGTGCGCTGTTCGGCCTGATTTTCGCCATCGTTGCCTACCTTTCCATCGGTGCGCTCTACGCCGTACCGCGCGCCGCTGCGATCGGCTACGAGCTTGGCGTGGAGTCCACCTTTGACCTCTCCGGCGGCTGGTGGCGCCTGGCTGGCACGTTCGCCTTCTTCCTGATCTGCTTCCTGCTGACGCTCTGGCCCGGCAAGGTCGTGGACACTTTGGGCAAGGTTTTGACGCCCATCCTGCTGATACTTCTAGCTGCCCTGGCCATTATCGGCCTGCAGAAGCTGAACTCCCCCAGCATTCCCGCCACCGAGGAGTACACCTCCAACCCGCTGGTCAGCGGTATTTCCCAGGGTTACTTCACGATGGATTCCATCGCGGCGCTAGCCTTCGCGCTGATCGTGGTGAGCTCCTTTAGCCAGAAGGGCGAGACCGACCACAAGCGCATCGTCAAGCTCTCCGGAGTGGCAGCTTTCACCGCAGGTTTCTTCCTGATGCTGGTTTACCTGGGCCTCGGCCTGGTTGGCGCCCGCATGCCAGAGAAGGAAAACTACAGCGACGGCGCGGCAATCCTGAGCTCGGCTGCGCAGCTAACCATGGGCAACGCAGGCGAGTTCGTGTTCTCGATGATCGTGCTGCTGGCCTGCATCACCACCGTGGTTGGCCTGACCGCGGCGACGTCCACGTTCTTCCACGAGCTAGTTCCGGCCATCAGCTACCGCTGGTGGGCGACCATCCTGACGCTCGTTGGCCTCGCTATCGCCAACCTGGGTCTGGAAAAGATCCTGAACGTCTCCGGCCCGGTGATCGGCCTGATTTACCCGCCGGCGATCGTACTTATCGCGCTTTCCTACGTGCACCTGCTGTGCCGCCAGCACAAGCTGGTGTTCTCCTACCGCATCGGCGTGGCCGTGGCCTTCCTGTTCTCCTTCATCGACTTCCTGGCCGCCCTGAACGTGCCGGTCGACGATCTGCAGAGCGCCTTGAGCTGGATCCCGCTGATGGATGCAGGCATGGGGTGGCTGCTACCCACCATCCTCCTGACCGCCATTGGCTTGGTCATCGACCTCACCCGCAAGGTGCCAAACGACGAGGACAAGGACGTAGATCTGGAGGCTCTGGATCCGTTCACGGCGAACGTGGACGCCGAAGGCACCGAAGACAGCGCTGAAGTAGCCGCAGACAGCGCAACCGATGCCCCCGTTTCGCGGAGCTAATTAGCGATACCTAATACTTCGGGCGGAGAAAACACTTAGGATCCCCCTATGACGTTTTCTCGTAGAAGTTCCAACCGTTCCCGTACCCTAACCGCCACCTTCGCAGTGCTGCTGCCCGCAGCCATCGCCGCTTCCGGAATGACCCCAGCCGCCGCAGCACCCGGCGGACTCTATGGCTCCGTCGAGGGATCCGCCTCCAAGGCCGCCGCTACAGGCAGCGGCAAATCCGTAGTGGGTTCCCTGCCTAACTACGACCCAGATGGCTTCTACTCCTCTCTGCCTTTGCAGGTGAAGGGCAAGCCAGGGGAAATCATCAAGACAGCCCCCAGCAACTTTGCCCTCGGAATCCCCTTCGTCGATTGGACGAATAGCGAGGCCCAGCGCGTGGCCTACGTTTCCACCAACTCCCGTGGCGAGACCGTACCCGTCACCGGCACCGTGCTGGTGCCCCGCGCTCCCTACACCAGTGGCGGGGAGCGCCCGCTGCTGGTCGTAGCTCCGGGCACCCAGGGCAGCGGCGATGCGTGCGCCCCAGGCAAGCTGCTGCCAATGGGCTTGGAGTATGAGGCCGCGCCCGTTGCCGCCGCTCTCTCCCGTGGCTGGGCCGTCGCACTGACAGATCTGAACGGCCTGGGCACTCCGGCGCAGCACACTTACATGAACCGCGTGGATCAGGGCAACGCCACCTTGGACATGGCCCGCGCGGCAAAGAACATGCCTCGGGTACCGAAGGCCGCGCCGGTCGCGGTGTGGGGTTACTCGCAGGGCGGCGGTTCCTCCGCTGCAGCTCTGGAGCTGGCTCACACCTACGCCCCGGAGATCAACCTGAAGGCGGGCTACGCCGGCGGAGTGCCGGCGGATTTGGCTATGACTGCCACCGCCATCGACAACGGTCCGCTGGCCGCCGCCCTGGGCTACACGCTGAATGGTTTCCTCGTCTCCAATCCGGAGATCCGCGGCGCCGTGGAGGAAAAGATGAACGACAAGGGCAAGGAGTTCGTCCGCCAGACCGCAAGCGAATGCATCCCCGAATCCCTCGCGCGGCACGCCTACACGGATACGCGCACGCTGACGAAGAACGGCGAGTCACTCACGGAGCTGCTGGAGCAGGAGCCGTTTAAGAAGCTTGTTGACGCCCAACGCATCGGCAGCCGCTCACCCCAGGTCCCTGTGTACGTGGGCCATGGCACGAACGATGACACGATCCCGGTTGAGCAGAGCCGCCGCATGGCCCGCCAGTGGGCGGAGGGTGGCACGAAGGTGAACTACGCGGAGCACAATATCCCGCGCACGTTCCCGCTGGGCGATCACATGGTGCCGATGATCACGCACCTGCTGCCTGCCCTGGACTGGGTGGATAACGTGATCCACGATCGCCCAGTGCAGTTCAACAAGGCCTAGTTAACAAGGCCTAGCCAAAAGGCTTAGTTAGCCTTTCTGATTCCAGTCATCGCTGGAATCTGCGGCGTCAAAACCCTTATCCTCCGGCACGTTGCCCTCGGCGGCGACAGAGACCGCCTCCTGGGCCTCGTCAGCGGCGAAGTCCTCCTCACCGACCTCCGGCAGGGGCTTTGGCTTGGTGCCGAAGACGAACTTCGCATCGTCGCCCTTGGACTCGCCGTCCCAGTTCTCGACGTCGACGGTGACGATCTCGCCGGCGCCGATCTCGCCGAACAGGATCCTCTCGGACAGGTGATCCTCGATCTCGCGCTGGATCGTGCGGCGCAGCGGGCGGGCGCCCAGTACCGGATCGAAACCACGCTTGGCCAGCAGGGACTTCGCCTGCTCGGTGAGCTCCAGGTCCATGTCCTTCGCCTGCAGGGCGGTGCGCACGCGGCCCAGCAGCAGATCCACCATCTGCACGATCTGCTCGCGGGTCAGCTGGTGGAAGACCACGATGTCGTCGATACGGTTCAGGAACTCCGGGCGGAAGTGCTTCTTCAGCTCGTCGTCGACCTTCTGCTTCATCCGCTCGTACTGGGTGTCCTCGTCGGCCTCACCAGAGGAACTGAAGCCCATGCCCACAGCCTTGGAGATGTCCCTGGTGCCCAGGTTCGAGGTGAAGATCAAGACGGTGTTCTTGAAGTCCACCATGCGATCCTGGCCGTCGGTAAGGCGACCATCCTCCAGCACCTGCAGCAGGGTGTTGTAGATCTCCGTGTGGGCCTTCTCGATCTCGTCGAACAGCACCACGGAGAAGGGCTTGCGGCGGACCTTCTCGGTCAGCTGGCCGCCCTCGTCGTAGCCGACGTATCCCGGAGGCGCACCGAACAGGCGGGATGCCGTGAACTTGTCGTGGAACTCGCCCATGTCGATCTGGATCAGCGCGTCGTCGTCGCCGAACAGGAACTCGGCCAGTGCCTTCGACAGCTCGGTCTTACCCACACCGGACGGGCCGGCGAAGATGAACGAACCGGACGGGCGCTTCGGGTCCTTCAGGCCGGCGCGGGTGCGACGGATGGCACGGGAGACGGCCTTGACGGCATCGTCCTGGCCGATGATGCGCTTGTGCAGCTCGTCTTCCATGTGCAGCAGGCGGGTGGACTCTTCCTCGGTGAGCTTGAACACGGGGATGCCGGTCCAGGTGCCCATGACTTCGGCGATCTGTTCCTCGCCCACCTCGGCGACTTCGTCCAGCTCGCCGGCGCGCCAGGCCTTTTCCTTCTCCGCGCGCTCTTCGCCCAGCTTGCGTTCGTCGTCGCGCAGGGCTGCTGCCTTCTCGAAGTCCTGGTCGTCGATGGCGGCTTCCTTCTTGCGGCGCACCTCGGCGATCTTGTCGTCAATATCCTGAATAGCCTTCGGGGCGGTCATGCGCTTGATGCGCATGCGGGCGCCGGCCTCGTCGATCAGGTCCACGGCCTTATCCGGCAGGAAACGGTCGTTGATGTAGCGGTCCGCCAGCTGGGCTGCGGCCTTCAGCGCACCGTCGGTGATGGATACGCGGTGGTGCGCCTCGTAGCGGTCGCGCAGACCCTTCAGGATCTCCACGGTCAGCTCCACGGAGGGCTCCGGGACCTGTACCGGCTGGAAGCGGCGCTCCAGCGCGGCGTCCTTCTCGATGTGCTTGCGGTACTCGTCCAGGGTGGTGGCACCGATGGTCTGCAGTTCGCCGCGGGCCAGCTTCGGCTTCAGGATGCTGGCAGCGTCGATCGCACCCTCGGCGGCACCTGCGCCGACCAGGGTGTGGATCTCGTCGATGAACAGGATGATGTCGCCGCGCTGGTTGATCTCCTTCAGCACCTTCTTCAGGCGCTCCTCGAAGTCACCACGGTAGCGGGAGCCCGCCACCAGGGAGCCCAGGTCCAGGGAGTACAGCTGCTTATCCTTCAGCGTCTCCGGCACCTTGCCGTTGACGATGTCCAGCGCCAGGCCCTCGACCACGGCGGTCTTACCCACACCGGGCTCGCCGATCAGCACCGGGTTGTTCTTGGTGCGGCGGGAAAGCACCTGCATTACGCGCTCGATCTCGTTCTCGCGCCCCACGACCGGGTCCAGCTTGCCATCCTTCGCTGCCTGAGTGAGGTTGCGGCCAAACTGGTCCAAAACCAGTGAGTTGGACTTCTGGCCGGGGCGGCTCGGCGCGCCCTCCGGGCTGCTGCCCACACCGGCGGTAGCGGGCTCGCCGCCACCGCTTTCTTCCTCGTTCCCCTCGTAGCCGCTGAGCAGCTGGATTACCTGCTGACGCACGCGGGACAGGTCTGCACCGAGCTTGACCAGCACCTGCGCCGCCACGCCTTCACCCTCGCGGATGAGGCCCAGCAGGATGTGCTCGGTGCCGATGTACTTGTGGCCCAGCTGCAGCGCTTCGCGCAGCGCGAGCTCCAGTACCTTCTTGGCGCGCGGGGTGAACGGGATGTAGCCGCTCGGCGGGTGGCCACCGGTGCCGATGATGTCCTTGACCTCGGTGCGCACGGCGTCCAGGGAGATGCCCATGGATTCCAGGGCCTTCGCTGCGACACCTTCGCCTTCTTGGATCAGGCCGAGCAGGATGTGCTCGGTGCCGATGTAGTTGTGATTCAGCGCGCGTGCTTCCTCCTGCGCCAACACAACGACGCGGCGCGCGCGATCCGTGAACCTCTCGAACATGGTGTGCTCCCTTTTTCAAAAGATGTAGCTTGCGTATTCGCCAATGTTGCCCACCTTAGCCGTGAGCGTGGACAACTCATATCGCCTTTCACACAACACTGTGTTGTTGTTGCTTTATTCCGACGCCACCTCGGCCTCAACCACCCACATATCAGCAGGTAAACAGGCATTCTGAACTTAAGTTTCTAAGCTGTACGCCGTCAGCGAACGCGCCCTTTAAACCCCTATTCCGCAGCTCCCCCACAACCTGTCCCTTCATAGTTATTTTTTCAAACCGAGAACTTTTTAACCCAGAAACATTAAAGTGATGCACGCCACTAAAGCTCGGGGCAGTGGTGCACAAGGGATCCGTCCGGAGAGGAACCCCAACAAAACCACCCCAGGGATTCCACCCCAGAGATACCGCCCAGTGAAACCGCCCCAGAGAAGCCAACCCAGAGAAACCAACCCTGGGAAGCCAACTCAGTAGAGACCAACCCAAGGAGAGTCACCCAGAAATGAACGCAGCAGCAGCCGCCCAGTTGCCCAAGCCCTCCCTTACCGACCAGATCGGGACCGCCGGCACACTTCTTAAAGGCACACTGCCCCTGTTCAAATCGGGCGTCCTGGGATCTATGGGCCCCGTCGCAGCCGGCAAGGCCCTCAAGGGAATCATCCAGTGGAGCTTCCTGCCCGCCGGCCTGCTGGCCATCGGGGCCGCGCGCGACCCCTACCACACGGCCATCATCGACGACGCCGGTTCGATGACCTACCAAGAACTGCACGAGCAGTCCACCGCCCTGGCGCAAGCCCTCTTCCGCACCGGTGTTCGCGAACGCGACCGCATCGGCGTCCTGTGCCGGAACCACCGCGGCTTCATCCTCGCCCTGTGTGCACACGGTCGGTTGGGCACGGACATTGTGCTATTCAACACTGGGGCGTCAGCAAAGCAGACCCAGGCCGTGCTACAGGAACAAAAAATCGACATCCTGTTCATCGACGAGGAGTTCCTGCCACTGCTGCCAAAGGATTTCGACGCCTGCCCCGTCGTCGTAGCCTGGGAAAACGGCGATACGCTGGGACTTACCCGCGAGGCGGAGGAAGCCCTGAAGAAGGCCTCCAACGTTAGGGATGCGATCGACAGTGGCGACTACGCCACCCGCAGCGAAGACTGGCCCTCCCTGCACGAGGTGCTGAGCACCACCCCGGAAAACCTCTCCATCCCCGCCCGTCCGCGTCAGGGGCGCACCATCATCCTGACCTCCGGAACCACCGGCACCCCGAAGGGCGCGCGCCGACCGGAGCCGAAGACGTACATGCCGGCGTCCTCCATCATGAGCCGCATCCCGATGCGCCACCACCGGCCGTCGTTCCTCTCCGCGCCAATGTTCCACACCTGGGGCTTCGCGCAGATTCAGCTGGCTCTCGCGCTGCGCAACACCATGATCATGCAGCGCCGCTTCTCCCCCGAAGCTGCAGTGAAGCTGATCAAGAAGAACCGCCCATACACCATTGCAATGGTGCCGACGATGCTTCGCCGCATGCTGGAGGTCGTGCCGGAGAACCTCAACTCGGGCACGAAGATCATCGCCACCTCTGGCGAGGCGCTGCCACCGAAGGTAGTGCGTGAGACGCAGGAGAAGTTCGGCGACGTGCTGTACAACCTCTACGGATCGACGGAGGTCAGCTGGGCTTCCATCGCCACTCCGGAAGATCTGCGCAAGCACATCAACACTGCAGGTAAGCCGCCGATGGCAACGACGCTGAAGGTCCTGGACGACAACGGCAAGGAGCTGCCAAACGGGGAGATCGGACGCATCTTCGTGAAGAACGACATGCTGTTCGAGGGCTACACGCGCCCCGGCTCCGACAAGGAGATTATCGACGGTATGGTCGCCACCGGAGACCTGGGCTACTACAACGACGAGGGTCTGCTGTTCATCTCTGGCCGTAGCGACGACATGATCGTCTCCGGCGGTGAGAATGTCTTCCCGCAGGAGACCGAGGACGTGATCAACTCCATGGATTGCGTCGCCGAGTCCGCCGTGCGTGGCGTGGACGACCCGGAGTTTGGCCAGGCGCTGTGCGCGTGGGTCGTGCCGGAGGGCAAGAGCGCCGCCGAGCTGACTGACGAGGAGAAGGCGGAGTTCGAGGAGAAGGCCAAGACGGAGGTCAAGGCTCACCTGGCGCGCCACAGTGTGCCGCGCTACTTCGTCTACCTGGACAAGCTCCCCCGCAATGCGGTAGGCAAGGTAGTCCCGCGCGAGCTGCCGCAGCCCTAGCCAGCCGTCCGCTCGTAGCCGCCCATCCCGCAGAGGGCATCCCAGCTGACTTAAATGTCGGAAAAGTTGCAAAACGTTATTGGGCACAATTTTCGCTAATGGAAAAGCCCTGCTCAGAGAGGCATACAACAAGAGCTGAAAGTAGCAAGTTTGCAGTTTTGCAACTTTTCCGACATTTAGCACCCTGCAGAGCTAACTGAGAGAGTGGGCGCAAGCAAATGCGCCATAATGAGGGGCATGACTAACAACAGCTCCGACATCAACCCCAGCAACCCAAGCCCCAGCGACCCCAGTGGCTCGGTCAATCCAGCCAGCTCTAGCAACCCAAGTCCCAGTAACCCCAGCCCCCTCCGCCCGCGCGTGCTGTCCATCGCCGGCACGGACCCGACAGGCGGGGCGGGCACGCAGGCGGACCTGAAGTCCATCATGGCGGCGGGCGGCTACGGCATGTCTGTCATCACCGCGCTGGTCGCGCAGAACACGCAGGGCGTGCGCGAGATCCACACTCCCCCGCTGAATTTCCTCCGCGCGCAGCTGGATTCCGTCTTCGACGACGTCACCGTCGATGCCGTGAAGATCGGCATGCTCGGCGGCACGGAGACCATCCAGACCATCCGCGATTACCTGCAGGATCACCAGGTCACGACGGTGTTGGACCCGGTGGCGGTGGCTTCCTCGGGCGACCGGCTGCTCACTGCGGACGCCGAGGACGCACTGCGGGACTTCGCTGCCGCTTCTTCGGTTGTGACGCCGAACCTCCCCGAACTAGCACTCCTGACCAAGACCGAACTGGCCACCAGCGAGCAGCAGGCCGTGGACATTGCCGCGAAGTGGGCGCGGGAAACCGACACCACCGTCATCGTGAAGTTGGGTCACCTGGATGGACCGGAGGCCGGAAACATTGCAGTATCTCCTGCCGGGAAGACGCACAAGGTCAGCTCCCCGCGCGTGGAAACAAAAAACACCCACGGTACGGGGTGTTCTTTGTCTTCCGCCCTAGCCACTCGGCTGGGCGCAGGTGATTCGCTAGAGGATGCGTTGGATTGGTCCACTAAATGGCTCAACGAGGCCATAGCCAATGCCGACCGTTTGCTAGTCGGTAAAGGCCATGGCCCCGTTGATCACTCGGTGCACCTGTTCTAGGCAGCTAGCCGGCTAGGCGCGGGCTCGAGCGCGCGGCTCGCAGCCAGACTGCTAGCCAGCTAGGCGCGGGCAGCAGGCGCGCAGCCAGCTACTACGTGAGTTCCTTGGAGGAAAGACCCAGCTCCCGGCGAGCAACAACCAGCTGCTGAATCTGCTGGGTGCCCTCGAAGATGTCCAGGATCTTGGAGTCGCGAGCCCACTTCTCCAGCAGGTCACGCTCGGAGTAGCCGTAAGCGCCGGCGATCTCAACCGCACGCAGGGTCAGGTCGGTAGCCATACGGCCGGCCTTCGCCTTGCACTCGGAAGCTTCCTTGCTGTTCGGCTGCTTGTTGTCGGCCATCCAGCCTGCGCGCAGGGTCATCAGGTATGCAGCTTCCCAGTCGCTCTCCAGACGAATGTACTCGCTGGCAGCTGCGGGCTGGTTCCACTCAGGGGCGTCATAATCGATCTCTACACCTGCGTCGGTGAGGATCTCGCGCAGCTTCTCCAGGGCAGCGCGGGCAACACCAACGGCCATGGCGGCAACCATCGGACGGGTGTTGTCGAAGGTGGCCATCACACCGCCGAAGCCCTTCTTGGTGTCCACCTCCGGGGAGCCCAGCAGGTTCTCCTTCGGGATGCGGACGTTGTCCAAGATGAAGTGCGCGGTGTCGGAGGAGCGGATGCCCAGCTTGTGCTCCAGGCGAACCAGCTCGAAGCCCGGGGTATCGCGCGGGATGACGAAGGACTTGATGGCTGCGCGGCCTGCGGACTTGTCGACGGATGCCCAGACGACAACGTGGGTGCAGCGCTCGCCGGCGGTGACGAAGATCTTCTCACCGTTCAGTACGTACTCGTCGCCATCCAGCTTGGCGGTGGCGGCAACAGCTGCGGAGTCGGAGCCGAACTGCGGCTCGGTGATGGCCATGGCGGCCCAGATCTTGCCGAAGCGCTCGAGCTGCTCGTCATCGGCGACGGCTGCTACGGCTGCGTTGCCCAGACCCTGGTAGGGGATGGACAGGGTGAGTCCCACGTCGCCCCAGCAGGTCTCGATGACGTTGAGGATGGAGGCCATGTTGCCGCCATTCTTGACGCCCTCAGTCTTCTTCTTGTCATCGCCGCGGCCACCGGAGGCACCAGCCATTGCCTGGCCGGCGTCTGCCATGCCCTCGACCAGGCTGGCCATGGTGTCCAACTCGACGGGGCGCTCGTGCTCCGCGAGGTCGTACTTGCGGGAAATCGGGCGGAAGATTTCGGCGGCGGCCTGGTGCGCTTGGTTCTGGCCCGCCTTCAAACGCTTGGGGAGTTCCAGATTAATCATGATGTGGTTCCTTCAAGTTCCTAGTGCTTATTCGATATGGATTCGAATTGTGGCGGGGTTAGACGACGACTACGCCCTCGGCGATGCCGATGGCGCGCATGTCGCGGTACCAGCGCTCGACCGGGTGCTCCTTGGTGAAGCCGTGGCCACCGAGCAGCTGCACGCCGTCGAGGCCCATGACCATGCCCTTGTCGGATGCGTAGCGGCGAGCAAGGCCAGCTTCGCGGTTGAAGGACAGGCCCTGATCCAGGCGGGAAACACCGCGCAGCAGGATCAGGCGCAGGCCGTCGAGCTCGATGCGCAGGTTGGCGACCATGAAGGCCACTGCCTGGCGGTGCGAGATCGGCTCGCCGAATGCTTCGCGCTCATTGACGTACTTCTTGGTGTACTCGAGGATGGCCTCGCCGGTGCCGGCTGCCAGTGCGGCCCAGCCCAGGCGGGAGCGGCGGATGATCTCTGCGTAGTTTTCCTTGCGCTCGTCGGCGGCCAGGTCCTTGCCGCCCAGCAGCTGACTGGCGGGAACGCGGACATCCTTCAGCAGCAGGCGACCCAGGGCGGCGGCGCGCAGACCCATGGACGGGTCAGCCTCAACGACCAGGCCCTCGGTGTCGGACTCGACGATGACGAAGGTGTTCTCGCCGTCGAGGTTCACTGCGATGACGAACAGCTCGGCCTTACCTGCGTTCGGAACCATGGTCTTCACGCCGTTGATGACGATATCGTCGCCCTCGCGGACGGCGGTGGTCTGCAGAGTGAACGGGTCGAACAGCGGGCGGGACTCGGAAACGACCACTGCGGAAGCCGGGACGGACTCGCCCGCGAACTCCGGCAGGTAGGTCTTCTGCTGAGAGTCGTCACCGTAGTTGGTGATGACGTTGGCCACGCCAGCCGGTGCCAGGATGGCGACGGCCTGGCCCATGTCGCCGAATGCCAGAGCCTCGGCGATCAGGGCGTTGGTGGTGGCGCCGGAGGCGGAGGCGATGCCCTCGTACTCTTCCGGCAGGTTGATCAGGGCAACGCCCAGCTCAGCGGCAGCTTCCAGCAGGCCCTCTGCCGGCTCGGATGCCTCATTCTGGTCGTGGCCGGTCGGGCGCAGGCGCTCTTCAGCAAACTCGCGCACGGCTGCGACGATCATCTCCTGATCCTCAGTCGGAGTCAGGTCGAACGGTGCCTTGCCCGGTGCCGGCGCCTCGGTCGGGACCGGCTGGTTGTTCTCGTCGGTGGTCTGGTTGGCCAGGCGAACCGGCTTGCCCGAGCCCTTGATCTTCTTGAACTGGCGGTTCACGGCACCGAGGGTGCGCATTCCGGTCTTGGTGGACTGGTAGGCAACGCGGTCCACCTTCTTGCTCAGACCGTACTTCTCTGCCAGGTCGGAGCCGGTGAACTTCGTCAGGACTCCCATGACGGTACCGATTGCGTCTCGCTTGATGTTGTTCAGGCCAGGAGTTGAATCGGCACGCTTGCTTCGGTCGCTCATTTCGTGCGGCCACCTTTCACTGGTTGTCAGCGCAAATCTCATATCTGCATGTGCGGATAATTATGTACGTAGCATAAACCAGGATAATGGCGCGCATCACACTTTGGGTCAAAATATAGATTGAATTACACCCACACGGGCGAGCTGCACGCCAGCTACTCCCCCAGTTTTCGAGCCGCCCGCGCCCACTTTTCGCGGGCGCGCACCCCTACTCCTGTGCCCCTCCCCCTCGTGGCCAGTCGACCAACCCCGTGGCCGGTCGACTGTCGCTGATCGGCTGCCGTTAGTTGTCGCGCTCCGGCTTCACGATCGGGAACAGCACGGTCTCGCGGATGCCCAGGCCGGTCAGGGCCATCAGCAGTCGGTCGATGCCCATGCCGGTACCGGCTGTCGGCGGCATGCCCTGCTCCATGGCAGCCAGGAAGTCCTCGTCCAGGCGCATGGCTTCATCGTCGCCATTGGCGGCCAGGCGTGTCTGATCCTCGAAGCGCTCGCGCTGGATAACCGGGTCGATCAGCTCGGAATACCCGGTGGCCAACTCAAAGCCGCGGACGTACAGGTCCCACTTTTCTGTCACACCCGGCTTGCTGCGGTGCTGGCGGGTCAGCGGGGAGGTCTCCACGGGGAAGTTACGCACGAAGATGGGGCCTTCCAGCTGGTCCTCGCATAGGACCTCCCAGATCTCCTCTACTAGCTTGCCGTGGCCCCAGCCGCCCTTGGCGGGAACGTCAAGGCCGATGACCTTGGCGATCTCCTTCAGTTCCTCAACGGTGGAGTCGATCGTCACCTCTGGCTGGCCGGGGTACTTGCGTGCAAGCGCCTCGTTCAGCGAGGGGTACATCTCGATTTCCTTCCACTCCCCGCCGAAGTCGAACTCGGTGCCATCGGCGAGGCGCACCTTGCCGGTGCCTTCCAGGTCGGTGCCCTTGGTCAGCTGGTCCACGATGTACTTGATGGATTCGCGGGTGGTGCGGGCGCAGTCGTTGTAGTCGCCCCATGCAGCGTAGGTCTCCAGCATTGCGAACTCCGGGGAGTGGGACTTGTCCACGCCCTCGTTACGGAAGTTGCGGTTGATCTCGAAGACGCGGTCAATGCCGCCCACCACGGCGCGCTTCAGGAACAGCTCCGGTGCGATGCGCAGGTACAGGTCGATGTCCAACGCGTTGGAGTGCGTGACGAACGGACGGGCCGCCGCGCCGCCGTGCAGGGTCTGCAGCATTGGGGTTTCGATCTCTACGAAGCCCTCGCCCTCCATGTAGTCGCGCAGCGCGCGGATGACCTTCACGCGCGTCATTGCGTTCTTGCGGGCCTCCTCGCGCACGATCAGGTCGTTGTAGCGCTGGCGCACGCGGGTCTCTTCGTTCATCTCCGCGAACGCCACGGGCAGCGGGCGCAGAGCCTTGGCAGCCATGACCCACTCGCTGGCCATGACGGACAGTTCGCCGCGGCGGGAGGCAATCACGCGACCGGTCACGCCGATAAAGTCGCCGAGGTCAACGTCGGCCTTCCATGCCGTGAGTGCGTCTTCGCCGACCTCCGCCAGGGAGAGCATGGCCTGCAGCTGCGTACCGTCGCCGTCCTGCAGGGTGGCGAAGCACAGCTTGCCGGTGTTGCGCATGAAGATCAGGCGCCCAGTCACGCTAACTACGTCCTGGGTTTCTTCGCCTGCGGAGAGGTAGGTGACGCCCTCTGCCTCCACCGGCTGCTCTTCAGTTTCACCGTCAGTCTTCTTCACTGCCCACTTTGCGCGCACCTCGGCCAGAGAGTGGGTGCGTGGCACCTCTACCGGGTAGGCGTCCTTGCCGGATTCGAGGATGCGCTGCCGCTTTTCACGGCGGATGCGTAGCTGTTCGGGCAGGTCTTGTGCGGGGGTATTTGCTGCGTCAGTCACGCTTACAAAGCCTAGCGCATGAGGGGGACGGGTAATCGATTGAGGCATGCAGGTCGCCCGGGGGTGTTAGCTTTAGGGAACATAAGCCGTTTTGTTCCCCTTACTCCTAGGTAACTCCCTCCAGTCATTAAGTTTCACCAGCCACAACCGGTAATGGTCCGGAAATAGTCATAACTAGAAATACATAACTAGAAAACAAAGGAAGCTCTCGACATGCCTTCTTCACGCCCCTCTTCCCGCACCCGCACCCACGCCCGTGATTACGCCCGCGCTCTGGCAGCCTGTCTAGCTGCGGGCGCTTTGACCTTCACCGCCAGCTGCTCTGCTTTCCAGCGCCCGGAGGGCGCCAGCGAAGAGATCTCCTACGGGGGACAGAAGGGCGACTCCGGTGGTAACAAAGGGCAGCCCGCTCCGAGCAGCTACTCGGAGGTTTCCACGGAGATTAGCGATGACCAGCTGCGGGAGATCTTCGCCGACGGGAAGTTCAACGACTGCAAGCTGGATCAGAAGTTTTACGATAGCGCTTACTTGGATGGCGGGAAGATGATTCCGCTGGATTCGGCCGATGTCTATGTCAATGCGGAGACTTGTTCTGGTTATGTAAAGCCACAGATCAGTGGTGACCAGCCCGAAGAGCTAAACGATACATCGGTATATGCCGGACTATCCGCCACCAAGCATGGCTCCAACCTCGACGATATGGCCACCAACGATGCCGAATGGAACGATCTATCCGATGAGGGGCTTAAGGGGTGGAAGTCTATCACGATGAACGACATGTGTGTGCTTTCCGGCCCGGAGGGAACCCCTCTGGAATACGCGGAGGTTATCTCCACCTACACCTGCGACCCCGTCAAACCGCTGTTGCGTTCGCTGACGAACCTGGCTAACCGCTACCAGGAGCTAGAGGGCAAGGAAGCGAACATCGGCGGAGCCGACGGCCCGTTGGAGATCGGCGATCGCATTGAAATGGATCTCGTGGACGATAGCTTCCGCGAAGCCCGCGACAAGGCCAAGGGCAAGGACGAGTCGACCACCGAAGAGGTGGGAATCGGCAAGGTGGAGATGAAACTGAAGGATTCTGCGATCCTCATCGACAATCCGCGGGATTACAACAAACTCTGCGTCAAGGTGGAGTATGCCTACAAGGACAAGGCACCGCTTACTCCTCCGACCGAGATCGGCGTACAGGCTCCCAACGGTGAGTTCGAGGTGTTGAGGGCGGAAGGCGCTCTGCAAGCCTTGTCCGATGAGGGCAAAGGTAGCCAGAGTTACTGCTCGGAGGTTGGCGTACGATTCAGCAACACCGACTTCATTGTTACTGGTTTGAAGACGCTCTCGGCGACTAAAGAAGCTCTAGAGAAAGAAGGAATCCCGCTGTGGCGCCTACACGTAGAGCGCAACGACGACGGGAACTACGAGATCAGCTAGGCCTCCGGGTGGCGCGGGTTCTTTAGTCCCGAGCCGTCCGGCACGTGGGCTGGGTCGCCGCCGAGCTCCACCTGCTTGTTGTTTTCATCCACGAAGACCACGCGCGAGGCGTAGTTCTTCAGGTCTTCCTCGCTGTACTGGGCGTAGCCGATGATGATGACGAGGTCGCCGGGGCTGATCAGGCGCGCGGCGGCACCGTTGATGCCGATCACGCCGGTGCCCCGGTCGCCGGTAATGGCGTAGGTCGTCAGGCGATTGCCGTTATCGATATCGACGATATCGATCTGCTCGCCTTCGAGGATGTCGGCAGCTTCCATCAGATCAGCGTCGATGGTGCACGAGCCGACGTAGTGCAGGTCGGCCTGAGTGACCGTCGCACGGTGGATCTTTGACTTCAGCATTGTTCGCAACACGGGTGAACACCTTACCCGGGGCTAACCAAATAAGCTATTTAGCTGTTATTTTGTGCGGCGCCCACGCAACGCTCTGGGGACGTCCAAGCGGCACGCGAGCTCTGCTCGCGCAAGCGTTGCTCAAAGCGAGCCGCTTAAGCGTTCCGGTGCGCGCCGTCGCTCGGCAGGGCGACCACGAACTCGGGCTCGTTGAATCCCTTCTCCGCGAAGGCCCTGGCCACTGCCGCGGCCGTCGCCTCCACCTGATCCTCGCGCAGCAGCGCTATCGCGGAGCCACCGAAGCCGCCACCGGTCATGCGGGCACCCAGCGCGCCTTCGGCCATCGCAACGTCCACAGCAGTATCCAGCTCCGGGACGGTGACCTCGTAGTCATCGCGCAGGGAGGCGTGGCTGCCCTGCATCGACCGCCCGAAGGCCTCCATATCCCCGGCGCTGACCTGGCGGATCGCTTCGGCGGTACGGTCGATCTCACTGACCACGTGGCGCACGCGGGCGGCCACCACCACCGGATCCATGTCGTTGGACTTGGCCCAGCCCACGGAGGCGTCCTCGGCCTCCTCGGCGAAGCGCAGGCTGCTAACGCCCAGGTCGGCGGTCACCCCGTCAATCACGGCGCGTCGCGCGGCATATTGCCCGTCGTTCAGCTGGTGCGGGGCGTTCGTGTTCATAATGAGGATCGCCAGCCCCCGCGCAGCAATGTCGAAAGGCACTTGGGTAGCGCTATCTTCGGCAAAGTCGATGGCCAGCGCGTGGCCGGCCTGACCGAACAGCGAAATACGCTGGTCAAGCCCGCCCGTCGAGGCGCCGACTACCTCGTTCTCTGCTCTTATGGACGCCCCCATGAGCCCGCTGCGAGCCGCATCATTGAGGGGCGCGCCGCCGTATAGGTCGTAGGCCGCGAGAGCCGCCGAGCATTCCAGTGCAGCGGAACTGGAGAGCCCCGCGCCGACGGGAACGTCTGACTCGATGGCAAGATCCAGCCCACCGACAGGCATCAGACCAGCCTCGGTAGCGGCCCAGATTGCGCCGACGGCGTACCCCGCCCAGTTGGCGGGGTTGCCGGGGCCGACCTCGGCGACGGGGATCTCAAAGTGGACAACCTCCGCGGGCTCGCCGAAGCGGGAGGCCACACGGTACACACCGTCGTCGTTCTTGGCGGCTGCCACGTAGGTGCGCTGGGAAAGCGCGAAGGGCAGGCTGATGCCATCGGCGTAGTCGACGTGCTCGCCGATCAGGTTCACGCGCCCCGGCGCGGACCACACGCCCGCCGGTTCGTAGCTGTAGACCTGCTGGAACAGGGACTGCGCGTCGGCAGTGCCCTGCTCCTCGGAGCGGGTCTGCAGCCAGCGCGGGGTAGCGGCGTTCTGTGCTGAGTTGGCTTGGCTAGTTGGCATTGTCGGCAACCTCCCGGAAGCGCTCGGCGATCCTCTCCGGGGTGGTGTCGGAGATCCAGGCCTCCTGGCCCGACTCGCTACCGGCCAAGAACTTCATGCGTCCTGGGGAGCGCATCATCGAATACAGCTGCAAGTACAGGCGACCGTTCTCCCGGTCCTCCCCCACCGGCGCCTGGTTCCAGGCGGCGATGTAGGGGGTGCGCTCCACACCCTCGAAGAAGCGATCCATGCGGCCCAACAGATCCAGGTAGAAGCGGGTCAGCTCGTCCTTCTCCTCGTCGCTCAGCGCCGCGAAATCCGGGACCGCCCGGTTAGCCATGAGGATGACCTCCACCGGCCACTTCGCTGCCGCCGGGACATAGGCCGTGAAGTGCTCACCGGCCAAAAGTACGCGGGTGCCGGATGCCTTTTCGGCGGACAAGGTGGCGTCAAAAAGATCCTTTCCAGTTTGCTCCCTAAACGCCCGAGCGCGTGCAGCGACCTCGGCGGCGCGCGGCGGGACGAAAGGATAGGAGTAGATCTGGCCGTGCGGGTGCTGCAGGGTCACGCCGATCTCCTTGCCACGGTTTTCGAAGGGGAACACGTAGCGGATGCCCTCGATGGCGGAGAGCTCGGCGGTACGGTGCGCCCAGGCCTCGACAACCGTGCGGGCGCGCTCGTAGGGCAGATCCCTGAACGAGGAGTTCACGTCCGGGGTGAAGCAGACGACCTCGCAGCGGCCGATGGCGGGCTTGCGAGGGAACAGCTCCTGGCCGTCGACGTTCGTAGCGAAGTCCTTTGGCACCTCCATGTGGACCGACAGGGACGGGAAGCGGTTCTCGAAGACCACCACGTCGTAGTCGTCGGCGGGCACCTCGGTGGGCAGCTCGCCGGGCTTGGTGGGAGCCAGCGGGTTCTCGTTGGCCGGGGGCATGAACGTGCGGTTCATGCGGTGCGCGGCGTAGACGTACCACTGGCCCGTCAGCGGGTCCTGGCGCATCTCGGATTCCGTGGTAGCTTGCGGCAGATCGCGGGAATCGTGCAGCTCGCGCTGCTTCTCCCCCGCAACGTAGGCCGGCTCGTCGTCGAAGTACAGCAGCTCGCGGCCGTCCGCCAGCGTGGTTCGGGTTACTTTAAATTCGTGCTGCACAGCGTGGATCACTTCCTAAAAAGTCCTTGGGTGGGGATGGTGCTTAGTTTAAAAATGCCCGCCTCCGGGTGGGGCGGGCATGTGCGTTACTTAGATCGCGAGGCCGGTGAATCGGCGGGATCAGCGGGATCAGCGGGATCTGCAGACTCCGCGGTGTCGGCAGGTTCGTCGATCTTGACCGGATCCAGCTTGGTCCACAGGAAGAAGACCGCCGCCACGACGACCATGGCAAGCCCGCAGACCAGGTTATACGTTTCGTTCTTCGGCTCGCCGGTGGTCACATCCATGCCCGGGTCCAGCAGGAAGTAGCTGAGCAAAAGCACAAGTCCGTACAGGCCCATGAGGGAGCCGATGACGTTGCGGATGTCGAAAGCGCCGGCCATGTGGGAACGCTTGGTTTTCTTAGCCGTCTTGTTAGCCGTGTTGTTAGCCATTGTGTCCGTTCACTCCTTTCTGAAAGTTTAAGCGCTCTTAGGCGAACACGATGTTGAGGACGAGCACCATTGCCAGACAGAGGATGCCCAGCGGGACGGTGCGGCGGTACCACGGCAGGGTGGCCTCGGCGGCGTCCGTGAGGTTCTCCTTCGGAGTGACGGACTTAACGAAGCCCACCAGCTCCTCGTCCGGCTTCGGCTCGGTGAACAGGGAGACTAGGACGGAGGCGATGATGTCCGTGACGAACGCCAGGGAGGCCGCAACGAAGGCCGTACCCTGACCCGGCAGGTTGAAGAACGTTGCGTCGGTGCTGCCGAAGGTGGCCACAGCCCAGTAGACGATTGCCACGCCCGTACCGGAAACCAGACCCACCCAACCTGCGGTGGGCGTCATACGCTTCCAGAACATACCCAGGATGAAGGTGGCGAACAGTGGCGCGTTGAAGAAGCCGAACAGCGTCTGCAGGTAGTCCATGATGTTGCCGAAGTTGGAGGCCAGCAGGGCGGTGAACACGGCAATGACGGTGGCGCCGACGGTCGCGATACGGCCGACCTTGAGGTAGTACTCGTCGTCGCGATCCTTGACGATGTAGGACTCCCAAATGTCGTAGGAGAACACGGTGTTGAAGGCGGAAATGTTAGCCGCCATGCCGGCCATGAACGCGGCTAGCAGACCCGCGATGGCCACGCCCAGCAGGCCGTTCGGCAGCAGGTCGCGCATCAGGTACAGGATCGCGTCGTTCGGTTCGGCGGAACCATCCATGATCGGGGTGACGGTCGCGCCGGCGACCATGCCCGGGATGACCACCAGGAACGGGATGAACATCTTCGGGAATGCACCGATGATCGGGGTCTTGCGTGCAGACGACAGCGAATCGGCTGCCATGGAGCGCTGTACCTCCACGAAGTTGGTGGTCCAGTAGCCGAAGGACAGCACGAAGCCCAGGCCAAAGACCAGGCCGATCGCGGAGACGATCGGGTTGTCGAAGCCCGAGATTTCAGTACCTGGCCAGGTGTGGAAGTGCGACGGGTCTGCAACCTTCTCCTGCAGGCCGGACCAGCCGCCGACTTGGTGCAGGCCAATCATCGTCAGCGGCAGCAGGGCCGCGATGATCACGAAGAACTGCAGCACCTCGTTGTAGATGGCAGCGGAAAGGCCACCGAGGGTGATGTACGACAGCACGATTGCCGCGGCCACCACCAGCGTGACCCACAGCGGCCAGCCGAGCAGGGAGTTAACCACCTTGGCCAGCAGCAACAGGTTCACACCGGCAATCAGCAACTGGGCTACGGCGAAGGAGAGGCCGTTGACCAGGTGTGCGCCCTTGCCGAAGCGGCGGAGCATGAACTCCGGCACGGAACGCACCTTGGAGCCATAGTAGAAAGGCATCATCACGATGCCGAGAAACACCATCGCCGGGATCGCGCCGATCCAGAAATAGTGCATGGTTTCGAAGCCGTACTGCACGCCGTTGGCCGAGTGGCCCACGATTTCTACGGCACCCAGGTTAGCGGAGATGAAGGCCAGGCCCGTCACCCATGCGGGTAACGAGCGGCCGGAGAGGAAGAAGTCGATTGAGCTGGACACTTTGGACTTTGCGGCCCAACCGATGCCCAGGACGAACGCGAAGTAGAGGGCGACCAGCGCGTAGTCTACCCAGCTCGCGTCCAGGCGTAGTCCTTCAGCCGTCATAGCTGCGAACCTCCAGGAACGTCATGTTCCCGTCCCAGGCGCCAATCGTCTTATTTTTCAACTACCAGCGACGAGAACTATTGGATACTTTATGCATCTCGCATTCTAACGCCGCGGGGCGTACTAACGGAAATTTTTTTCTATTTCCAAAAGTACTTTTTCTAATTTGTGACGCCCTCACTCGGAACAAAAGAAATTCCACATTCGAAGCTGTGTTTTTCGCCTGGTTGTAGGCGAATGAGGTCTCGGCCGGAGCGTAGAGCGTCCGGCGGACACGTCATCGGCTCGACGGCCAGGGCCCGCCCCACGCCGGGATAGCCTTCGCGGCGGGCCGGGTCGGCCGTGAACACCTGGAACCAGTCGAAGCCCTCGCCTACCCATAGGCGCACGCCCTCGCCGTCGAGGTTCAGCAGTCGAGCTTCGGCCAGTGCCTCCTCCTGCGCACCGATCTCGCCGAAGCAGTGATCCAGCCACACCCCGGCCATGCGCTGGCCGAATTCCACATCTGGCAGCACCCGGCGAGCCGGAAACTCTGGGCCGGCGGGCAGGTTACGCACGGAATCCAAAGGCAGATTCGTGCTGACAGGCAGGTGCAACACGCAATCATCAAGCGGGGCTCCCAGAGCGCTCAGGTATGGGTGCCAGCCCAGGCCGAAGGGGCAGGAAGCATCGGCCTCGTTGCGGACGTCGAAGACGGCACGCAGCCCCTCATTCGCATCGAGCGACCACGTCACCCGCATGCGCAGCGGCCACGGCCATCCCTGGCGCAGGCCGGTGGACAGCTCCAGCGTCACGAAGTCCTCGCCTTGGTCGGCAACGTGCCAGGCCATCTGCCCCACGAATCCGTGGATCGCGGTGGCGCGGCCCGGCTCCGTGATGTCCAAACGGTGCAGCACGCCGTCGTGGGCGAAGACCCCGTCGGCTGTGCGGTTCGGCCATGGGGCCAGCACAATTCCGGAGGATAGCGGCGGGTAGGCGCCCTCTGGGTAGGAAACCACCAGGGGCTTGCCCGCGTAATCCAGGCTGCGCAGTCCGCCACCGAAGGTGGAGATGCTGGCGCAGTACTCCCCGGCTGAAATATCCACGAAGGGGTGCGAGTGGCGCTTCAAAGTTTCGAGTTCGTCGCTCATGGTCCTACTCAGCTCTACTCAGTTCTGCTCAGTTCTACTCACCTGCGTTGTCCGCGGGCTCGCCGCCGTCGTCCAGCCCCTTGAAACCAGTTCCCAGGGGCACGCCCACGTTGTCGATCAAGCGCGTGGTTCCAACGCGCGCCGCCACCAGCAGGCGGGCCTCTCCGTCCTCCGGAGTGTCGGAAAGGTCCGTACCGCGCAGCTCAAGATAGTCGACGTCCACGCCCGAGGCGGCGTCCAGAATAGATCCGGCAGTCTGCAGCACCGCCGCAGGGCCCTGCTCGGCCACGAAAGCACCGGCGGTCAGGGCGGCGGACAGGGTGAGGGCAAGCTCGCGCTCCTCGTCGGAAAGGTAGACGTTGCGGGAGGACTTCGCCAGACCATCGGCCTCGCGCACGATCGGCACGCCGTGGACCTGTACCTCCATGTTCAGGTCCGTAACCATCTGCTGGATCAGCAACAGCTGCTGATAGTCCTTCTCCCCAAAGAAGGCATGGCCGCAGTGTGTGATAGTGAAGAGCTTGTTCACGACCGTCAGCACGCCCGCGAAGTGGGTCGGGCGGTGGGCGCCCTCCAGAATGCGGCCGACCTCGCCCGGGTGGATAGTCGTGCGCGGCCCGTTGGGGTACATCTCGCGGGGGCTGGGAGCAAATACCGCGTCCACGCCCGCAGCCTTCAGCTTTGCCACGTCCTCATCGAGGGTGCGCGGGTAGGCATCCAGGTCCTCCCCCTCGGCGAACTGCAGGGGGTTCACGAAAATACTGACCACAACCAGTGCGCCCGGGATCTGCTGGGCGGCCTGCACCAGCGAGAGGTGCCCCTCGTGCAGCGCGCCCATCGTGGGCACCAGCGCCACGGGGCGGCCCGCCTTGCGCATGGCGCGGGTGAGCTGCCCGATTTTCTCGATCTCGGTGAAAACCTCTGCTTGGCCAGGTGTGAACGTCATGGCTCTTACTCTAGATCCAGCAGTCTTTCGACCTCAATAGCCCCCGCTTTAAGCGCGGTGCGGCGAGCCATCGCAGTGTAGGCGGCCTCGGCTGGCCCCTCCTCGGCTGAGCCTTCCCCGTCCCCCAGTTCTCGCAGCGCGGCGCGGTGGCGCATCACGGCCTCTGCGTCGTCGCGGGCCACCGGACCGGTCAGCCCGTCCATGCGTTTTTCCAGCGCGTTATCCACCGCGGCGTGGGCGATGCGGCGCAGCAGCAGGGCGCTGTCGGGGCTCTCCCCTGGCGCTTCCATCACACGGTCCAGGATCTCTTGGGCGTCCGTCAGAAGGGTCACCAGGTGGTTGGCCGCGTGCGCCATCCCCGCGTGGTAGGCCGCCCGGCGGTGTTCGGGGATAGCAACGGGCACTCCGCCGAGGCTGGCCACGAGGGTTTGCGCGACCACATCGCCGACTTCGGAGTCGCTGGTCACACCCCATGCGCAGCCGTCCAGCCGCTCGCTATCGGCCGGGGTGCCGGTGAAGGTCATCGCCGGGTGCAGAGCCAGCGGCAGCGCGCCAGTATCGGTGATCGGCTGCAGGATCTCGCAGCCAAACGCCCCGGAGACGTGCGCCACGATCTGCCCATCGCGCGTGTGCTGCGCAACTTCCTCCACCACCTCGGGCAGCTTCGGATCCGGCACCGCCAGCACCACGAGCGCGGCGTGGGCGGTGCTGTCTAGGTTGATGCGGGGGATGTTCGGGATTCTTTGGGACGCCAACTCTTCCGAACGTGCCGAATGCGCATAGATGCCGTGCACGTGGTGGCCGGCGCGTGCGAAGGCCTCCGCCAAAGCCACGCCTACTTTCCCGGCGGAGATAATGCCGACGGAGAGGCGTGGCTGTTGAATATCCGAGCTAGTTTCCGGGCCTGTCACAGGTTGGTTTTACTTCTCTCGATTCTTGAAGCGCTGCATCAGCTCTGCGACCGTGAGGCCGTTTTCCACCTCGTCGGCGCGACGGCGACCGTGGGTGGTTGCCGTTGCCTCAGTCTGCGCCTCAGCCTGCCCAGCCTGCTTCGCGGCAGCGTCCTGGGCGCCAGCTTCCTGGGCGGCGCTAGTGCGGGCACGGCTGGGGCGAACGGCTTCGGCGCTCGGCATCTGCGCGCGGCGCTTCTGGGCGGGCTTGGGCTGAGTGGGCTTTTGCTGAGTGGCCTTGTGCTCTGCGCGCTTCGCCTCGTCCATCGCGGTGGTGTCCACAACCAGCGGCAGCTGGGAGGTCTCCTCGGAGTCCTGGCCGGTCCAGTTCACGGCGGCGAAGGTTCCGCTGTTGAACTTCGGCTTGCTGCGGTGCTGCGCCTTGTGCGGCTGGGCTTCCTGCTGGCCCGCCGACTTCTGTCCCGCCGACTGCGTCTGACCTGCAGTCTGCCCGGCTACGCGTCCGGCAGAACCGCCTGCAGCTCGGGGCGCCTGTCCGCCGGTGCTGTGCCCCAGCTCGCGGACTCGCTCGGCGGTCGCACGCACGGCGCGCTGCTCGCCCTCGTCGAAGTTCTCACCGGTCAGCTCCGCCAGCTGCTTGCGCATGTGAGCCAGCTCCGCACGCAGCTCCTCCAGGTGTTTATCGCGCTGGTCCTGGGACTTCTTGGCCTCTGCGGCATACTTCGCCTGTGTTGCAGCCTCGCGCTTTTCCAGCTGTGCGCGCTCGTGTTCCAGCTGCGACTGGAAGTAGCTCTCCTGGTTCTCCGCCTGCTCGCGCGCCAGCTTCAGGGCACCTGAGTAGCGCAGCACCAGCACCACGCCGAAGAAGGCAGCCCAGAGGGCGGCGATAAGCGCCACCTTCAGCCAACCATCGGAATCCATGAACAGCATCAGCACGCTGGCCAGCAGCGCCAGAACCACCAGGCCAAACATGAGGAAGCGGGAGAGCCCCGAAGGCTCGTTGGCCGCCACGGAAGAGCCCTGGAAGTTAGAGTCGTCCTCATACCCCAGGGGTTCCAGGGACTGGCGCCCGTCAAAGGGCTGCGACTGCGGCTGGTGAGACTGCTGTGGCTTAGGAGTCTGCTGGAAGCTCATGGACAACACACTACCCAACGTCGAGCCCGTTGGGCGTTAATGGCGCATCTGGCGGTGGCGCTTCGCAGCTGCGCTCCAACCAAACCCCAGCCGCAACGGCCGCCAGAGCCCCCAGCGCTCCGGCGATCACGCCCGGCGCATCAGCCTCCGCGGCCATGAGGTGCCCCGCGTTCGGCAGAACATAAAGTCCCGCCCCGACGAACACTCCCAGGAACACCGACCCGGCCCACGCCGTGGCCTGGCCGAGCGCCAGCCACTGAACCACAGTTGTCGGCTGCATCTGCGTGCGATCCATCCCCACCCCGCTGCTGCTGCCGATGCGCTTGCGGATCACCCAGCCCGCCACGGCGCACACGATTGCAAAGACCCACAACAACACGGAGCCGGTGGTCTTAATCGGTGGGAAGCTTCCATAGAAGCTCAGCGTGCTGACCCAGGCGATGAGGGCGCATACGATCGCCACGACAGCTAGCGTGGAGATCTTCGTGCGCTTCAGCGGGCTCATGTGCTGCCTCTGTATTCCTCGTCTTTAGTTCTCGCCAGGATCCGATAGTTCGGATCGATCCGCCGGGACGATGGCTTCCCGTTCGGCCGGATCAACCTCTTCCAGCCATTCCAGGATGCCTCGTCCGCCCAAGGTACACCAGGGTTCCCTGGCCAACTGCAAGTCGCTCAGCGGCACCAGCACAAACGCCCGCTCGTGGGCGTAGGGGTGCGGAATAACCAGCTCAAACCCCCACTTCCCCTGGGACTGTAGGGGCTGGGACTGGGCGTCAAAACCAAAAAGAATGTCCACATCGACGGTGCGCGGGCCCCACCGAACCTCGCGCTCCCGCCCCGCGACGGCCTCGGCGAATTGGCAGTGGTGCAGCAGCGCGAGCGGATCCAGCGACGTGCGCAAGGCCACCACGGAGTTGCGGAACTCCTGCTGCTCCACCCCACCCCACGGCGGGGTGATGAAGATCCGCGACTTCTCCACAATCTCGATGGCCGGGTGCATCGCCAACAGCTCGTAGGCGCGTTCGATCTGTGCGGTGGGGCTGCCCACGTCGCCGGGCATGTTCGAGCCGATTCCCAGGAAGGCCGTGATCATCGCTTGGACCTCCGAGCTACCACCCGCACGTCGCCGAACGGGTGGGCGATCGGCGCCTGCGGCTTGTGCACCGTGACCTCCACGGCGTACACCCCGCCCAGCTCTGCGATCTGGTCCGCGATGTTCGAGGCCAGGGTTTCGATCAGGTCGTGGCCTTCCTGCACCTCCACCGCGTTCACCGCGATGTCAGCCAGCTGCACGTAGTTGATCGTGTCTTCCAACGAGTCCGAATCTGCCGCGGCGCGGAAGTCCGTCCACACCACCATGTCCACGATGAACTTCTGGCCGGTGTCCTTTTCGTGCGAAAACACGCCGTGGTGGCCGAAAGCCTCCACGCCGATGAGCTCGATGCGGTCAGCCACGTCGCGCCCTCCATTGCTCGTCGATGTCGGGGCCGCGTCCGGTGGCCATCGCGTGTGCGACGTCCACTGCGGCCCGTGTCGGGGCTACCTTATGCACCCGGACGGCCCACGCGCCAACTGCCGCCGCCAGCGCGGAGGTGGCCGCCGTCGCATCGTCCGCCGATTCCGGGCTGCCGGGGTTGCCGTCGCTCGCGGGGCGCAGCGCGGTGAGAAAAC
Organism: Corynebacterium sp. ACRPH; assembly: GCF_022347285.1. Lineage (GTDB taxonomy): Bacteria > Actinomycetota > Actinomycetes > Mycobacteriales > Mycobacteriaceae > Corynebacterium. The sequence continues at coordinate 38,044 of NZ_JAKRND010000006.1, forward strand.
GCTTGCGCGAGGCCCCCACCAGCACCGGATAGCCCATCTGCACCAGCCGGTCGGTGGCGCCGAGCAACTGCCAGTTTTCCTGCGGAGTTTTCGCGAACCCGATGCCGGGGTCCAGGTAAATCTGTTTCTTTGTGACGCCTACCGCCTCCGCCGCTTCGATCCTCTGCTCGAGCCAACCGATGACGTGGCCGACGATGTCCTCGCCGTGGTCGTGGTAGCCCTCGGCTCCGGCGAAGTCCGCGGCGTTTCCCTTGTTCCAGTGCATCAGAATGATCGGCAGGCCGGATTCCGCGGCCAGCGGAAGCATGTCTGGATCCGCCAGGCCGCCGGAGACGTCGTTGAGGTAGGTGACGCCCGCTCTCCAGGCGGCCCGCGCCGTGGATGCCCGCATCGTATCGATGCTGGTGGCGATTCCCCGGCGGGACAGCTCCTCGATGACGGGGGTGATGCGGGCGGCCTCGACCTCTGGGGCGACACGGGTGGCGCCCGGGCGGGTGGACTCTCCGCCGACGTCGATGATGTCCGCGCCGTCGGCGACCATCGCCTCGGCGTGAGCCAGCGCGGCCGCGGTGTCCGGGTAGGCCCCGCCGTCGGAGAAGGAATCCTCAGTGACGTTGAGGATGCCCATCACGAGAGTGCGCTGGGGGTTGTTCGCGCTGGGGTTGTTCGCGCTGGGGTCAGTCACAGCAGAACCCGTCACGGCCGAATCAGCGCCATTGCCTCTGCGCGGGAGGCCGCGTTCTTCTGGAATCCGCCACGGACCGCGGAGGTCACCGTGTTGGCGCCGGGCTTACGGATGCCGCGCATGGCCATGCACAGGTGCTCGGCCTCCAGGACAACGATCACTGCGGAGGGGTCCAGTTTGTCCACCAGCGCGTCGGCCACCTGCGAGGTCAAGCGTTCCTGAACCTGCGGGCGCTTTGCCAGGCCGTCGATCAGGCGGGCCAACTTGGACAGGCCTGTGACCTTGCCGGATTCACCGGGGATGTATCCGATGTGCGCCTTGCCGAAGAAAGGCACCAGGTGGTGCTCGCACATGGAGTAGAAGGTGATGTCGCGCACGAGCACCAGCTCGCGGTGATCCTCGCTGAAGGTCTTGTTGAGAACCTCCGTGGGGTCCTCGTACAGCCCGGCGCACGTCTCGCGGTAGGCGCGAGCCACACGGGCCGGGGTTTCCTGCAGACCCTCACGGTCGGGGTCTTCGCCGATGGCGAAAAGGAGTTCGCGGATGGCCGCCTCTGCCCGCTCCTGGTCGAAGGAGCCGGGGTCGAGCGGCTGCTGTGGGTTATTCACTACTTGTCTTCCTGCCTGTGCTGGCCACCGGACTCGTTGCCGTTGTAGCCACCGTTGTGCTTATCCCAAGGGAACGTCTGCTCCGGCATCTCACCGCGGCGGTAACGCGCCTGCGATTCCTGTGAGTCTTGCGGACGCTGCTGCTCTGCCTGCGCGGACTTCTCTGCCTGTGGTCCAGGCTGCGAGGGCTGCACAGCTTGCTTCTGCTGCGCGGGCTTCTCCGGCTGCTCGTTGTCGGGCAGGCGGAAGCCGCGCTCCTCCGGCGCCACCGGGCGGGCGGTGCCCTGACCCTGCTGGGCGTGCTGACCCTGCTGACCATGCTGACCATGCTGGCCATGCTGGGCTTGCTGGCTCTGCTGGGTCTGCGGGAACTGCTGCTGGCCCTGCTGCAGGCGCTCGGCCTGGCGCTGCTCGTTCTGCGCCTTGCGCTTTTCCATGCGGGCACGGCGGGCAGCGGAGAAGAAATTGGTCTTCTCCGGAGGCTCCTCGCCACGCTCGTGGGCCAGCTCGACCGGGGTCTTCACCGGCTCGCGGTGGTCGCACGGGCGATCCAGATCCTGCATCGGGAAGATGTCTGCAACCTCGCGGGTATCGATGCCTTCGAAGATGGCCTCCAGGTCCGGGCGGCGCAGAGTCTCCTTCTCCAGCAGCTTGGAAGCCAGGGTGTCCAGGTAGTCCCGGTTCTCACGCAGCACGTCGTAGGCCACCTGCTGGGCCTTGTTCATCAGCATGCGCACCTGCTCGTCGATCTGGTTGGCCACATTCTGGGACGGCTGATTGCCGCTCTGGCCGCCACGGCCGACAAACGGGTCGCCGTCGTCCTGGCCGTACTTCACAGCACCCACAACCGGGCTCATGCCGTACTCCACCACCATCGCGCGGGCGATGTTCGTAGCCATCTCAATGTCCGCAGAAGCACCAGTGGTCGGGTTGCCGAAGACCAGCTCCTCGGCAGCGCGACCGCCCATGGCGAAGACCAGGCGGGCGAACAGCTCGGAGCGGTTGTACATGCCCTTGTCGTCCTCGGGGGCGGTCATGGCGTGGCCACCGGTGCGGCCTCGCGCCAGGATCGTCACCTTGTAGACGCGGTCGATGTCCTTCATCGCCCAGGCGGCCAGCGTGTGGCCGCCCTCGTGGTAGGCGGTGACCTTCTTCTCGTGCTCAGAGATGATCTTCGAGCTGCGGCGCGGTCCACCCACCACGCGGTCGGTGGCCTCTTCCAGCGCGTCGGCGGTAATCACGTTGCCGTCCACGCGAGCGGTCAGCAGGGCGGCCTCGTTCAGCACGTTCTCCAGATCCGCGCCGGACATGCCCGCAGTGCGCTTGGCCAGCGACTTCAGGTCCACGTCCTTGGCCAGCGGCTTGTTCTTCGCGTGCACGTTCAGGATCTGCTCGCGGCCCGCCAGGTCCGGGTTGGTCACCGGGATCTGGCGGTCGAAGCGGCCCGGGCGCAGCAGCGCCGGGTCCAGAATGTCCGGGCGGTTGGTGGCGGCCATCAGGATCACTCCGTCGCGGTCGCCGAAGCCGTCCATCTCCACCAGCAGCTGGTTCAGGGTCTGTTCACGCTCGTCGTGACCGCCGCCCATGCCGGCGCCACGCTGGCGGCCGACCGCGTCGATCTCGTCGACGAAGATGATGCACGGCGAGTTCTCCTTCGCCTGCTTGAACAGGTCGCGCACGCGAGAGGCACCCACGCCGACGAACATCTCCACGAAGTCGGAACCGGAGATAGTGAAGAAGGGCACGCCTGCCTCGCCGGCCACGGCGCGGGCCAGCAGCGTCTTACCCGTACCGGGCGGGCCGTACAGCAGCACACCACGCGGGATTTTCGCTCCCAGCGCCTCGTAGCGGCTCGGGTCGGTCAGGAAGTCGCGGATCTCGTCCAGCTCCTCCACAGCCTCGTCGGCTCCGGCGACGTCGTCGAAGGTCGTGTCCGGGTTGTCCTTATTCAGCTGCTTGGCAGTGGACTTACCAAAGCCGAAGGCGCCCATGCCGCTGCCGCCCTGCATGCGGGACAGCATGAACATCAGCAGGCCGAAGATCAACAGCATCGGCAGCAGCATCACCAGCAGGCTGCCCAGGAAGCTATCCTCAGTGACCTTGGTGTTGTACTTCTCCGCCTCGGACTTCTTCACCGCGTCGAAGATCTCAGGCGCGGCCCGACCGGGGTACTTCGCGATGACCTGCTCGATGTCCTTCTTGCCTTCGACCTCGATAGAGTCCTTCAGCTTCAGCTGTACCTGCTGCTCACGATCGTTGATCTGAGCTTCCTTGACGTTCTTGTCTTCCAGCTGCTTCAGGGCTATTGAGGTCTCGACCTCGTCGTAGCCGCGGGCGTCATCAGTTAAAACACCGAACGCATAGATCGCGATGAGGATCACAGAGACAATGCCCGCGATCCTCAATACCTTCTTCTTGTCCATATTTCCTAGAGTGTTGTTGGTTTAAATTGCCGTGCGAACAGCGCTATTTGGAGCTTAATGGATTTCAGCCCAGCGCTTTACTGGTAAACGCGCGGGTGCAGGGTGCCCACGTAGGGCAGGTCGCGGTAGCGCTCGGCAAAGTCCAGGCCATAGCCCACAACGAACTCGTTGGGGATGTCAAAGCCGACCTCGGCCAGGTCGATCTGCACCTTCTGCGCCTCCGGCTTGCGCAGTAGCGTAACGACGGACAGGGACTTCGGGTTGCGGTTGCGCAGGTTCTTCAGCAGCCAGGAAAGGGTCAGGCCGGAGTCGATGATGTCCTCAACGATCACCACGTTGCGCCCCTCGATGTCGCGGTCCAGGTCCTTCAGGATGCGCACCACGCCGGAGGAGCTAGTGGAGTTTCCGTAGGAGCTCACGGCCATGAACTCTAGCTGCGTCGGGATGTCGATCGCCCGCGCGAAGTCGGTGATGAAGAACACCGCGCCCTTCAGCACGCAGATCAGGATGAGGTCGTCTTCCTCGTCGCGGAAGCGGTCAGCGGTGGCCTTGGCCAGCTCGTTGATGCGGGCGTGCAGCGTTTCCTCGTCGATGAGGATACTTTCTAGATCGTCGCCGTAAGGGTTTTCCGGGACATTGAAGTTCTTCTCGCTGTGCATCGCAGACCTCGTTTTCCTCGTTTGTTTCGCAGTGCTTTCGCAGTGTGGCTTCGCTGACTTGGCTCCGCTGCATTGGCTTCGCCGTTTTGTGCCTGCCTGGCATTCTAGCGCGCAGCTACGACCTGGGGACAGTCGCTAACTGCAGGTACCCATCGCGACGTTGCACGACCAGGCGGTGGGTGCGCCGTTGCAAGGTGGATGCAGGTTGGTTCTGTGGCCACGGCACTGCTGCCCCTCCCTGCCCTTTCCATGCGATGACCAGCGCGTCTATCGCGTTGAGGTGCGCGCTCGTGAGGGGTCCGGCTTTGTCTGCCAGCCATTGTTTGAGCACCCTACGCCGCAGTGCCGCTGGTTGCTGTTGTAGTTCAGTGCAGTTTAATGACGCCCCCTCCTCCGCCGCCTGCAGCTCCCGTCCAGCGAGCTCGTCGAGTAGCTCGACGTCTTCGCGGAGCATCCGCGCGGTGCGGGCCATGTTCGCACCGATGTGCTCCCCGAGCGCATCTTGCAGGTAGGGCAGCACATGGGTGCGGATGCGGCTGCGCAGGAAGGTGTCGCTGGAATTGTGCGGATCCTCCCACCAACTAAGGCCGGCGGCGCGGCATTCTGCCTCCGTATCCGCGCGAGTGCAGTTCAGCAGCGGACGGCCGAGCCACACGGCCCCCGCGGCCACGGCCGCGTGGTCGGTGTGTACGGATCGCATCCCGGCGATGGCTTCCGCCCCGGATCCGCGGACCAGCCCGATGAGCATCCCTTCTGCGTCGTCATCCGCCGTGTGAGCCACCAAGAGAGGCCGCCCGGCGGCTGCCACGCCGAGGACTTCGTAGCGCGCCTGGCGCGCCGGCCCCTCCCCTGGGCCTTCCACTTCGACGGTGCGGATCTCCGCCGCCGCCCCGAGGGAGCGCGCGGTATCCGCGGCCTGCCGCGCCACCTGTGCGGAGCCTTCCTGCAGCTGATGGTCCACCACCACCGCGTGTACCTTCACCCCGCAGCGCAGCAGGCCGTGCACCAGTGCCAGGGAGTCTGCCCCGCCGGATAGCCCCACTGCCACCCCGGCGCGAACCTGTTCCGCGCGCGCTGCGAACTCGGGGCTGGTTTCCAGCTCTCGCAGCCATGCCCGGATCTGCGACTGCACACTCATGGCTTACTCGGCTGAACGCACCGCGTTCGCCAACCGATCCAGCGCCGGGCGGGCGGAGTTCGGATCGGACTCATTGGAGAGGAACGCAAACGTCAGCGCCCGCCCCGAGTCCGTCATAACAGTCCCGGCCAGGGCGTTCACTCCGGAAAGAGTGCCAGTCTTGGCGCGCACCCAACCGGCGGAGTCCTCCGCACCGGAGCCGGAACCATAGCGCGCCTCCAGGGTGCCCTCCACGCTGGCCACCGGCAGCATGTCCAAAATGTCGCGCACCTCCTTGTTGGAGAGCACCCCGTCTAGCTCGTGGGCAGTCAGGCGGTTCTTCTCGCTCATGCCGGAGTTATCAAAGAGCGTTGCATCCTTGGTATCGATGCCGTGTTCCTTCAGCACGTCGAGGGTCGCGCTCGTGGCGCCCTCGAAGGTCTGCGGTTTACCTCGAGCCTCCGCAATCTCCCGGCCAATGGCCTCGGCCATGATGTTGTCGCTGTGCACCAACATGTCGCGCAGGCGCACGCTCAGCGGCGCGGACTTAACGCTTGCGATGGGGTCTTGGTCACCGAGACTGGGCGTCACTTCCTTAGAAACAGTGACCTCCGCATCCGCGCCGAGCGCATCGGCGAGAGCGCGCCCCACATCCTCGCCAGGGTTGTGGGAACGGGCGGAGTCGGAGGTATAAGGATCGAGGCGCCCGGCATCGAGCATGACGGCATCCAGGTTGGCGACATTGCCGCCGTCGATATCCTCGCGATCCCAGGTCTTGTTGAAAAGGTCGCCGGAGCGGATCGAATTGTCCACGACGATGGAGGTCACGGCCTGGCCGCCCAGCTTCTTCTTCACCTTCTCGGCCAGCTTGGCTACCGAGGCGGCATCGGTGAAGAAGCCCTCGCCATCGCGGGACAGCGAAACATCGCCCTCGCTGCGCAAGACCAGCCGACCCGGGTCGTTCGGGTCTTGCAGTAGGTCGGTGGACCAGCGGCTATCTTCGTCCAGCGCCAGGATCGCGGCGGCTGCGGTGTACAGCTTGGTGGCAGAAGCCGGGGTGAGCTTCCGGTTTTCGTCCTTCGCCCACAGCACCTCGCCGGTCTCAACATCAGTGACGGAGGCGGACAGCACCCCCAGCGCCGGATCCGCCGCGGCGCGCTGAATAGCGGCCTGCACATCCGGCACGTCCCCCTCGGGCGCGTGCATCACCGGGGTGGGCTCCGCCAACTGCTCGGCGGCCGGCACCTCGTAGCGGCCATTCATCGACCACACCACAGCAGCCCCCACTACGACCGCCACGACGATCACGAAGGCGAGGATGCTCCACAGCCATACTTTCAGGGACTTCCGCTCACTCACTCGTTTCACCCTAGCCGAAAAAAGGCGCTCGGTTAGAATGGTGCGCATGAGCAAAAAAATCGAAGTAACTGTTGAAATCCCGAAGGGTTCCCGCAACAAGTACGAAATCGACCACGAGACCGGCAAGGTCCACCTCGACCGCTACCTGTTCACCCCGATGGCATACCCGGCCGACTACGGCTTCATCGACCACACCCTGGGCGAGGACGGCGACCCGCTGGACGCACTGGTAATCCTGCCAGAGCCGGTCTTCCCCGGCGTAATCGTTGAGGCCCGCCCGGTTGGCGTGTTCAAGATGACCGATGAGGCCGGCGGCGACGACAAGCTGCTGTGCGTGCTGGACGACGTGCGCTTCGACCAGTTCCAGGACATCGAGGACATCGACCAGTTCACCAAGAACGAGATCGAGCACTTCTTCGTCCACTACAAGGACCTGGAGCCGGGCAAGGAAGTCAACGGCTCCGGTTGGGGCAACGCCGAGGAAGCAGTGAAGATCCTCGACGAGGCCATCGAGCGCTACAAGGGCTAACTCACAGCCGCTTGCCGGCGGGCGGCGATCTGGTGCACAACCTCAATGAGCACCGCCCCGCCCGCACCCACGGCCAACCCCGTGAACATCAGCTTCAGGTTGCCCGTGTGCAGAATCAACAACTCACGTAGCGGCGGCACCAGGAAGATCACCAGGTAGCCGCCCACACAGCCGGCCAGCAGAAGCACCTTCCACCAATTCAGCGGCCGCGCCACAATACCCAGCACCCACAAACCCATGACGATCAGCGCCAGCAGCACGGCAGTACCGGCCTGTTGCCGCTGAATTTCCGGCACCTCCGCGCCGGGGTAGATGATGATCCACATCGTCACGCAGATGCCGCCGATGAGCACGCCGGAGGGAATCGCCAATGACAGCACGCGCCTGACGAATCCATCCCGCGGACGTTCCGTGTTCGGGGCCAGCGAAAGAATGAACGCCGGGATGCCGATGGTGAACCAGCCGGTGATAGTCACGTGAATCGGCTGGAACGGGAAAGAGATTCCCAGCACCGCCACCACCAGCGCCAGCACCACCGAGTACACCGTCTTCGTCAGAAACAGGTGCGCCACGCGCTCGATGTTGCCGATCACCCGGCGTCCCTCGGCCACCACTCGCGGCAGTGCGGAGAACTTGTTCGTCAGCAGCACTAGCTGCGCCACGCTGCGCGTTGCGGGTGCGCCCGAGCCCATGGCCACTCCAATGTCTGCCTTTTTCAGCGCCAGTACGTCGTTGACGCCGTCGCCGGTCATGGCCACCGTGCGGTCCTGGCGGTGCAAAGATTCCACCATCTGCTGTTTTTGCTCCGGGCTGACCCGCCCGAAGACATTTCCCCGTTTGATCTCCGCATCGAAGGCTTCGTCGTCCAGGCCGTTCAGCGTGCGGGCGTCCACCGCCACGAGCTCCCGTTCGGTCGCCTTGCGCGCGACCGCCGCCACGGAATCCGAGTTGTCGCCGGAGATCACTTTGATGTCCACGTTCTGCTCGTCGAAGTACGCGAGCGTTTCGCGGGCGTCGGAGCGCAGTTGCTGCCGAAGCACCACGAGCACCGGTTTGGTCAGCTGCGGGGCGGAATCCATGCTGAGGTCGTCCGTGTTGGCCCAGGCCTCCCCGTCGGCGCCTTCGAGCTTGCCGAACACGAGGATGCGCAGCCCCTGATCGCCCAGCTGTTTGGCCGTTTCTGCGGCGCGACCGCCTTCGCGCAGAAGCACGTCGGGGGCGCCCATGATCCAGGCGGTGGCGTCCGAGCAGGCGAACCCGGAGAACTTGTAGCGCGAGTTAAAGGGAATCTCGTGGCCCTGCCACTGGTCGGGCTCCACACCGCGCTCGCGCAGCCCGGCCACAATGGAGCGGGCAGTGTCGTTCAGGTCGTCCTGAGCGTTCAGCATGGAGGCGAGGTTGCGCGCCCAGGCTTCGTCCGCTTCGCTACCGTCCGCGGCGACGATGGAATCCAGCTCCATTTCATTGGTGGTGAGGGTGCCGGTTTTATCGGTGCATACCGTATCGACGCGCGCGAGACCTTCGATAGCGACGAGCTCATTGACCAGGGCTTTGTACTTGCCGAGGCGAATCACGCCCGCAGCGAAGGCGATGGAGGTCATAAGAACCAGCCCCTCCGGCACCATCGGGACGATCGCCGCAGCCATGGAAAGGATGGATTCGCGCAGACCCGTATCGGAGCGAACCAGCTGGGTCCAGATCGTAAGGATGCCGGTGGGGATAAGCAGCCAGGTGATTACCTTGAGGATGCTGTTGATGCCATTCATAAGCACAGAGTCGGTCAGCGAAAACTCGCTGGCCTGCGAGGCCAGGCGTGCGGCATAGGCCTCGTCGCCCACCTTATCTGCGCGGAAAACTGCGGAGCCTTCGTTGACGAAGGATCCGGAGAGGATCTCGTCGCCCTCGCCCTTGCTCACAGCATCGGCCTCGCCGGTCAGCTGGGACTCGTCGACGCGCAGCGAGCCGGCCACCACCGTGCCGTCCACCACGACCTCGTCCCCACTGCGCAGCTTGATGATGTCCCCGAGGACGACCTCGTGCTGCGGGATGGTCCTTTCCTCACCGTCGCGGATGACGGTGGATTCCGATTCGCCGACGATGCGCAGTTTGTCGAGGGTCTTCTTCGCACGCAGCTCCTGGACCACACCCACCGCGGAGTTAGCAATAATGAGCAAGCCGAAGGCGGCGTTGATGACCGAACCGGTAGACAGAACGATCGCGCACAGCACGCCGAGGATGGCATTGACGCGGGTGAAGATGTTGGTGCGCAGGATCTGCGCCACGCTCCGGCCCGTTCCGCGGCTCTGCGTATTCACCTCGCCGCGCTGCGTGCGCTCCTCTACTTCGGCGGCTGTGAGACCTCGCGAAAGGTCAGCCTGTTCTTCGGCATCGGCTTGCTCGCTGGCGTGCGCCAATTCAACCTCCTGCGTAGACGACCCGGCGGCATTCCACCGGGGTGCCCCATCCATTTAACTCCATCTCGCTGGTTGTCCACACCTTTGCCACCTTGCCTACAATGGGGCGCCATGAGTGATTTCGAAACAGTACAGCCCACCGATGTTCCTGCTGGCGCCCAGCTGATCGACATTCGTGAGGTGGATGAATACAACCAGTGGCACGCCGAGGGCGCGACCAACCTGCCACTCTCCGAGCTACAGGCCCGCTACGGCGAGCTGGATCTGAACGAGGACATTTACCTGATTTGCCTGTCCGGCGGGCGCTCTGCACGCGCCTGCCAGTGGCTGGAGCAGAACGGCATCGACGCGATCAACGTCGCCAATGGCACGGCCGGTTGGCGAGACGCCGGACTCCCCATCGTGGGGCAGCCCCACAATTAGACAAGACCCATGGTCGGCGTTATATTTGTGGCATGTCCGAAAACACGCCGCTACCCGCTGACTTGTTGTCTTCGCCCTCATTCCAGCTTGAGCGCCTACGCCGCCGCACCCGCGACTTCGTAGAGACCGCGCTCGCGGATAAGGGCTTCAACCTGCGCGAATTCTGGGTTCTTGCGTGCCTCGTCGATGGCGATGCAGCAAGCCAGGCCACACTAGGCGAAATCCTTGGAGTGGACCGCTCCGACATGGTTCGCCTGGTTGACTCCCTGGAAGAGCGCTCCCTTGCTAAGAGGGTTAAGGATCCCAAGGATCGTCGTCGCCAAATCATCTCGGTGACCAAGAAGGGCACTAAGACCTACACCAGTCTCTCCCCTCTGGTCGCCACCGCAGAGGATAAGGCGCTGGACGAATCCACTTCCAAGCAGCTTAAGCACTTGAGCAAGCTGGCAAAGGCCATTATCTCTACCGAGGAGGCCTAGGCGAAAGGTGCAGATTCCTTCCCGGTACCTCCGTTCCCACGAGGCACCGGAGCCACGCACGCTCATCGACATTGTGCGTGCGACAGCTTCGGCGTGCCCTGAAGCCCCCGCCATCGACGACGGCAAGGGGGTCATTACCTATTCCGAGCTGCTCGACGAGATCAACGAAACCGCCGAGTGGCTGCATAAACGTGGCCTCGGGCGCGGCGACCGCATCGGCATTCGTGTGCCCAGCGGTGATCGCTCGCTCTACATCGCTATTCTGTCCACCTTGGCCGTCGGTGCTGCCTATGTACCTGTTGACGCCGACGACCCGGAGGAGCGAGCCTCCCTCATCTTCGGCGAGGCCGGCGTGGCCGCGATTTACGGCGCTGACGGGCTGCAACTAGTCGACGCACACCTGCAGGCAGCCCCTGGGGCAGCCTCCAGCAAGGCATTCGGCCCGGACCTGGAGACCGATGCGTGGATCATTTTCACCTCCGGTTCCACCGGCAAGCCGAAGGGCGTGGCGGTCACCCACCGCAACGCGGCTGCCTTCGTGGACGCGGAGGCAGAGATGTTCCTGCAGGACGAGCCACTGGCCCCCGGAGACCGCGTGCTGGCCGGACTGTCCGTGGCCTTCGACGCCTCCTGTGAGGAAATGTGGCTGGCATGGCGCCACGGCGCCTGCCTGGTACCCGCCCCGCGCGCCCTGGTCCGCTCTGGCGTGGATCTGGGCCCTTGGCTGGTTTCCCGCAGCGTCACGGCCGTTTCCACCGTGCCGACCCTGGCCGGTCTCTGGCCCGATGAGGCCCTGGATGCCGTGCGTCTGCTGATCTTCGGCGGCGAAGCCTGCCCGCCAGAGTTGGCCGCCCGCCTGGCCACCGATTCCCGCGAGCTGTGGAACACCTATGGCCCGACCGAGGCCACCGTCGTGGCCTGCGGCACCACCATGGACGGAGTGCGCCCGGTTTCCATCGGCACTCCCCTGCGCGGCTGGGATCTGGCTGTCGTTAACGAGAACAACCAGCCGGTGGGCTGGGGCGAGACCGGCGAGCTGATCATCGGCGGCGTCGGCTTGGCCCGCTACCTGGATCCGGAGAAGGATGCGGAAAAGTTCGCGCCCATGCCGGAGCTCGGCTGGGAACGCGCCTACCGCTCCGGCGACCATGTGCGCCTCGAGGAAGACGGCCTGTACTTCGTCGGTCGTATCGACGACCAGGTGAAGATCGGTGGGCGTCGAATCGAACTCGGTGAGGTAGACGCCGCGCTGTCCGCCCTCCCCGGAGTACGCAGCTCCACCGTCGTGGTGCAGACCACCGGCGGTGGCGACAAGGTGCTGGTGGGCTACGTCTCCACCGAGGGCAACGTCGAGGACTTCGACCAGCAGCAGGCGCTAGACCAGCTGCGTGATTCCATGCCCGCTGCCATGGTTCCTCGCCTGTGCGCGCTGGACGAGCTGCCGGTGACGACCTCCGGCAAGGTGGACAAGAAAGCCCTGCCATGGCCGCTGCCTTCCAGTGGCAACGCGGAGTTCGACAACCCCACCCAGCAGTGGCTGGCGGGGCTGTTCGCCGACGCGCTCGGCACGGCCGTAACCAGCCCGGATGCGGACTTCTTCAACCTCGGCGGCACCTCCCTGGGTGCGGCCACGCTGATCAGCCGCGTGCGCCGGGAGGTTCCGACCGTCAGCGTGCGTGATCTCTACGATCACTCCCGCCTGGGCGCGCTGGCAGACCACATCGACTCTCTGCGAGAAAAGTCCGGCAGCGCGGGCACTGGCCAGGCCGCACAGGCTAAGGACGTCACACCCGCCAAGCCGGTGGGCATCGGCACCCGCCTTGCGCAGGCCCTGATCCAGATTCCGGCGCTCACCCTCGCGGGCGCGCAGTGGGTCACCTGGATCCTGGTATTCAACGCGATCCTGTTCCACGGTTCCTCGTGGTCGGGCGACGTGCCGTGGGTGGTAGACGTTCCTTGGGCCGTGGTCATCGCCGCGGTGATCGTCTTCGCCACCCCGCTGGGCCGCCTGCCTTTGTCCGCACTGTTGATCCGCCTGATTACGGCGGGCATCGGCGAGGGCGACTATAAGCGCGGTGGCTCTGTTCACCTGCGCATTTGGGCTGCGGAGCGCGTGGCGGATTCCTCCGGCGCGCGCGATGTCTCCGGTGCTGCATGGATTACCACTTATGCCCGTTGGCTGGGCGCGAAGGTCGGAAAAGGCGCTCAGATGCACACCCTGCCGCCCGTCACTGGCCTGCTAACCCTGGGCAAGCACTGTTCCATCGAGCAGGAGGTGGATCTTTCCGGCTACTGGCTGGAGGGCGATGTGCTGCATGTCGGCAGAATCGAGGTTGGCAAGGACGCCTCCGTCGGCGCCCGCTCCACCCTGTTCCCCGGTGCCCGCATCGGCGCCCGCGCTCACATCGAGCCCGGCTCAGCCGTCACGGGAGCCAAGAAGGTCAAGGCCGGTTCGCAGTGGGCAGGTTCGCCTGCGGTGAAGGTCGGCAAGGCCCGCAATCGTTTCCCGGAGCACGCCGCCCCACGCCGCACCCTGTGGTTCTGGCTCTACGCGCTGAGCGCCATCGCGATGTCGTTCCTGCCCCTGGTGGCTCTGTTCGTCGCTGCAGCGTTTGTGCTGTGGCTCGTTCCTGTTGACGCCCCCTTGCTGGTGCTTCCCATCGCCGCAGTTGGTGGTCTGGTGGCATTTGCAACGTACGCAGCACTGACGTGGCTGTCCGTCCGTCTGCTGTCCACAGGCCTGAAGCCGGGCGTGGTGGCCGTGCGCAGCCTCAGCGGCTGGCGCGTCTGGGCAGTTGAGCGCCTGATGGACAGCGCCCGCACTCAGCTGTTCCCGATGTACGCGGCACAGTTGACCCCGCTGTGGTTCCGCAGCCTGGGCGCCAAGGTGGGCAAGGATGCGGAGATCTCCACCGCCGTGATGGTGCCGCGCTTCGCCGAGGTGCGCGAGGGCGCGTTCCTGGCGGACGACACGATGGTCGGCGGCTACGAGCTCGGCGGTGGCGGCTGGATGCTTACCGGTAACACGAAGGTGGGTAAGCGATCCTTCCTGGGCAACTCCGGTATCGCCGGCCCGGATCGCACGCTGAAGAAGAACTCCCTGGTGGCCGTGCTCTCCTCTACCCCGGTGAAGACGAAGTCCGGCAGCAACTGGCTGGGCTCCCCGCCGGAGCGCCTGCGCCGCGTGGCCGTGGAGGCCGGTGGCGAGTCCCGCACCTACAACCCGGGCTTCGGCCTGAAGGTGGCTCGCGGCATCGTGGAGACCCTGCGCCTGCTGGCGCCGATGACCTCCGCCATGATTGCGGCGGGCGTGGTGCTGGCGCTGCAGTGGATGCTGCTGAACCAGGGCATCTGGCAGGCCTTCGCGGTCTCCGGCCTGGTTCTGGTCGGCGCTGGCTTCGTGGCCGCAGCCGTGACAGTACTGATGAAGTGGCTGTGTGTGCAGCGCATCAAGCCAGGCGAGCACGAGCTGTGGTCGGCCTTCGTATGGCTCAACGAACTGCAGGACCAGTTCGTGGAGACCGTGGCCGGCCCGTGGTTCCTGGCGAACACGATGGGCACGGGCAGCCTGAACATGTTCCTGCGTGCGTTGGGCGCGAAGATCGGCCGGGGTGCGTGGCTGGATTCCTACTGGCTGCCCGAGGCGGACCTGGTCAGCATTGGCCGGGGCGCCAGCGTGGGCCCGGGTTGTGTGGTGCAGACGCACCTGTTCCAGGACCGTGTGATGAGCCTGGATACCGTCACCCTGGGCGACGGCGCGACGATGGGATCCCACAGCGTGGCTCTGCCCGCCGCAGCGATCGAACAGGCGGCGACGGTCGGCCCGGCGTCACTAGTTATGCGCGGCGACCACGTGCCCGCCGCAACGAAGTGGCAGGGCAATCCAATCGAGATCGTGGAAAGCTAGCCTCTACATACACAAGCCCCGGTCGCCCTACGCAGGGCAGCCGGGGCTTGTTCGCGTACTGGCTTTTTCTGGCCAGCCCGGGTGGGTGCTATTAGTCGCCGATCTGATCGCGGCCGCGCTTGACGATCTTCGGATCCGGCTCGCCAACGACCTCGTGGTCCTTGTCCGCGTACTCGAACTTGGACAGGACGTAGCGCATCGCGTTGATGCGGGCGCGCTTCTTGTCGTTGGACTTAATGGTGATCCACGGGGACTCGTTGGTATCCGTGTAGCGGAACTGCTCTTCCTTGGCACGGGTGTAGTCATCCCACTTATCCAGGGAGGCCAGGTCCATCGGGGAGAGCTTCCACTGGCGAACCGGGTCCACCTGACGGATGGCAAAGCGGGTGCGCTGCTCCTTCTGGGTGACGGAGAACCACAACTTAGTCAGAGAGATGCCCGAGCCCATGATCATGTTCTCCAGCATCGGAACCTCACGCAGGAACTCCGCGTGCTGATCGTTGGTGCAGAAGCCCATCACGCGCTCGACACCAGAGCGGTTGTACCAGGAGCGGTCAAAGAAGACGATCTCGCCGCCGCACGGGAAGTGCTGGACGTAGCGCTGGAAGTACCAGGAGGTGGACTCGCGCTCGGAGGGCTTCTCCAGGGCCACAGTGCGGGCACCACGGGGGTTCAGGTGCTCGTTGAAGCGCTTGATGGTGCCACCCTTACCGGCAGCATCGCGACCCTCGAAAATAATGATGTGCTTCTGGCCGGTGTCCTTGGTCCAGTTCTGGAACTTCAGCAGCTCGATCTGCAGGGCGCGCTTGGTGGTCTCGTACTCGTCGCGGCTCATACGCTCGTCGTAGGGGTACTGGTCGCGCCAGGTATCAACCCGATGGCCGTCCGGAGTGATCAGTACCGGATCGTCTTCATCCGAGTCGTCCACCAAGTAGCCCTCGGTAGCGGCAAGATCAACCATGTGGAATTCTTCTTCGGCCATGTGCCTGGGTTCTCCTTCGCCTGAAGATTTTTAAATTTAAGTAGCACTTTCCATTCTAGTGCTTTTAGCCCAGCTATACAGATGTGCCGGAACCATACGGGGTAGGAAAGGCATGAAAAAACCCCGGCCGAAGCCGGGGTTTTAGCTGTTAAGCGGAAGCTTACTTCGCAGCCTTGCCGTTAACCCACTCGTTGATAACGCCGGCAACCTTGCCCAGGCCCTCGAAGATGCTCTTGAAGCCGCCGAAGAAGTCGGTCAGCTGGGTGAAGATGTTGTTGATCTGCTCGAACATACTAGTTTCTCCTCTTGTAGAGATTGGGGGCGCCAGTTCCTCTGAGCCCGATAATTTTCTTGTGGTAGTGACGCCCCCTCTAGGCCGTCTGGGGAATAGAGTAGCGGATCTGCGAAAAGCTACAACCCCTGGGCGGATCCTTCTTCAGATCCACCCCCACCAGGGGGTAACAATTCGATAAAGATCCAGCTCAGGGGCTGTTTTTACGGCGAGTCTACCTAGGTTAAATCAAGGAAAACTAGCTATTTTTAGCTGTTTTACACGGGGCTTAGAAGCCGCCCATGCCGCCCATCTCGTCGGCACCAGGCATTGCCGGTGCCTCCGGCTCCGGCTTGTCCGCGACGACAGCCTCGGTCGTCAGGAACAGTGCCGCGATGGAAGCAGCGTTCTGCAGCGCGGAACGGGTGACCTTCACCGGGTCGGAAATGCCAGCACCCAGCAGATCGACGTACTCGCCGGTTGCAGCGTTCAGACCCTCGCCTGCAGGCAGGTTGGCAACCTTGTCCACGACTACGCCCGGCTCTAGGCCAGCGTTGTGAGCGATCTGCTTCAGCGGGGCTGCCAGGGCCGCGCGTACGATCTGCACACCGGTAGCCTCGTCACCTTCCAGGCCCAGGTTGTCGTCCAGCACGTTGGCGGTCTGCAGCAGGGCTGCGCCACCGCCGGCGACGATGCCCTCTTCTGCGGCTGCCTTAGCGTTGCGCACGGCATCCTCGATGCGGTGCTTGCGCTCCTTCAGCTCCACCTCGGTGGCGGCGCCGACCTGCAGCACTGCAACGCCGCCGGACAGCTTAGCCAGGCGCTCCTGCAGCTTCTCTGCGTCGTAGTCAGAGTCCGCGTTCTCGATCTCCTGGCGGATCTGCTTGATGCGGCCAGCCAGCTGCTCTGCGGAGCCTGCGCCGTCGACGATGGTCGTATCGTCCTTGGTCACCACGACCTTGCGGGCGGTGCCCAGCATCGGCAGGTCTGCGGTCTCCAAGGAGAGGCCAACCTCTTCGGCGATGACCTGGCCGCCGGTCAGGATCGCGATGTCCTGCAGCTGCGCCTTACGGCGGTCGCCGAAGCCCGGTGCCTTCACGGCGACAGACTTGAAGGTGCCGCGGATCTTGTTAACAACCAGGGTGGACAGAGCCTCGCCCTCGATGTCCTCGGCAACGATCAGCAGCGGCTTGCCGGACTGCATGACCTTCTCCAGCAGCGGCAGCAGATCCTTGACGTTGGAGATCTTGGAGCTAACCAGCAGGATGTACGGGTCCTCCAGCACAGCCTCGCCGCGCTCCACGTCGGTGGCGAAGTAGCCGGAGATGTAGCCCTTGTCGAAGCGCATACCCTCGGTGACCTCGAGGTTCACGCCGAAGGCGTTGGACTCCTCGACGGTGATTACGCCGTCCTTGTTCAGCTGGCCGTCGCCAACCTTGTACATAGCCTCGGCGATCAGCTCGCCGATCTTCTCGTCAGCAGCGGAGATGCCGGCGGTAGCGGCGATCTGCTCCTGGGTCTCGATCTCCTTGGCGTGGCTCAGCAGCTCCGCCGTGATCTTCTCCACGCCAGCCTGGATGCCGCGCTTAATGCCCATCGGGTTGGAGCCAGCGGCAACGTTGCGCAGACCCTCGCGTACCAGGGACTGTGCCAGGACGGTAGCGGTGGTGGTGCCGTCGCCAGCGACGTCATCGGTCTTCTTGGCGACTTCCTTGACCAGCTCGGCGCCGATCTTCTCGTAGGGGTCTTCCAGCTCGATTTCGCGAGCGATCGTCACACCGTCGTTGGTGATCGTCGGGGCGCCCCACTTGCGCTCCAGGACGACGTTGCGTCCCTTCGGGCCGAGGGTTACCTTAACCGCGTCTGCCAGGGTGTTCAGACCCTTTTCCAGTCCGCGGCGTGCTTCTTCGTCGAATGCAATCATCTTAGCCATGAGGCTTTTCGATCCTCCGTTTAGAGTTGGCGACACATACGGCTCAGATCAAGCGCCCGCGACGGCATGGGTGAATGAATGTCGCGACATTCACCCTCACTTCATCTGACGGTTATTTTCTGGCACTCCCTTAGTTCAAGTGCTAAACCCGTTTTTAGCACTCTCCCCCATCGTCTGCAAGGTGCCGTGCATACAAATCGACTGTCCCGTCCGGTCGCTACAGTAGTTATCTATGAGCGATACCAACAGTGAATCCAACAGCGCATCCAACACCTCGCAGCTAGACCTGGCCCGTACCGCCATCGCGGAGCAGATGCCACAGCTCAAGGAAGATCTCACAACTCTCGTCTCCTTCGAGTCGGTCCACTCCACGCCGGGTCTAGAGGAAGCCAATGCCGCCGCCGCGCAGTGGGTCATCGACGCATTCACCAGCGTGGGCATCCCCGTCGAAGGCCACATCACCACCGACGGCTCCACCTCCGTCATCGGCCTGCGCGAGCCCGCCGAGGGCTACCCCACGATCCTCCTCTACTCCCACTTTGACGTGCAGCCCGCCGGCGACATCGAGGCGTGGACCGATGACCCGTGGACCCTCACCGAGCGCGATGGCCGCTGGTATGGCCGCGGTACTGCCGACTGCAAGGGCCACGTGGCCATGCACGTTGCTGTGCTGCGTGCTCTTTCTATTCTTTCGGACGCCCACTTCCCCGCCGCCAAGAATCTCGGCATCCGGATCGTCGTCGAAGGCTCGGAGGAGCGCGGTGGTTATGGCCTGGAGGACCTGCTGGCCGAAAAGCCGGAGCTCTTCGCCGCCGACACTTTCCTCATCGCCGACTCCGGCAATGACGCCCTGGGCGAGCCGAGCCTGTGCACCGCGCTGCGCGGTTCCGCGCCGGTCACGGTGCGCACCCGCACGCTGGCACAGCCGATGCACTCCGGCCAGTTCGGCGGCTCAGCTCCGGATGCACTGGTCGAGCTAGTGCAGCTTCTTTCCACTCTCCACGACGAAAACGGTTTGGTGGCCGTCCCGGGCTTGGAGCCGAAGGAGCGCTGGGGTGGCGTCGGACCAACAGAACAGGAATTCCGCGACAACGCCGGGGTAACCGACGGCGTGGAGCTGTACGGCGCCGGCGAGTGGCAGCCAAACGACCTGACGGTAATGAATCCGTCAATCACGATAACGGGCTTGGATGCGCTGTCGGTGGCGGACTCGGTGAACTCCGTGCCCGCAACCGCAGCGGCCGTGGTGAGCCTGCGCGTGCCGCCGGGACGCGAGCCGCAGGAGTGCCAGGATCTACTGGTCAAGCACCTGGAGAGCCAGAAGACAAACGCGCAGGTGGAGATCGAGCGCGGTTCCCTGGCCGAGGCATTCCAGGCGGATACCTCCGGCCCGGCGCTACAGCGGCTCAGCGAGGCGCTGGGCGAGGTGTACGGCAAAGAGACGATGGAGGTTGCTTCCGGCGGGTCGATTCCGCTGACGAACAAGCTGCTGAGCGCGTATCCGCAGGCGGAGCTCGCGCTGTACGGCATTGAGGAGCCGAAGTGCGCCATCCACTCCGCGGACGAATCCGTGGATCCGGGCGAGATCGAGGCCATCGCGACAGCCGAGCTGCTATTCCTGTTGCGCACCGCAGAGGCGCACAGCTAGTCGCCCAGAATCTCACCTAATGAGAAATGGGTAACAGTTTGAATCTCAGAGTGAGACGGATTACATTATTTAACTAGCAGTACTTTATATAGGTACCCAACTTTATTTGGGCACCCATTCAGCGGGTGCCCAAGGCCAACTAGATCTTGTTCCAGAAAATCGAGTCATCATGAACGTTTCCTCTACGAACACCACGACCTTGATCCGCTTCGCCAGCTCGGACCAGGACCTGGATCTAGACGCGCCTGTGTACACCCCGCTACCCAGCGGTCGCCGCTCCACCGCGAAGACTTACAGCGAGCCGGTGCACACCCGCATCGAGAAGCGCCGCAAGCGCACCCGCACCTTCGCGGAGGATCCATTCCGCGCCCGTTTCGGCCAGCGCCTGCCTGTGGGCATGCGCCAGGAAGCGCGTGGCATGGAGTGGAAGAAGTTCATCCGCACCTACGCGCCCGGCGCGATCCGCGTGGACTACCTGAAGGCCACCCGCCTCTCGCTGGGCCGCCACGACTTCGACATGCAGGTCAGCGGCCTGCGCGCCGATGGGCAGTCCACCCGCGTGGAAATCACCGCAATGGGCGCATCCTCGGCAATGTCGGAGACCCTGGCCGACCACGGCTTCCCCGTGGAGGTCGCAGAGTTCCACCAGTACGACATCTTCGAGGCCACCGTGACCTTCACCTACGCGGTGCACAAGTCCAAGCGCGTGTGGGCAGTCGGCTTCGGTGCGGACCGCGATACCTCCATCGCCAGCGCCCTGTGCAACGCGGCTGCCCGCCTGCACATCTAGCGCGAAGCTACAGCGACTTCCGCAGGGAATCGACCGTCAGGTCCACCGCGGCGATCCACGCCTCCGGCTGCGTGAAGCCGCCCTCTACCCCATCGTCCCCACGGGTGCGGGTGCCGGGCTCCGGCGCGGCACCGTGCTCACGGGCCGCGGCGCGCTGCAGCGCATAGTCTCCGCCACGGGCGATCAGCTTGCGCACATCCTGCAGCTCCGCTGCGCATCCCAGCTCCTCGGATAGCGGGGCGAGCCTATCCACCCAGGCGTCCAGCTCGTCGGTGACCAGTGCCTCGTTGGTCTCCCGGTCGGTAATGATCAGCGCGTCCAGGCCATAGCGGGCCGCGCGCCACTTGTTCTCCGCGACATGCCAGGGCTGCAGGGTCGGCAGCTCGTGGCCGGCGTCCAGGCGGCGCTCGAAGTACACCACCAGACAGTGGGTGTAGGCGGCGATGGCGGCGAGCTCCCACAGCTCCATCGTGGCGTCCGCAAAACGGGTTTCCACCGTGCCGTACTTGGTGGGGCGCACGTCGAAGTGCATGGAGCCGGTGTGGTTAATCACTCCCGATAAATCCTGGTCCCGGTTGAACTCTTCCCACTGCTCCCAGTTTTCAAACTGGTAAGGCATGCCCGCAGTCGGCAGCTGCTGGTACAGCAGGGTGCGGTTGGAGGAATAGCCAGTATCCAACCCCTCCCAGGCGGGCGAGCTGGCGGACATGGCCAGGATGTGCGGGTACTGCGTCATCAGCGCATTGATGATGGGCCACACCTTTTCCTTGGAGCCCACGCCCACGTGCACGTGAATTCCCCAGATCAGCATCTGGCGGCCCCAATACTGGGTGCGCTCGATGATCTCCTGGTAGCTCCCCTTTTCGCTGAGCTGCTGATCCCCCCAGTGCGCGAACGGGTGCGTGCCCGCGGAAAACAGGTTCACGCCGATGTCGTCCGCGCATTCCAGCAGCTGCTTCGCCTGCACGTGCAGGTCCTCGACTGCCTCCGGGATCGTGTCGTGCACGCTGGAGACCATTTCCACGGTGTTGGCCAGGAACTCGCGGACGACCTTGTGGCCAGGGTACACCTCGTCCATCCGCGCAATCAGTTCGGCGGCGCGCGGAACCAGGTCGCGGGTTTCGGGGTCGACGAGGGCGACTTCCCACTCAATACCGACGGAAGGTGCGGAACCCGGGAAGTCCATTGCGGCCCCTTAGAAGATATGTAGACAGAAGTTAAAAGAACGCTTTTACTCTAGCGGGGCATGTCATTTGTTGTCACAACCACGACACCCGCGGGGCGCTCCCCCTCCAGCATCTCTACGCCTTCGATGGCCCGGTCGGTAGCCTCGTCACGCTCACGCGCCTGGATCCCCAGGTCCTTGGCGAGCTGCTCGGCCAGCTGACGCTCGGCGTCATTACCCTTCGGGTAGAGCACCACAGACGTCGGGAAGACACCCGACTCGTCCGGCAGGTTGCCCACGCCGGTCTTGTTCCACTGCTGGTCGCGCATCTTGTTGACGACGTCGCCGGCGAGGCCGTTGATGGGACTGTTATTGATTACGGCTACGTAGGTATCTTCTTTATTGACGCCACCTTCCGCCGCTGCCGCATCACCATCGCGACGCTCGTCAGCGCGATCACCCTCCCGGTTTTCGCGCTCGTCTTCCGGCTTCGGCTTCTCGGAGTCCTCCGCGTCCGGGCGCTTGGGATCCTCAGCCTCAGAGGCGGAGGGCTTCTCACCCTGCTTAGCTTGCTCGCCCTGCTGGCC
This sequence comes from Corynebacterium sp. ACRPH, assembly GCF_022347285.1. Taxonomy (GTDB): domain Bacteria; phylum Actinomycetota; class Actinomycetes; order Mycobacteriales; family Mycobacteriaceae; genus Corynebacterium. The sequence goes on from NZ_JAKRND010000006.1 coordinate 60,023, forward strand.
CTGCTGACCCTGCGTCTGCTGGGTCTGGCTGGCCTGCTCGGATTCATCGGAATCATTGCCGGACAGGGAGAATACGCCCCAGCCAATCAGCAGAACGGCTACGGCAATCAGGATCATGGCCAGGCCGCGCAGCGGGAGGCCGAGGTTCTCATTATCCGCGTCGTCGTCGAGTGCATGGCGTGGTCGATTCGGTTCAGTCACGTCACAAATTTTAACTTCTGCAACATTAGTAACAAGTCTGACACGCGCTGTGCTTCATTCTTCGTCACCGCGCTTCATTAGAGCTCTTTGCCATTAACCTTCATCCCCGCACTAAGTCAGCGCGCTGTATCAGAGATCTTCATCACGGCGGCGCAGTAGCATCCGCACCAGGACGGGGTCGAAGTCCAGGGCCTCCGGGCGCTCAATCAGACGGTTGAGCTGCTGGAAGTAGCGGACCGGATCCACCCCAAACTCGCCGCGGATGTGCTCATTCTTCGCGCTGGCATCCAGCCACCAGCGGCGCTCGAACTCCAAAATGGCGATCTCTCGGTCTGACAACATGGAACTAGATTCTAGACTGTCTGTTATGACCATCATGCCTATCGTCATCTGTGGCGACCCTGTACTGCACAACCCCACCACCAAGGTGGACCCCAGCGAGATCGCTGACCTCGCCCCGCTGATCGCGGATATGTACGAAACGCTCTCCGCTGCCAACGGCGTGGGCCTGGCCGCCAACCAGGTGGGCGTAAACAAGCGATTCTTCGTCTACGACTGCCCCGATACCGAGCGTGGCGAGATGCGCCGCGGCTGCGTGATCAACCCCGTCCTGGAGACCAGTGAAATCCCAGAGACCATGCCGGACGAGGAGGAAGACGAGGAAGGCTGCCTGTCCGTCCCCGGCTACTCCTTCCCCACCGGCCGCGCAGACTGGGCGCGGGTAACCGGCCTGGACGAAAACGGTGAAGAGGTCACCGTCGAGGGCACCGGCTTCTTCGCCCGCTGCCTGCAGCACGAGGTCGGCCACCTGGATGGCTTCCTGTACACCGACACCCTGATCGGCCGATGGAAGCGCAAGTCCAAGAAGGCCATCAAGGCCGAGGGCTGGGACCACGCAGGCAACACCTGGACCCCGGGCGTAGACGAGGACCCGTTCGGGCATGAATAAAGACACGACGTTCTCCGCCGCCCACGCAGGTGCGCGGCGCGTGGAGGGCTTCGGGTTCCCCATCAGCCGCCGCACCGACCCCGTGAGCATCCGCCCGGGAACGCGGGTGGTCGTGCGCTACCGCGTGTCGGGCGATGCTGCTTCCGGCCTCGGGGCGGGCAGCACCGTCACCGACGCGATCGGCGTGCTGCGCAGCATAAGTCCATTGCAGGTGGACGACCTGGTGATCGCCGACGAGGACGTTGTGGTGCTGAAGACCCTCAGTGCCAAGCCGGTGCGCAATAGCGACATCCGCGCCCTCGAGGCCGCCAAGGCCGCGGCCTTCCCCGGCATCGAAAACCAGATGATCGGCGGGTGGCTGGCGCGCGCGGGCGATGGAATCACCGAGCGCAGTAACTCCGCGGTGCCCATCGGCCCGAGCGCCGGACTGCAGGAGGTTCCGCTGGCGCAACTGGAGGAGTTCTACCGCTCCCACAACCTGCCCTGCCAGCTGATGATCCCCGACCGGATCGGCCGACCCGCCGAACACCTACCGGGCGAACGCGGCCCGGAGATCCTGGTGATGAGCAAGGAGCTCGGCGACTCGGCACAGCTCTCGGGGCAAGACTCGCCGCAGGCTTCGGCTCCGACTTTGGACGCGCCTCTGGACGACACGCTGGATCCGTCCCTGGCCGACACGCAGATCGAGCTGGCCGTCGACGAAACTCCGGATGCCGACTGGTTCTCCATGTACAAGTTCCGCGGCCAGCCCCTGCCGAAGAAGGCGCTGGATCTGCTGTGCCACCGCATCGGCGGCCAGCTGGGCTTCGCCCGCCTCACCGTCGACGGCCAACTCGCGGCCATCACCCGCGCCACCATCACCGACGGCTGGCTGGGATACTCCGCTGTGGCGGTGGCACCGGACTTTCGCCGCCGCGGCCTGGGCACCCTCCTGTGCCAGCACCTGCTCAGCTGGGGCGCGGACAACGGTGCCGAGCGCGCCTACCTGGACGTTATCGATTCCAACACCGCCGGCAAGGCGCTGTACCACAAGCTGGGATTCAGCGAACACCACCGCAGCCGCAGTCTGCGCACGCGCTAGAATGCTTAACCATGCGCATCGCCACCTGGAACATCAACTCCGTACGCACCCGCGAGGAGCGGGTGCGCGAGTTTCTGCAGCGCAGCGACGTGGACGTGCTGTGCCTGCAGGAGACCAAGTGCACGGACAAGCAGTTCCCCGACTTCACTGACACGGGCTACGAGCAGGCCCACTTCGGGCTGCACAGCTTCAACGGCGTGGCCATCCTGTCGCGCGTGGGCCTTGCGGACGTGCAAACCGACTTCGGCCAGCCTGGCTTCAACAAGGACCTGGATGCCGAACAGGCCTTGGAGGCGCGCGCAATAGGCGCAACCTGCGGCGGCGTGGAGGTATGGAGCCTGTACGTTCCGAACGGTCGCGAGATCGCGGACCCGCACTACTCCTACAAGCTGCGGTGGCTCGACGCCCTCGCGGCGTATGCGGCGGGTTCGGGCGTGGGGGCGTCCCAAAGAAAGAGCAGCGAGAAGCTGTGCCTGGTCGGCGACTACAACATCGCCCCGCGCGACGAGGACGTGTGGGATCGCAGCTTCTTCAACGGCCACACGCACGTGACTCCCAACGAACGCGCCCGGCTGCGCGCCCTGGAGGACGCGGGGATGACCGCCGCGACGGACCTGATCGCCGACGAATACACCTACTGGGACTACCAGGCCATACGCTTCCAGAAGGGCGAAGGCATGCGCATCGACCTGCAGTATGTCCGCGGAATCACACCCACCGCCGCGCGTGTGGACCGCGATGAGCGCAAGGGCAAGGGCGCCTCCGACCACGCGCCGGTGATCGTGGACTACACCATCGACGGTGAGGCCTAAAACATGCCCTTCCCCGACCTCCTCGGCCTGTTTAGCGAGTTCACGGACGATCTGCAGTGGTGGCAGGTCACGCTGGTCGTTCTGGACTACGCGCTGAAGATCTTTGCGCTGGGCTGGGTTCCTAAGGAACGACGCCCAACGTCCGCCATGGCCTGGCTACTCGCCATCTTCCTGATCCCCTTCATTGGCATCTTCCTATTCCTGCTGATGGGATCGCCAGCGATCAACCGGCGGCGCCACCGCATCCAGAACCAGGCGAACGAACTGATCCGCACGATGAGCGCCGACGAGCCTGACGTTCCCGAGGGCAGCGAGCTCAGCGACGAGCTACGTTCGCTGGTGCGACTCAACCGGGAGCTCACCGCACTGCCCGCCGTGAACGGCACCATGCAGGCCCTGCATTCGGACTACGAGGAATCGATCGCCGCGATGACCCGCGCGATCGACTCGGCCAAAGATTACGTGAACGTCGAAATTTACATCATGGCCTGGGACGATACGACCGAGCCCTTCTTCGAAGCACTCGGCCGGGCCGCGCAACGCGGAGTGACCGTGCGCGTGCTGTGGGACCACATCGGCGCGCACAAGTACAAGGGCAACAAGAAGCTGGGTAAGAGGCTGCAGGCCATGGGCGTGGACTGGCAGGTCATGCTGCCCCTGCAGCCGTTCAAGTGGCGCTTCCGCCGCCCCGATCTGCGCAACCACCGCAAGCTGGTGGTCGTGGACGGCCGGGTGGCCTTCATGGGCTCGCAGAACATGATCGAGGCCCCCTACCAGAAGCCGAAGAACCACAAGATCGGCCGCGAATGGGTGGACGTAATGGCGGAGCTCACCGGCCCGATCGTCAGCACCATCAACTCGGTGTTCGCCGTGGACTGGTTCACCGAAACCAACGAGGAACTGGACCTCATCAACCCCACCGATGCCAAGCAGTGGCTGGATACGCACGACCAAGATACCGGCGCGGACATCATGCAGATCGTGCCCTCCGGCCCCGGCTTCACCACGGAGCCGAACCTGCGTCTGTTTACCTCCATAGCGCACCACGCCAAGCACACGCTCAAGCTGATTAGCCCGTACTTCATCCCCGATGAGTCCCTCATGGAAGCCGTGACCACCGCCTGCTACCGCGGAGTTCGGGTGGAGCTGTACGTCTCCGAAAAGTCAGACCAGCCGATGGTGGGCCACGCGCAGGCCTCGTACTACTCGGAGCTGCTGAAAGCCGGGGTGCACATGTACCTGTACCCCTACCCGAAGGTCCTGCACTCTAAGTTCGCCATCGCCGACGGCGAAATAGCCGTGATGGGCAGCTCCAACATGGATATGCGCAGCTTCGGCCTGAACTACGAGATCTCGCTGATGGTCGGCAAGGGCGAGCTGCTGGATGCGCTGCGAGCCCTCACGGAGGAGTACCGGGAGCGCTCCGCCCTACTGACCGCCGAGCAGTGGAGCACCCGCCCGCTGTACAAGCAGTACGTGGATAACGTCGCCCGCCTGACGAGCGCGCTGCAGTAGTACTGCACTAACGCTGCAGTAAAGCGCCGTGTTGGCGAATTGATTGTTTTCATTATCGCCGATTAGTGCAATAGCACTTTTGCCGTCATATAGGGTGAATCACAAGTTACTTACATACGCACACCAAAAGAAAGTTTCGCCCGATGACCCCGTCACCCCAGAAGTCGCCGCAGACGCCTTCCCACCCCCCGGTACGCGGCCGCAAGGCACCCGAGATTCTGCCGGAGATCGACGTCGCAGAGATCGCCACGGCAGTATATGACTTTCTTTCCGCCACCCGCCGCCTGATGGAGCGGCCCAACCAGTCGCTGGAAATCTCCCAGTCGGAGATCGAGGTACTGCAATTTATCTCCCAGCACCCGGGCTGTGGTGTGTCGGATGTCGCCCGCCTGCGCTTCCTCCGCGCCTCTAACGTCTCGGCGACCGTGCGCCGCCTCATCAACGCGGGATTGATCCGCCGCCAGGCCAACCCAGAGGATAAGCGGGCCCAGGATCTTTATCTCACGGACGAGGGCGTGGACATGATGAACTCCATTACCGACGAGTGGGCGCTCATTATCACTAAGGCCACCGACCGGATGGACGCGCGCGACATCGCGAAACTGCGCCGCGGCGTGCCCGCCCTGCGGAACCTCTCCCTAGCTGCGGAGTCCCTCGTCGACGACCTGCAGCGCAACCCGGACTAGCCCCGGAAAACGCAAGCCATCCCCAAAGCTAAAAAGGCCCCACCTGGCATCTCAATGCCGGTGGGGCGAAGGGGCGTCACTAAGAAAAAGCGCTTAAGCGTCTCGCTTCTTCAGCATCACTACGCCGACGACAAAAAGCACCACACACCAGGCGGCGAAGTACAGAATCGAGCCGGTCTGACCCCACGGCGCCCCGTCGAGATCCCGCATGCCGGTGTAGGCCTCAGCGTTGGTGAACGGCATGTACGGTGGCAGCCAGTCGCGGACCTTCGGCACCAGCTGCACCAGTGTGCCCTCGATCACCAGGTTCCACAGCAGCATGATTGCGATGCCGCCGGCGGTGTTGCGCACCAGGTAACCCACGCCGATGGCGGCGGCGATGGTTAGCAGCAGGTACAGCTCAATGCGCCCGATCTGCTCCCACAGGCCATCGGCGCCGAGACCCACCTTGCCCAGCAGCTCTTCCTCCTCCAGCTTCCAGCCGAGCGACCAGCTGGCGAGAATCGTTCCTAGAACGTTGGAGATCAATGCGAGGATCGAGGCGATCACGCCGTAGACCAGAAACTTTGCGATAGGAACTTGCCAGCGCGTCGGAGTCGCCAGAAGAGTGGTCTTGCTGGTGTTCGCGCCGTATTCGGTGGTCACCAGCATCACGGCCTGGATCATCACGATCATCATACCGAAGGAAAGGAAGCCGCTAAGCCCCATGTCGGAACCGATGCCCGCCGCGACGGACATGTACAGCTCTGGGTCCTTTTTCGCTTCATCACTGGTCAGCAGCGAGCCGGTCATGGCGCCGTTTAGCAGCGCGAAGCCGAGCGAGAAGAACAGAATCAGCCCGGAGGTCCACCACAGGGCTTTGGTGCTGCGGATCTTAATAAGCTCCGATTTGATCAGGTTCACCATTACTTGTCCCCTTCCTTCTGCACGCGCACGGCGTTGCCGGTTGCCTCGCTGTTTTCCTTAGCGCTCTTTTCTTTATGACGCCCACCTGCGGACTCCGCCGCTTCCGGCACCACCTTGGGAGCGGCCTTTTCCGCGGCCTCGGGCTTGCCGGGCTTGGTCTCAGCCTCGGTCTTGCCGGGCTTGGCTGCCGCCTCGGTCTTGCCAGGCTTGGCCTCAGCCTTACCGGCCTCGAGCTTGTCGGACTCGACACTGGCGTGGTACTCCACGTGCTCCTGAGTCATGCGCAGGTATGCGTCCTCCAGGCTCGGGCGCTTCTCCGACAGCTCGCGCAGGCGCAGCCCGTAGCTATAAGCCAGGGCACCGATCCAGTCGCTTTCCTGTTGCGGGATGGTGAGCGTCGGGCGGCCGTCCAGATCCTTCCCCTCCTGGAACGCCACCGACTCCTCCGTCAGCGCGGCCTTCATCTCCGCGATGTGGTCGGTGCGCACGACGGTAGATACCTCGGAGGTGGACTTGATGAACTCGTGGGTGCTCTGGTTTGCCACCAGGCGCCCCTTACCGATGACGATCAGGTGGTCGGCGGTCTGTGCCATCTCGCTGAGCAGGTGCGAACTGATCAGCACGGTGCGCCCCTCTCGCGCCAGGGCCCGAACGAAATCGCGCACCCAGCGGATGCCCTCCGGGTCCAGGCCGTTGACGGGCTCGTCCAGGATCAGCACCTCCGGGTCGCCCAGCAACGCACAGGCCAGGCCCAGACGCTGCCCCATGCCCAGCGAGAACTTGCCGGCCTTGCGGCCCGCCACATCGCTCAGACCCACGATGCCCAGGACTTCATCCACGCGCTTTTTAGAGAATCCGTTGGCAGCGGCGACCCAGCGCAGGTGTGCCGCGGCGCTGCGGTTGGGGTGGACCCACTTGGCGTCCAGCAGCGTGCCGACCTTCTCCAGCGGGCGCTTGTACTCGGCATACGCCTTTCCATCGATACGGGCAGTTCCCTTGGTCGGCTCATCCAACCCCACGATCATTCGCATCGTGGTGGACTTGCCGGCACCGTTGGGTCCCAAGAACCCGGTGACGATTCCGGGTGAGACCTCAAAATTTAAATCGTTGACTACCGTGTTGCCTTTATAGGCTTTGGTTAGGGAACTGACCGTAATCATGCGTTCTAGTCTGCCACAATAAGGGGAGTTTAAGCAGACTTTGTGGGCACACAATTACTTAGGCTGTATATACTTTATGGCTATGCCCCCAGTGACTGCGTTCGAGGCAGACCGGTGGATGGACAGCGATGAGCACCCCACCGGTCGAGGCAGCTCGTTCAAGGGGTTTGTGAACCCGGCGCTCGAAGCCCCGCGCCGGTTCCTGAAGTTCGCCTCCACCTCCCCCGGCCTTCTCACCATCGTCTCGACAATCCTGGTTTTGGCCATTCTCGCCGCGGGCGGGGCAATGGTCTACAGCTCGCAGAACCGCCAAGCACAGCTGAATACATTGGTCAACCAAACGGAGCCGCTGTCGGATGCGGCGCAGGAACTCTTCAACTCCCTTTCCGTGGCTGACTCGGTGGCCACCACCAGCTTCCTGCGCAAATCCACCACCGACGCCGCCACACGGGACTACGACGCCGCAATGTCCAGCGCCTCGACGTCCATCATCCGCGCCACCAGCGGCATCGACGATATCGAGTCCCGGGAAATGGAACTGGTGCTGCAGATCCAGAACTCCATGCCGGACTACCTGAAGCTGATGTCCAACGCGCAGACGCACGACCGTATGCGCAACCCCGTCGGCGCCTCCTACCTGGCCCAGGCCTCCACGCTAATGCAGGAGACTATGCTGCCGGCCGCCCAGGAGCTCTACTCCCGCACCTCGGAGGAGGTCTCCACTCAGCAGGCGAAGCTCTCCGCTCCCCTGTGGTTCCCACTGTCCGGCATCGTGGCGGCGATCATCATGCTGGTGATAGCCCAGTTCTGGCTCGCGGCATTGACCAATAGGCGCCTCAACCTGGGATATGTGGCGGCTACTGGGCTTATGCTGTTCGCCCTCGTATGGGCGTCAATAAGCGCTGCCCTGACGTGGCACGCGGGTAACCAAGACGTGCAGGGCACCGTGCGACCGCTCGAGCAGCTCACGGCAGTGCGCATCTCGGTGCAGCAGTCGCGCACCCAGGAGGCGCTGGGGCTGATTCAGCGCGACTACGGCGAGGATCGCCAGCAGGAATTCTCGGATGCCATGGCGGACATCGACAGCAAGCTCGAAGGACTCCGCAGCCAGGTGAGCCAACCCGAGCGCATCGATACGGCCCGGGAAGCGCTGCGCTCGTGGGATGAATCGCACGCGAAGATGGTCTCCGAGCTGCAGAACGGCCGTTACACCGAGGCTCTGGCCGCGGCTTTGGATACGAAGGTCCCCGAAGAAAACAAGGACGGCAAAGACAAGACCGACATAGACGGCAGAGACGGCAAGGATGACCTGCTCGCCACCGGTGAGGATACGTCCGACTACACCGTCGTGGACAACGAAATGCAGGAGCTCATCAGCAGCACCCGCGAAGAACTGCGCGACATTCTGGTGGAGGGGCGCACCGCCGCCGGCCGCGTAACCAACCTCGTACTGGCCCTGACGGTTCTATCCGCACTGTGCGTGTTCTTCGGCACTAGGCCCCGACTGCAGGAGTTCCTCTAATGAGAAAACAAGCGTTCAAACCTGTAGTCGCCGCCCTATCCACCGCGGCAATCACCCTCACTTCGGGCTGTTCCACGGATAGTCCCCGTCTACCAGAATGGCCCTCCGTACAGCACAATGCCAGCGACGATCTACCCTACGGCGCGACGTATGTGCAACCTCACGAGGTCCCCAGCGACGGTGACGCCGCAGCGGATACCAACACAGACATCGACAACACCGGCGACGAAGAACCCTTTGGCTCCATTAAGCCAGACACCCGCGAGCCGAAGGAGCGCGTGCCGCAAATCATGCGCCGGGGTCGTCTGGTGGTGGGCGTGGCCCAGTCTCTGAACCGACTGGGTTTCCGCGACCCGGTCTCTGGCGACGTCGCGGGCTTCGAAGTGGACCTCGCACGGGAGATCGCACGAGACATTTTCGGTGACCCGAACAGAATCGAATTCCGCTACGTCGAAAGCCGCGAGCGCGCCGAGGCGCTGAAGAGCGGCGACGTGGACATTGTGGTGCGCACAATGTCGCCGACTCTTTCCCGCCAATCAAAGCTAGAGTTTTCCATCCCCTATCTGCAGGTTCACTCGCGCCTGCTGGTATTGAGCGACTCTCAGATCGAGAGCTTCGACGACCTGCACAACAAAACCGTGTGTGTGACTCGCGACTCGACCTCCGCGGTGCGCGTCAAGCAATACGACGTAGGGCGGCTGCTGCTGACGCAGGCGTGGACGGATTGCCTGATGGCCATGCAGCGCTTCCAGGCAGACGCGATCTACACGGATGACGCGATCCTCACCGGCCTGCGGGCCCAGGATCCCTACACGACCCTGGTGGCCGACGCGCCGGAGACCAGCTACTACTCGGTGGCTATCTCCCCGCCGAGATTCCCAAAGCATACGACCGGGCTGGTGATGCAAGTGAACTCCACCATGGAGAGGATCCAACGCGACGGAACATGGAGGAACCTCTACGGGACGTGGCTGGCGGACTACTTAGGGCCGGCGTCATCACTACCGATTAAGTACCGCACCGAGGAAGAAACGAAGGAACTCAACAAGATCCGGCGAAGGGTGGCGAACGGCGATGCAGAGTAACGACCGCGAGCTCAGCGCCAGCAGAGACAGCAGCGTTGACAGCGAACCGGAAGATCGCACCGAAGCCGTAAAGTTCGATCCCTTCGCCGACAGCGAACCGGAAGAGCACACCGAGGCCGTAGAATTCGACCCCTTCTCCGACAGCGAACCAGAAGAACGCACCGAAGCCGTAGAATTCGACCCCTTCGCCGACGACGAAGACACAGACGCGACGGTGCAGCACACCGAACCCGTGGGCAACCCGGCGAACGCCGTGGACTCCGGCGAGCGCTCGCGCATCGAAGCACTATCGACGTTCCGCAAGAGGCGCGGCACGTACCGCTCCGGCGCCTCCGTGGCCGACGGCATGGTCCAACTGCCGTTCATCCCGCCGACGAACCCGGAAGACGCAGTCATTGACCCCAGCGCGGCGATCGAGAAAGGCGTGGAAGCACCGACACTGAAGGCCGGCGACATCATTGCAGGCCAGTACGAGATCCTCGGCCCCATCGCGCACGGCGGTCTGGGCTGGGTGTACATCGCCATCGACCACAACGTCGCCGACCGCTACGTGGTGCTCAAGGGCATGATGGCCACGGAAAACGAGCAAGAGCGCGCGGTCGCGGAATCCGAGCGGGCATTCCTGGCGGACATCACGCACCCCGGAATCGTGAAGATTTTCAACTTCATCGACGACCCGCGCTCCCCCGGCGGCTTCATCGTGATGGAGTACGTCGGTGGGCCATCGCTGCGCGGGCAGCGGCGGAAGCTATCGGCCGGGGTGCTGGACCTGGACGTGGCGATTGGCTACATCCTGGAGATCCTGCCCGCACTGGACTACCTGCACTCCCGTGGCGTGGTCTACAACGACCTGAAGCCAGACAACATCCTGATCACCGAGGACCAGGTGAAGCTGATCGACCTGGGTGCGGTGACGGGCATCGGCGCGTTCGGGCACATCTTTGGAACCAAGGGCTTCCAGGCTCCGGAGATCGCCAAGACCGGACCGACCGTGGCCAGCGACATCTACACCGTCGGCCGCACCCTAGCCGCACTGATCGTGAACCTGCCGGTGGAAAACGGAGTGTATGCCCAGAGGCTGCCCACCCCGGACGAAGAGCCGCTGTTCCGCGAGTACTTGTCCCTGTACCGCCTGCTGCTGCGAGCCACGGACGAGGATCCGGAGGCGCGCTTTAGCTCCGCCACCGCCATGGCTAACCAGCTGATCGGCGTGCTGCGGGAGATCCTGGCCATCCGCGACGGCCGCCACTACCCGCACTTGTACACCCGGTTCACCGCGCAGCGTAGTACGTTCGGCACCAAGCACATTGTGTTCCGCACCGACCAGCTGGTCGACGGCGTGGTGCGCTCCGTGGAGATCTCCGTGCCGGAGGTTGTCAGCGCCCTGCCCACCCCGCTGGCCGATTCGCAGGACCCGGGGTACGGCCTGCTTTCCGCCACCAGCTTCACCGAGGCCGGGGACCTGCTGGATACCCTGCGCGCCGCTTATGCCCAGCCGGAGCTGAAGCACTCCGTGGAGATTCCGCTGACGATGGTGCGTGCGCTACTGGATGTGGGCCAGACGCGCGAAGCCCACGATCTGCTGGACGAGCTGAAGCCGCGGTTGGAGAAAGACTGGCGCTTCCAGTGGCACTCCGGGGTGGCGGCGCTGCTGACGGGACAGTTCGCGGAAGCGCAGAAGTTCTTCAACCGAGTGCTGTACATCCTGCCTGGTGAGCCCGCCCCGAAGTTGGCGCTCGCCGCCACCGACGAGTTGCTGCTGCAGCAACAGGGCGTGAACTCTACGAAGCTGCTGAGCGAGCACGTTTCCCGTGCCGCTTCCGCCCTGGCCTATGCGCAGAAATTGCCGGTTAAGGATTACACCGGGGTGCCCAGCTGGGAGCACATCACGCTGGATCCGGTTTCTCTGCGCTTCCACGCCATGCGCCTTTACGGGTTGGTGTGGGCCACGAACCAGTCCACTGTTTCCAGCGCGTTTGGCCTGGCCAGGCAGCTGCGCGCGGAGGGTATGGTCGATTCGGCGGTGGCTGCGTTGGACCGGCTTCCGCAGGCCTCGCGGCATAATCGTCTGGCACGGTTGACGTCTATTTTGTTGCTTATTTCTGACGCCAACAGCCTCACCGAGTCCCGCATCCGCCGTGCGGCTAGACGTTTGGAGACCCTGCCGACTAACGAGCCGCGCCTGCCGCAAGTTCGCATCGCAGTGCTGAGCGCGGGCCTGAATTGGCTGCGTGGCGCTAGCGATGGCCCGGACGGCGCGGCAGGGATTACCGGAGTTGGAACTGGTGACGCGGGTGTTGGCGCCGGCAGTGCTGGGGCCGACAGTGGCCGCGGCTCTCGCAAGTCCAAGGGCAAGCGCAAGCGCAGTGCCGTGAACAGGGCAAACGGAGGTTCTCAGGTCAAGCGGAAGGCAGCTGCGGCTCCCCTGTTCGACATGCAATTTACCGAGCGCGGCCTGCGCACCGGCTTGGAAGCGAGCCTGCGCCAACTGGCTCGCCAGGCTCCCTTCGCCCGGCACCGCTATGACCTGGTGGACATGGCAAACCAGATCCGCCCCCGCACCTGGTTCTAACTGCACCCCCGCACCCGGTTTTAGCTGCGCATATTGTCCAATTTGCGCCCAAACTGCTCGCCTGTCCCTCAGGTTCTAACTGCACACATTGTCCTATTTGCGCCCTAACGGCGCACCTAGCCGCAAGGCGCTCCCGCCCTTCACGCAGAAAATGTCGGAAAAGTTGCAAAACGTGGAGAGGCGAAATCAGACACCACTGAGCGCAAGTCCATGACCTGCACCTTTGCGTTACCGAAAATTACCACCATTAACAAATTGCAACTTTTCCGACATTTCAGCTCCAGCAGGGCAGCCAGAGCAACCCAGCGCTTAGGCAAACCCCTACTGCTGCTCGGCCAGGTCAGCCCGTCTCGGCGCGCCAGATCCGCCCCTACTGCTGCTCGGCCAGCTCCGTCGCCTGGCGCGCGATCGCCAGCTCCTCATTCGTCGGAACCACGAACACCTTCACCTTGGAATCGTCCGTAGAGATCTCCCGCGCGCCGACGATCCCCTCGGAGTTCTCATTCCGCGCCTCGTCAATCTCAATTCCGAAGTTCTGCAGGTCAACCATGGCATCGCGGCGCACCTGCACCGCGTTCTCGCCCACGCCCGCGGTGAACACAATCGCATCCACTCCACCCAGGATCAGCATGTAAGACCCAATGAAGCGGCGCAGTGCGTGGATGTACACGTCGTAAGCCAGCTGCGCATTTTCATCGCCGTCTTCGATCAAGGTCTTCAGCTCACGGAAGTCATTCACGCCAGCCATGCCCTTCAGACCGGACTCGCGGTTCAGCAGCTTATCCGCCTGGTCCACCGTCATCCCACCGGAGCGTGCCAGGTGGAAAATAATTCCTGGGTCAATGTCGCCGGAACGGGTGCCCATGACCAGGCCGGCGAGTGGCGTCAATCCCATCGTCGTATCAACAGCCACACCGCCACGAATCGCGGCGGCCGAGGCACCGTTACCCAGGTGCAGGGTGATCTGGTTGACCTTCTCGGCGGGCTTGCCCAGCAGGTCCGGCACCTTCGCGGAGACGTATTCGTGGCTGGTGCCGTGGAAGCCGTAGCGCCGGATGTTGTACTCGTCGGCGATGTCCTTCTTGATGGCATAGTTCGCCGCATGCTCCGGCAACGTGGAGAAGAACGCGGTATCGAACACGGCTACGTGCGGGACGTGTTCCAGCAGAGCGCGGGCATTTTCGATGCCGTCGATGTTGGCAGGGTTGTGCAGCGGCGCCAACGGGATGAGCTCCTTGAGCTGCTCGATCACCTCGTCGTCGATGAGCACGGGCTCTGTGAACGTCGCGCCACCGTGGACCACGCGGTGCCCTGCTGCTACCAGATCTAGGTCTTGGGGTCCGACGCCCAGTAGCGTCATCATGCCGAAGGCACGTTCTAGGCCAACAGAGTGGCTGAGGATAGGGCGATTGTCTTCCATCTTCGACGTTTCCGTCTGAATCTGGATGTGCCCCTTCTTTTCGCCGATTTTCTCGACAATACCGGAGACGAATGGGTCCGCCGTCGCGTTTGCTTCCGGGTCGAGGACTTGGAACTTGATGGAGCTGGAGCCCGAGTTGAGGACGAGTACGTACTTAGTCACTTTTCTTCTCTGTTCTTTTCTCTTCTTTTTTGATGCCGTTTGCCGCTCAGCCAGCGGGCTGGGTGGCTTCCGCTGGCAAATGCCGACGACCGCACGGTTCGCGCCACGGCCGCCAGCTTTTCGGCTAGTTGGCCTGGATCGCGGTGATCGCCACGGTGTTCACGATGTCCGGCACGGTCGCGCCACGCGAGAGGTCATTCACCGGCTTGTTCAGTCCTTGCAGGATCGGCCCCACGGCCAGTGCATCGGCGGTGCGTTGGACCGCCTTGTAGGTGATGTTTCCGCAGTTCAGATCCGGGAACACGAACACAGTTGCCTGCCCGGCAACGTCAGAGCCCGGCAGCTTCTTCTGGCCGACGGATTCCACCACTGCGGCGTCGAACTGCAGCGGCCCGTCGAGTGGCAGGTCCGGGTTGTTCTCCTGGGCCTTCTTCACGGCGGCGGCGACGGCCTCAACGTCCGCTCCCGCGCCGGAGGTGCCGGTGGAGTAGCTCAGCATCGCCACCTTCGGCTCGATGCCGAACTGTGCGGCGGTCTGCGCGGACACGGTGGCGATCTCCGCCAGCTGGTCGGGGGTGGGGTTCGGGTTCACGGCGCAGTCGCCGAATGCCCACAGCACGCCGTCCATGACCATCAGGAAGATGGAGCTAACCACCGACGCACCCGGCGCGGTCTTGATGATCTGGAACGAGGGCTTAATGGTGTGCGCGGTCGTGTGGGCCGCGCCGGAGACCATACCGTCGGCGATACCCTTGTGGACCATCATCGTCGCGTAGTAACTGATGTCCTGCATGGTCTCGCGCGCCTGCTCCAGAGTGATGCCCTTGTGCTTGCGCAGCTCGGCGAACTCGGCGGCGAACTCCTCCAGCTGGTTGCCCTCGCTCGGGTCGGTCAGCGTGGCGCCGGAAAGGTCCAGCCCCAGCTCCTTGGCGCGGCCAGCAATCTCGTCCGGGTTACCCAGAATGGTCAGCCGACATACCTTGGCGCGCAGCAGCTGGTCAGCAGCGGTGAGGATGCGGTCGTCGTCGCCTTCCGGCAGCACGATGTGTGCATCCTTCTCGCGGGCCTTGATCAGCAGGTTGCGCTCGAACAGCTCGGGGCCGATCACGGGCTCCTTCGCAGCGCTCGCCTGCGCGGCACTCCCAGCCCCGCCAGCCCCTGCACCAGCATCAGCCCCGCCGGCTGCTGCCTGCGCGATGCCTTCCAGCGCGATGTGGCGAATCGCCTGCCCCTCCGCCTCGACGGCATTAGCTGCGGCGGCAGCTGCGGAGGCGGTGGCGTCAATAAAAGAAATACCGGCGGGCTTGCGACCAGAGCGCACGAGCTGCCCGGAGGCCAACTGCAGCGCCGCGGCGTCGGCCGGGCTGCCCGCGAGCAGGTAGTGGGAGGCACCCGCGGCGGCGGCGAGGCGC
This sequence comes from Corynebacterium sp. ACRPH, assembly GCF_022347285.1. Lineage (GTDB taxonomy): Bacteria > Actinomycetota > Actinomycetes > Mycobacteriales > Mycobacteriaceae > Corynebacterium. Next base: position 75,506 of record NZ_JAKRND010000006.1, read on the forward strand.
GAGTCGAAGTTGATCTCGCCGGTGCCGAGCAGTACGGCGCCAGCACCGGCAGCGGCTCCGGCGCCGACTTTAGCGTCGTAGGCCGCGTCAAGGGCGGCGGCGAAGTCGGGCGCGGAGGGGCGGATGGTGTCGAAGATGTCGACTGCCTCTGCCTCCCCCAGGGCGTCCAAAATGTCGGAGCGGCGCGCGGCGGCGCTCGCTATTGGTGAAATGACAGCGTTCGTGCCAGTTCCTTGGGACGCGGTAGACGACGCGATAGACACAGCTCACATACCTTCCTCAATGGAGTTCCAGTTCACTTCCATTGTGCCTTGGTAGCCCCGTACTAGCGAGGCGCGCGGGGAAGGTTCGCCCTCGTCCTACCCCCTGGCGCGTTCTTTCTCGCGCTGTTGTACCTTCGTTCCCTCTTCTTCGTAGTGACGCCCACTTGTCCGGCCCGAGGTGGCTTCCGCATCGCATTCCGCGGTGGCCTGTTGGGAGTCTTCCGGTACATCGTCGCCGGTCAGGGAACGTTCCAGCAGGGAGCGCTTGCGCACGACGACGAGGGCCACGATGACGGCCAGACCGATCAAGATGACGGCGACCACGCCGAGGAAGCCGAAGTAGTTCACCAGGCGGCTGGAGTTCAGCAGCATCAGCAGGCCGCCGACCACGCCGCCAAGTACTTCTGGCTTCATAATAGTTACGATCCAAGCGGCGATCGGTGCGGCGATGGCGCCGCCGACCAGTAGGCCGACGACTGGCTGCCAGTTATCCGCCAGTTCCGACCCCATGCCGGTAACGAAGCCAGCGGTGGCGGAGATTGCGACCAAGAACTCAGCGGTGTTTACAGTGCCGATGATGCGGCGCGGCTCAGCCTTGCCCACACTCATGAGGGTGGAGGTGGTAACCGGCCCCCAGCCACCGCCACCGGAGGCATCCAGGAAGCCTCCGGCCAGGCCCAGGCCTGCCAGGCCGAATCGGGAGCGGCGGGTGGTGGATACCGGCTGGGTATCTTCGTTCTTCTTCCACGGCACGGCCACGCTGCGCACCAGCACGTAGGCGCCGAGGAGTACGAGCAGGGTGGACACAACTGGCTCGGCAGCCTCGGTGGAGAGGTTACTGAGCACGTAGGCGCCCGTAAACGAACCGATGGCACCCGGCACGCCGAGGGCCAGGACGGTCGGCCAGTGGACGTTCTTCAGCCGCCAGTGCGACAGGCCGGAGAACAGCGTGGTGCCGACCTCCGCCAAGTGAACGGCGGCGGAGGCGTGGGCGGGGCCCAGGCCGGAGAAAATCAGCAGAGTGGTTGCCGTGATGCCGAATGCCATGCCCAGCGCGCCGTCGACTAACTGGGCGACCACGCCGACGAGGGCAAAAATCAAGATCTTCATGAGGGGTTAGTCCTTGCTGTCTATGAGGGCTTCTGTGAGGGGTAGAGAGGCTAGTGCGCTTGTTGCAGGGCGCGACAGGCGCGGTTGATGACGACCGGGGCTACGGCGTCACCGAGGTGGCGCGTACACTTCCGGCCGTTTGGCATTCGGATCTTGGCCTTGTCCCATAGCAAGCCGGGGCTGACGAACAGCGGGACGGTGACGGTGCGTTCGTCTGCGAATTCCAGTAGCGCCTCCGTGTCGCAGCCCGGGTTGTCCCCGGTGGCGACGAAGGCGCGGGTGCTGCGCATGTTCAGGCGGGCACCAACGCGGCCGGCGAACTCGGCGACGACCTCGTTCGCGCCCGGCTGGCTGGAACCCACTGAGTACAGCGCGAGCTTGTCGACGCTGCTGTCCGCGGCGTTCGCGGCACCAGCGCTAGCGCTAGCGCTGTCCACGGCGACACTGCCAGCGAGGTACTGGGCCGTGAAGTCGGCGACCAGCTCCTCCATATCCGCGCCGGTTCCCAACCCGTCAGTGAGGTGGAGGGTCAGGCCGGCGGACGAGGTGGCGTCAATAGACTCAACGGCCTCGGCAATCGCGGCAGGAACGTCGAAGCGAGCGTGAAAAGCCTGCGTGAACAGCAAAGGAACCACCACCGCCTCCGTGTAGCCCGCTGCGACGACGCGGTGGGCGACCGTCGTGAGGGTGGCGGGGTGGAAGTCCAGGAAGGCGGCGAAGGCCGGCAGCCCAGTGCTCTCGGAAATGCGCTCGGCGATCTCGAAGACCACCTGGTCCGCCTGCGGGTGGCGGGATCCGTGCGCCAAGCAGATGATGGGTGCCGGCCGGGTCATGTTAGTTCACCAGACCTGCGGTCAGGGTGTCGCCACTACCGGGGTTGATCAGCAGCAGCGAACCAACGCGACCACCACGGCGGTAGGTTTCTACGGGCAGCGGCTCGGCCACCGTCACGCGCACCTCCGCGATGTCGTTGAGAGCCAGCTCGTCGGCGCTACCGTGGGCAATTTCCTCCTCGCTGCGGTTCTGGCCGGAGATGTCCACGCGACGGATAACCTCGTCCACCCGACCGCGCACCAGCGCGGTGCCGTAACGCACCAGCACATTGCTGCGCAGGCGCACCGGGGTCTCGGAAAGGTGGAAGACCGTCGCAGTGAAAGACTGCTGCGGCTCCGGCAGGTCCGGGGCGGCGATGATGTCCCCGCGGGACAGGTCGATGTCGCGGTCCAGGCGCAGGGAGACGGACTCGCCGCGGGTGGCGGTCTGCTGCTCCCCTGCCGGGCCGTCGATGCCCTCGATGATCGCCTCGCGGCCATCGGCCAGCACCTTATCGCCGACGGATACCTTGCCCGCGGTGATGCGGCCTGCATAGCCGCGGTAGTCGGTGGCGTGGTCGCGGATGACGATCTGGATCGGGAAGCGCAGGCCGCGCTCTACATCGGCGATGTTCTTCGCCGGCTCGGTGGTCTCCAGGATCTCCAGCACGGACGGGCCCGTGTACCAGGGAGTGTTCTGGCTGCGCTCGACGACATTGTCGCCTAGCAGCGCGGAGGTCGGGATCCCGTCGACATGCGCCAGGCCCAGCTCAGAGACCAGCGCATCCACGTCGGCCTTCACATCGTTGAAGACCTGCTCGCTGAAATCTACCGCGTCGATCTTGTTGACGGCCACGATAACGTGGGAGATCTTCATCATCGCAGCCACGGTCAGGTGGCGACGGGTCTGCTCGATCACGCCGTTGCGGGCGTCAACCAGAACAATGACGAGCTCCGAGGTGGACAGGCCCGTGACGGTGTTGCGCGTGTACTGCACGTGCCCCGGGGTGTCGGCCAGGATGAAGCTGCGCTTGTCGGTGGCGAAGTAACGGTAGGCCACATCGATGGTGATGCCCTGTTCGCGCTCGGCGCGCAGGCCATCGACCAGCAGCGACAGGTCCGGGTTCTCCAGGCCCTTGGCGTTGGAGACGCGCTCTACGGACTCGTACTGGTCGGCCAGGATGGACTTCGTATCGTGCAGCAGGCGGCCCACAAAGGTGGACTTGCCGTCGTCGACGGAGCCGGCGGTGCACAGGCGGAGGGTCGGCAGGTTGGTGGACATCAGAAGTAACCTTCCTTCTTGCGATCCTCCATGGAGGACTCACTGAGCTTGTCGTCGGCACGGGTGGCGCCGCGCTCGGTGGTGGTGGACTGGCGGATTTCGTCGATCACGTCCTCGATGGTCGTGGCGGTGGAAAGGACGGCGCCGGTGCAGCTCATGTCGCCGACGGTGCGGTAGCGCACGGTCTTCTCGACCAGCTCCTCACCCTCCTTCGGGCCACCCCACTCGCCCGGGGTCAGCCACATGCCGTTGCGGTTGAATACCTCGCGCTGGTGGGAGTAGTAAATCGCCGGGACCTCGACGTTGCGGTCGCGGATGTAGTCCCACACGTCGGCCTCGGTCCAGTTGGAGATCGGGAACACGCGGATGTTCTCGCCCACTTGGTGGCGGCCGTTGTACAGGCCCCACAGCTCGGGGCGCTGGCGGCGCGGGTTCCAGCCGCCGAAGCTATCGCGCACGGAGAACACGCGTTCCTTGGCGCGGGCCTTCTCCTCGTCGCGGCGGGCGCCGCCCAGCACCGCGTCGTAGCCGCGGTGCTGAATGGTCTCCACCAGCGGCACGGTCTGCAGCGGGTTGCGGGTGCCGTCCGGGCGTTCCTGGATAGCACCGCTGTCGATCCAGTCCTGGACGGCAGCGACGTGCAGGGTCACCTTCGGGTCCGCGGCGATCTTGTCGCGGAACTGGATGACCTCCGGGAAGTTGTGGCCGGTATCCACGTGCACCAGCTCGAAGGGAACCGGTGCGGGGTGGAAGGCGCGCTTCGCTAGCTCCAGGACCACGACGGAATCCTTGCCGCCGGAAAACAGCAGCGCGGGGCGGTCGAACTGGCCTGCTACTTCGCGCAGGATCTCGATTGCTTCCGCCTCGAGGCTCGCCAGGTGCGGCGAGAGGGCGGTGGTGTTTTCATTGCTCATGTGTGAAGTCCGCATTCTGTCTTGTTGGAGCCGGCCCAGCGGCCGGATCGGGGGTCCTGTCCTTCGGCAACCGGCAGGGTGCAGGTTTCGCAGCCGATCGACGGGTAACCCTGCTTGGTCAGGGGGTTGATGATCAGGTCGTGGTCGTTGATGTACGCCTCCACGTCCTCGTCGCTCCAGGCGACGATGGGGTTGATCTTCAGCCGGCCGGTGCGGTCCACGTCCAGCACCGGGGTGTTGGCGCGCAGGGCGTTATCCACGCGACGCACACCGGTGATCCAGGCGTTGAAGGGGTTCAGCATCCGCGCCAGCGGCTCGACCTTGCGCATACGGCAGCAGGCGGTGTTGTCGCGGGAGTACAGGCGCGGGCCGTAGACCTTGTCCTGCTCTTCGCGACCAAGGACCGGAGTGATGTTTTCCAGCGGCAGGTTGTAGCGCTGCTGGACCTTGTCGCGGGTCTCGAGCGTTTCGGCGAAGTGGTAGCCGGTGTCCAGGAAGACCAGCTCCGCGCGGTCTTCCTCCAGGCGGCCTTCTGCCAGCTCAGCCAGCACGGTGTCCTGCATGGACATGGTCACGGCAACCTTGCCAGGTACGTGCTCGGCTACCCATTCCATGATCTCTTCGGCACTGGCGCCCTCTAGCTTGTCGTTCCACTCGGCGACGAGCTGCTCGTTGGCTGCTCGCTCCTCGTCGCTCAGCGGCGTGGTCTTGGTTGGCGCGCCCTGCGGACTCTCGGCTGGGTCTCGGAAGTCATCCGAATTCCCGCCGAGCAGGCCGGTCGCATCTACCAGGCTCATGAGCTCCTCTTCTCGGGGGTTGATGGTTGATTTGTCGAAGTGTGCTTCTCAAGAACTCGGGGAAACTCTTGGCTATTCCCTAGACAGACCGATCGGTCTGTTATGGCTTTCACCACAATAGACCAATCTGTCCATTCCTACAACCGGGTTCAAGATTCTTTGTGACGCCCCCACCGTCGCGAACCACCCAAAGGCCACGAATGGCCCCTTAAGGGGTGGGGGCGAAGGGGCGTCAATAAAAGGTCAGTTACAACAGCTGTCCGTGGAACTTGACGGAGAAAACCCGCATACACTCCCGGCACTGCCAGGCGTTGTCGGTCTCCACATCCGGGAACAGGTTCTGGGACATGCAGTAGGGGCAGTTGTTCACCGTCGCGCGGCGGGCATTCGGGTGCCCCACACGGCCGCCGACCTGCTCGTTCACGCTCGGCAGAGAGTCTTTATCCGGAACACTCATCGGCTACACCAGCAGTTCGTCGTCGGCGCGGACAACCCAATCGCGGAACTCCTCGCCCTCGGTGCGGTGGGACTTGAAGTTCTCCACCACGCGCACCACATAGTCGCCCAGATCCTTGGAGTAGACCTGATTTCCGCGCACCTTCTTGCCGAAGTGCGGCTCCAGGCCGATGGTTCCGCCGAGGTGCACCTGGAAGCCCTCCACGCGCTCCCCCTCGTCGGTGGTGAGGATCTTGCCGGACAGACCGATATCCGCCACCTGGGTGCGCGCACAGGAGTTCGGGCAGCCATTGAGGCTGATCTTCAGCGGCACGTCGAGGTCGCCCAGGCGATCCTCCAGCTCGTCCACCAGCGCGATGGCACGCTGCTTGGTGACGACGTGCGCGAGCTTGCAGAACTCCAAGCCGGTGCAGGAGATGATGTCGCGGCGGAAGGCCGAAGGCTTGGCGGAAAGACCGAGCTCCTCCAGGTCCGCAGCGAGGGCCTCCGCGGCCTCGCGCTCCAGGTCCAGGAACAGAAGCTCCTTATCCGGGGTGGTGCGGATGTTGGTAGTGCCGTGCTTTTCCGCGAGATCGGCCAGCTGCTGCAGCTGCTTGCCGTCGGTGTGGCCGACGGTGGGCTTTACGCCCAGGTAGAAGCGGCCATCCTTCTGCTCGTGCAGGCCGACGTGGTCGCGGTAGCCCGGGTACTCCTCCGGCTCGGAGCCATCCAGCAGCGGGCGCTTGAGGTACTCGTTTTCCAGAACCTCGCGGAACTTCTCCACACCCCAGTCGGCTACCAGGAACTTCAGGCGGGCGCGGTTGCGCATGCGGCGGTAGCCGTAGTCGCGGAAGATGCGGACCACACCGGCCCAGACCTCCGGCACCTCGTCGATCGGCACCCAAATGCCCAGGCGCTGGGCGAGCATCGGATTAGTGGACAGGCCACCGCCGACCCAGACGTCGAAGCCGGGACCGTGCTCCGGGTGCTCGGAGCCAATGAAGGCGAGGTCCTGGATCTCGTGGGTGACGTCCTGACGGGCGTGGCCGGAGATCGCGGACTTGAACTTGCGCGGCAGGTTTCCAAACTCGGGGTCGGGCAGCAACTCCTTCTTGATCTTCTCGATAGCCGGGCGGCCGTCGATGATTTCATCCTTGGCGATGCCTGCGACCGGGGAACCGAGGATCACGCGCGGCACGTCGCCACAGCCAAAGAAGGAATCCAGGCCGACCTTCGCCAGCTCGTCCCAGATGGTCGGGACGTCTTCGATGCGGATCCAGTGCAGCTGCACGTTCTGGCGGTCGGTGAAGTCGGCGGTGTTGCGCGCGTACTTCTCAGAGATCTCGCCAATGGTGCGCAGACCGGCGGAGCTGACCACACCGCCGTCCAGACGGATGCGCATCATGAAGTAGTTGTCCTGCAGTTCCGCATTGGTCAGGGTCGAGGTCTTTTCGCCGTCGAGCCCCTGCTTGCGCTGGGTGTACATGCCGACCCACTTGAAGCGCGGGGCGAGGTCCTCCGCGGGGATCGAGTCGAAGCCCTCCTTGGAGTAGATGTCGCGGATGCGCTGCATCACGCTGATTCCGGGGTCTTCCTGCTTGACCCGCTCGTCGTCGTTGAGCGGCTCGCGGCCGTCCACAGCCCACTGCCCCTGGGGCTTGCGCTGCTTCTTGCGACGTGGGCGCGCTGGCTTATTTTCAGCGGTCGGTCCGGTGGTGCCGGTGGTCGTTCCGGTGGTCATGGTGCCTCAAATTCCATCTAGACTGATCTGTCTGTCTACATTGTCCGGTTCAGCCTAGATGGGATCCGACACAAATTCAAGCGAAATGTTGATTTTTCTAGACAGAGTTGTCTATAGTTCGGGGAGTTACCCGCAGTGACCCGATTTAGCGACCCTGCGTGGATTTTCGCTACATTAGAATGTGTAAATTCATGAGCAGCTCGAACGCTTCATGCGGTTCACGCGGAGCAGCAACAAAACGCACCGCGCGAGCTCAACACCGCGGTTTACCCAATAACCGAAATACAACCCGAACAAGAAGGATTTGCACCTGACATGCCCGAAAATCGCCCACTTCGCATTGCAGTCATCGGCTCCGGCCCGGCAGGCATCTACGCCTCCGACGCGCTGACGAAGTCTGAGGCCGACGTCAGCGTCGACATTTACGAGCGCATGCCGGCCCCCTTCGGCCTGATCCGCTACGGAGTTGCCCCCGACCACCCGCGCATTAAGGGCATCATCAAGTCCCTCCACAAAGTGATGGACAAGCCCGAGATCCGCCTGTTCGGCAACATTAACGTCGGCAAGGACGTCACCGTTGACGAGCTCAAGCAGTTCTACGATGCGGTTATCTACGCCACGGGCGCTACCGACGACCGCCCGCTGAACATCCCCGGCGGCGAGCACACCATCGGCGCCGGCGAGTTCGTCGGCTTCTACGATGCCAACCCGTACTTCGAGGACAAGTGGGATCTGTCCGCGGACTCCGTCGCCGTCGTCGGCGTAGGCAACGTCGGCCTGGACGTCGCCCGCGTGCTGGCCAAGACCGGCGAGGAGCTGAAGGTCACCGAGATCCCGGACAACGTTTACGACTCCCTGAAGGAGAACCAGGCCAAGGAGATCCACGTCTTCGGTCGCCGTGGCCCCGCGCAGGCTAAGTTCACCCCGCTGGAGCTGAAGGAGCTCAACGATTCCGACACGATCGAGATCGTTATCGACCCGGAGGACATCCAGTACGACGAGGGTTCCGAGGAGGCCCGCCGCGCGTCCAAGATTCAGGACATGGTCTGCACCCGCCTGGAGCAGTACGCCATCGCCGACCCGAAGGGTGCTCCTCACAAGCTGTACATCCACTTCTTTGAGTCCCCGGTTGAGGTTAAAACTGACGCCGAAGGCCGCGTGACCGCATTCGTCACCGAACGAACCGAGCTCAACGGCGATGGCTCTGTCTCTGGCACCGGCAAGCTCACCGAGTGGCCGGTCGGCGCGGTCTACCGCGCCGTGGGCTACAAGTCCGACGAGCAGCCGGGCCTGCCATGGGATGAGCGTCAGAACGTGCTGCCGAACGTCGGTGGCCGCGTGCTGACCGAGGGGCCGACCGCCGATGGCATCGCGGGCGTTCCGGGTTCCGCTGACCCGGAGGCCGAGAAGCGCGAGCGCCTGTCCGGTGTGTACACCACCGGCTGGGTCCGCCGCGGCCCGGTCGGCCTGATCGGCAACACGAAGGGTGACGCCAACGAGGCCGTCGCCAACCTGCTGGAGGATGCCGCCAACGGCATCGGCTTTAACCCGAAGAAGCCGGATCTGGAGGCCGTCGAGGCTTTCCTCGAGGAGAAGGGCATCGCCCACACCACATGGGAGGGCTGGTACAGCCTGGATAAGCACGAGCGCGAGCTCGGCGAGGCCGAGGGCCGCGAGCGCAAGAAGGTGCGCGAGTGGGACGAGATGCTGCACCACTCCCAGGGCAAGAACGTCTAAGTACGGACTCTCTGCAAAGACACTAGGCAAGGACACCGAAGACTGTGGCCAACACCCCCTCCCCCGCCGCCAGCTCAGCCTCTGGCGCCGCCGAGTTCCCGGATGTTCACTTCACCGGGCGCGCGCTGCTAGCGATGCCCGCCCAGCAGCTGCACCCGTTGTACAAGCTGCGCGTGGACGTGTTCGTCCACGAGCAGCAGACTCCCTTCGCGGAGATCGATGACATCGACCCGCATCCGAACACCCACCACGTGCTGGCCTACATTCACCCAGGCAGCGGCCCGGAGTATCCCTTCGGCCAGCCGGATCCGGGCTCTCCCCTGCGTCTGGTCGGCACTGCGCGCGTGTACGGCAAGCCGGAGGATCAGCACATCGGCCGCATGTGTGTGGCTAAGGACGTGCGCGGGCGTGGCATCGCCACCCAGATCATGGAGCAGGCCTTGGAGGTCTGCAAGGGTCGCGCCGCCGCGCTTGACCCGACCACCCAGGTCGCCCGTGTTTCCCTGAACTCCCAGGAGCAGGCGCAGGACTTCTACGCGAAGTTCGGCTTCCAGCCGGTCGGCGAGCCTTTCGACGAGGAGGGCATCCCCCACGTCACCATGGAGCTGGAGCTCTAGCTCGCCATCTCCGCTGCGACCTCGGCGCACTCCTTGCGCCCGCACGTGGCACTCTCCGGGTCAGCGGCGCACTCCTCGCACAGCAGGATCTGCTCGCGGCACTGCTCGTTCACGCAGTTGTGGAAGTCGTTGGTCGCGTGCCCACACGCCCGGCAGCGGCCCAGCGTAGCGGCGTCATCACTAAACTCCATGTGCATGCGCCCGTCGAAAACATACAAGGAACCCTCCCAAAGCCCCTTGTCCCCGTACCTTTCGCCGTAGCGGACGATGCCGCCGTCGATCTGGTAGACCTCCTCGAACCCGCGGTTCTTCATCAGCGAGCTCAAGATTTCACAGCGAATGCCGCCCGTGCAGTACGTGACCACCGGCTTGTCTTTCAGGTCGTCGTACTTGCCGGATTCGATCTCCCCGATGAAGTCGTGGGTGGTGCGCACATCCGGCACGATGGCGTTTTTGAACTTGCCGATCTCCGCCTCCATGGCGTTGCGCCCGTCGAAGAAGACAACCTCGTCGCCGCGCTCCTCTACCAGCTTGTTCACTTCCTCCGGCTTCAGGTGCACGCCGCCGCCGATCACGCCGTTTTCGTCCACCTTCAGCTCGTCCGGGGCGCCGAAGGCCACGATCTCGTCACGCACCTTCACGGACAGGCGCGGGAAGTCGTCCGCCGAGCCCGCGGACCACTTGAATTCCATCTTCTTGAAGCCGGGGAATTCGCGGGTACGGCGCACGTACTGCTTGCAGCTGGCCAGCGAGCCGCCGACGGTGCCGTTGATGCCGTGCTTGCTGATGAGGATGCGCCCCTTCAGCTCCAGCTGTTCGCATAGCGCACGCTGCCACAGCATCACCGCGGTCGGGTCGTCGATCGGGGTGAAGCAGTAGTACAGCAGGATTCGGGTTTCGTTGAGGTCGGTTGCGCTATGTCCCATACCTCGGATTTTAGGGCTACTGCCCGTCTTCTGCGAAAACCGTCGGCCGCACCTCGATGTACCCGGCGGCCTCTTCGGCGCGCTGTCGGGCCTGGTCCGTGTCCTCGGCGGTGGCCACTGCCACTCCCATTCGCCGCCGCGCGAGTGCCCGGGGCTTGCCGAATAGGTAGACGTTGGTTTCTTCCACTGCCATTGCCTTATTGACGCCCGCGTATTCAATATCGCCGTCGTATTTATCCTCGCAGCGGATAACGGCGGAGGCTCCCGGGGAGATCAGCGTGGTATCGATCGGCAGCCCAAGGATCGCGCGTGCGTGCAGGTCGAATTCAGAGAACCGCTGGGTGCCGAGGGTGACCATGCCAGTATCGTGCGGGCGGGGGCTGACCTCGGAGAAGTAGACGTCGTCGCCCTTGACGAACAGTTCCACGCCGTACACTCCGCGGCCTCCCAGGGCGGTGGCGATGCGGGCGGCGATGCTGCGGGCGGTGTCCAGAGCATCCTCGGACATGTGCGCGGGCTGCCAGGACTCCACGTAGTCGCCGCGGTCCTGACGGTGGCCGATGGGCTCGCAGAACCAGGTGGCCTCCCGGTCGGTGGCGGGGTCGATGGAGCGTACGGCCAGGATGGTGACTTCGTAGTCGAAGGGGATGTACTGCTCGACCATGACGCGCTGGACGTTGGTGCGGGAGTGCTTGAGGGCTGCGTTCCAAGCGGCCTCCAGTTCGTCGACTCCTCCGACGTAGCTTTGGCCTGCGCCGGAGCTACTCATGACGGGCTTGACCACGCACGGGTAGCCGATTTCCTCGGCGGCGCGGGCGAGTTCGTCGGCGGTGGAGGCGAAGCGGAAGGTGCTGTTAGGCAGGCCCAGCTTGTCGTGGGCGAAGGTGCGGATGCCTTCGCGGTTCATGGTCAGGCGGTTGGCCAGGGCGGTCGGCACGACGGAAGCCACTTCATTGGCCTCGATCTCCTGCAGCACGTCGGCGGGGATCGTCTCCGAATCCGGCACGACGAGCTGCGGGCTGACCTCGCGGACCAGCTGGCGGATGGCATCCCCGTCGTGGATGTCCAGCACGTGAGCCTTGTTGGCCACGAGGTGCGCGGGTGCGCCGACGTAGCGGTCCGCGGCATGCACCTCCACGCCCAGGCGTTGCAGGGCGATGGCGAGCTCCCGCCCCAACTCGCTGGCTCCGAGCAGGAGGACCTTGAGGGAGGAGGGAGTCAGTGGAGTACCAATTGCCTCGGGAATGTACATAGTCTTTCACCTTACTTATGCCCACATATTTACGCTGCCAGCCCCGCCCATCCCGCATGCCAGCCCCGCCCAGCCTCGCCGCGCGCGAGCTTGTAGCCCGTGCGGCCTGATGGAATGATCGGTTTTATGAGTGCAATGCAGCCGAATCCCCAGCGCCATAGCTCCCTGCCCTGTTCCCGCCGCTCGTTCCTGCACGGCGTAGCCGTAGCCACCGCAGCCACCGCTTCCGGTGCCCTGCTGGCTGCCTGCGCCAGCGAGGAAGTTGTGGCGAAGGCCGATGCCGCGGATCTGGAGGTCGGCGGCGCGACGATTCTGGACGGCTGGGTGCTCTCCCGCCCCGGCGAGGACGAGTACAAGGCGTTTTCCACCTCTTGCCCGCACGCTGGTGGCACCATCAACTCCATTGAGAAGTCCGGAGACGTAACCGTGGCGGTCTGCCCGAAGCACATGTCCAAGTTCGACGTCGCCACCGGCGATGTGCTGGAAGGCCCCTCCCGCGACCCGATGGTTCCGGCAAAGAAGGTCGAGCGTAACGGCGACTCGATCGAGATCTCGGACTAGTTCGCCGCGCCCGGCGGGGCTAGCCCGCCATATCAATCCGCAGATCGCTGACCTGCGACGCAAAGCGCGCGTCGTGGCAGGTCCACAGCACCGTCGGCGCGCTTTGCGTGTGCCGCGCGCCCTGCCTGCCCGGCGCGCCCGCGCCACCAGGCTCGCCCGGCGCGCCAGAGCCGCCCCGCCCGATCAACCGCGCATATTCTCCATCCGCGTAGCGGTGCATCAGCTCCGCCAGCTCGCGGTAGCCCAGCACGTCCAGCCCCACGGTCGGCTCGTCCAGCATCACCAGATCCGCGCCGCGCACCATCGCCGCCGCGACCAGTACGATCCGCCGCTTCGCCGCCGGCACGTCCAGCGGATGGGTGTGCGCCCACTTGCCCAACCTGGCGAAGTCAATGGCCGCTGCGGCCAGCTCCTCGCCCGCTCCCACGGCCAGCTCCTCGGCCACGGTACGGCAGGTCACCGCCTGATCCATCTGCGTGGGCGCCCACCCCTTCAGCCCCTCCGCGCGCAGCGTCCCCCGATACTTCAGCAACCCCAGCGCGCCCAGGAACAGGGTCGTCTTGCCGCACCCGTTCGGCCCGGCCAGGTGCACCACCCGACCTGCAGGGACCTCCAGGTTTATGGGTCCGACGCCACCCCGGCGGAAAACCACATCCCGCGCCAGCAGGGCCGTCCGGGTGCTCCCCTGCTCGGTGATCTCCGGGGCCACCGACTCGGCTGCGGGTTTCGGCGCGGGGGAATCGGTCAGGGTGCCGTCGGCCAGCAGGCGCTGGTGCGAGGGGGCGTCATCACTTAAGGGCGAACCCGCACGATCGTAAACGGTGACGGGTCCCGGAAAGTCCGCGATGGTGCGGCGCAGGGTGTCGACGGCGGCGGCGTCCAGGCCATCGAGGGGGCAGTCGAGCACCAGCGCTTCGGGACGGGCCAGCAGCGCGGCGGCGATGGCCACGCGGCGGGTCTGGCCGGTGGACAGGGTGGCGGGATTCTGCTCGGCCTGGCCGTCCAACCCCCACAGTCGCAGGGCGGCCTCCACGCGCTGCTGCATCTCGGCGCGCGGCACCCCGCGTTGCTCCATGGGGAACGCGAGCTCTTCGGCGACCGTGTTGCGCAGCAGGGAGATGTGCGCGCTGGCCTCGTTGCCAACCCATGCCGCGCCCGTCTTTTCTGCGTGCGCCCAGGCATGTTCGGATAGTCCGACGCCACTATCTCCCCAAATGAAGGTACTCAAAGGCATTGTTCGCGCGGGATCTTTCTGGTCGTTCGCTAGTGCTTGCGTTTACTGGTGCCCATAGCCCAGCTAGTGCACTGCCCACCAGCATCCCACCACCAGGGCGGCGATGGCCAGCAGGCGCACGGCCCAGTCCAGGCCCGTATCCGGGACGGGACGCAGTACGGTACGCGGACCGAGCTCGCCGATGCCTGTGCGCTGCAGCGGGCGGGCGCGGGTGGCAGCATCGTCCACCATGCCGACGATCAGCGGCAGGATCATGCGGCACTTCGCCCCCAAGGTGGAAACGTCCACGCCGCGGGAGGCGCGGACCTGTTGGATTGTCAGCCAGCGGGCGCGGGCCAGCGGCAGCAGCCGGGCCGTCGCGCCGACGACGTACACCAGCTTGGCGGGCAGGCGCGGCTGGACGGTGCGCATCAGCTGGTCGAGGTTTACGAAGCTGCCGATGGTCAGGCCGATGGTGGTAGCGGCCAGGAAACGGCTACCCAGGGAGAGAGCGACCTGCAGGCCGTCGCGGGTGATGATCCACCAGCCGGGCTCCTGGCCGAAGGGGGCGTACATCAGACCAAATCCGATGAAGGCCGGTAGGCCTAAGAGATTGGCTGCCAGGAAGGGACGACGGGGCGTCGAGAAGAAAAGAGCCACAAGGGCGCAGAGACCCCACGCGATAGCGCTCACGGCGAGGCTATCGGCGACGAGGACGAAGATCACCCCGCTGGCGGCGAGGGTGAGGTAGGTCAGTGGGTTCATGCGGCCTTGTCTGCTGCAGCGGTGTTGTCGGCAGCAGTGTTGCCATCCTTGCCCGCCGGCGCGAAGGTGCGGAGCGTGCGCTGCGGCAGGGCGCGGATGACCAGGTAAATGATGGTGAACACGATCAGCTTATCGAGCGGGTCGGAGGTCCAGGACTGCAGGAAGACGGCCGTCATCGGCTCGAAGCCCAACGTCCGGTAAGCAGTGACCAACAGACCCGTGCCCGTGCCTGCAGTGCCGCCGAAGATGAAGGAGGCGATCGGCGCGGAGAGCAGAGCCGTCAGGAAGCCAATGAGCAACGCGGACAAGCCGATTCTCCAATACGCACCCGTCCACCACTTGCCCAGCAGGCCGGCGCAGACGCCGACGAAGGCGTAGGCCGCAGCGAACCCCACGACGGTCGGGTTGAACGTGCCCCACACCAGGGCGGACAGCACGCCGGTGACTAAGCCCGCCCACGGGCCGGCCAGGGCACCGACCAGCACGGTGCCGATGGAATCCAGGTACAGCGGCAGGGGCAGGCCCATGTTGCCGATGATGTGGCCGAGGATCACGTTGATAGCCAGGGCAACCGGCAACAGCGCGAGGGTGCGCACGGGCAGGCGCGGGATCACGGCGATCAGCGCGAGGATGGCAGGGACGACGAAGCCGACCAGGGCGATGGTGGAACTCTTGGAGTCCGCGAGGGACTCGTAGTTGGAGTCGCTGGGTTGCCAGATGACGAGGGTCAGCCAGGTGGCGACGATGATGATCGCGGCTAGACCGAGCAGTACATAAGTGGCTTTTTGTGACAGGGGGCGCATGGGGTGGAACCTCAATTTTCGCTAGCTTTCGCACCGGCCGGCGCGGGCTGGGCGCAACGTCTATGTCACCTCGACGTTCCACCCGCGCATCACCCCGCGTGGCCAGTGGTTTTGATGTTGGTTAAATGCTTACAGCCTGCGGACCCGATGCACAAATCGCAGGGCTTTCGGCGGGGCGGCTCGGTGGGTTTTCGGATACGGGGGGCGGGGGTTCTGGAACCCCGATCTAAGTGACCTAGTTGACAGACTAAGCTGTCTATTCTTAAATGGTTGAGCAAGCGACCCACGCACCGGCGAAGGCAATGCCTCGCCACTTGTGTGCGCCTTCTGGAGCCCCGGGAAAGGCGCACCCGCGCGGGAACCGCACTGGCAAGAATTCCATACAGCTTTACAGCTAGACACAGCCCCGCCCGGCGGGGTCGATAGGAAAAGGAAGACAGGAAAGACAATGACTTTCAACGCAACCGTCGCCGGGGTGCCGCGCATCGGACCCGACCGCGAGCTAAAGAAGGCTCTCGAGGGCTACTGGCGCGATAGCTCCACCGGCCGCAACCTGGCTACCACCGCAACTCGCCTGGTCAACAACTACACCGACGAGCTGCTGGCCGCTGGCCTGGATTCCGCAGCCTTCTCTGGCCGCTCCTTCTACGACGCAGTGCTGGACACCACCGCCCTGCTGGGCCTGCTGCCCGAGCGCGTCGCCGACATCGCGGATCACGACAACGACGGCCTGCCGCGCTTCATCGACCGCTACTTCGCCGCCGCCCGCGGCACCAAGGAGCTGCCGGCCTCCGCAATGACGAAGTGGTTCGACACTAACTACCACTACATCGTCCCGGAGCTGGCCAAGGACTCCCGCGTAGAGCTGGACGATTCCGCATTTCTCGAGGACATCCGCGACCAGGTCACCCGCGCAGGCGAGGCCGTTCGCCCCGTGCTGGTTGGCCCGCTGACGTACCTGGCACTGTCCCGCACCGTCGATGGTTCTGATGCCTTCGCTCACCTCGAGGAAATTTTTGACGCCTACTCCCGCCTACTCAAGCGCATCGCGGACCGCGGCGTGAAGTGGGTACAGTTCGACGAGCCGATCCTGGTCACCGACTTCGCTTACGCTGATGCAGCCGCCAACGAGGATCTGCTGAAGCGCACCCGCGCTGGCTACGAGAAGCTGGTTGAGGCTGCGGGCGCTGGCGATGAGGGCGTCAACCTCCTTATCCAGACCTACTTCGGCGACGGCAACGCAGCCATCGAGCTGCTGAGCGGCTCCGGTGTGGCTGCCTTCGGCGTGGACCTGGTCACCGGTGGCGCTGCTGCCGCCGAACTGCCTGCCTGGACCGGCAAGGAGCTGCTGGCTGCTGGTGTTGTGGATGGCCACAACGTCTGGCGCACCGACTTGGACGCAGCGCTGAAGACCCTGCAGGGTCTGAAGGAGCGCGGCCCGGTTGCCGTCTCCACGAGCTGCTCCCTGCTGCACGTGCCTTACTCCCTGCAGCGCGAGCAGAACCTGAACGCCGAGGTGAAGAAGTGGCTGGCCTTCGGCTCCGAGAAGATCCGCGAGGTCGCTGCCCTGTCCCGCACCCTGCGCGGCGAGCAGACCGAGGCCGACAAGCAGCTGTTCGCCGAGACCCGTGAGGCCATCGAGGACCGCAAGAACTCCACCCTGACCCACAACGCCGCCGTGCGCGAGCGCCAGGATGCCGTGACCGACGCCGACCGTCGCCGCGACTCCATCGAGGCCCGCCGCGAGGCACAGAAGGCAGAGCTGAACCTGCCGCCGCTGCCGACCACCACCATCGGCTCCTTCCCGCAGACGACGGAGATCCGCCAGGCGCGTGCGAAGCACCGCAAGGGCGAGATCGACGACGCAGCCTACACCCAGGCGATGAAGGACGAGGTCGCGGACGTTATCAAGCGCCAGGAAGAGCTGGGCCTGGACGTGCTGGTGCACGGCGAGCCGGAGCGTAACGACATGGTGCAGTACTTTTCCGAGCAGCTGGACGGCTACCTGTCCACCGAGCACGCTTGGGTGCAGTCCTACGGCTCCCGCTGCGTGCGTCCGCCGATCATCTTCGGTGACGTTTCCCGCCCGCACGCCATGACCGTCGACTGGTACAAGGTTGCAGCCGACCTGACCGACAAGCCGGTCAAGGGCATGCTGACCGGCCCGGTGACCATGCTGGCTTGGTCCTTCGTGCGTGACGATCAGCCGCTGGGCGAGACCGCCGACCAGGTTGCGCTGGCTCTGCGCGACGAGATCGACGACCTGATCGCCGCTGGCGCCCGCGTGGTGCAGGTGGACGAGCCCGCCATCCGCGAGCTGCTGCCGCTGCGCAAGGAGCAGCAGCCGGACTACCTGAAGTGGGCCGTTGGCTCCTTCCGCCTGGCTACCTCCGGCGCGGAGAACAAGGTGCAGATCCACACCCACATGTGCTACTCCGAGTTCAACGAGCTGATCGACACGGTCTCCAACCTGGACGCCGACGTGACCTCCATCGAGGCCGCCCGCAACGGCATGCAGGTTCTGGCTGCGCTGAAGGACGAGGGCTACGAGCTGGGCGTTGGCCCGGGCGTGTGGGACATTCACTCCCCGCGCGTGCCGAAGCAGCAGGAGGTCGATGACCTGCTGTCCGCCGCCCTGGATTCCGTGGATCCCTCCTTGCTGTGGGTTAACCCGGACTGTGGCCTGAAGACCCGTGGCTGGGAAGAGACCACTGCCTCCCTGGAGGTTCTGGTGGCTGCCGCTAAGAAGGCTCGCGAGCGCGTCTAGTTACGTCTAACGCCCCGCAGGCTGACCACTTCAGCTACCTGGCCACTGGTTAGCTGCGCCGCGTCGGAGACTTTTCGAAGTCCCGGCGCGGTGCTTTTGCTTTTCCAAGCCAATTCAGCCCCCCTCCGGCTCCAAACGCCGTCCGCACACCACCCGCTCGAATTCTGCGAAAACATCGGCCGGGTCCAGGGACTCGAGAATCCGGGCATTCGCCGGGCGATCCCAGTACGCGCCGCGCGCCTCTGCTCCCCCACTGGTCACAGCACCTTCACTGGCGGAAACCTCCGCAACTCGGTCAGCCACGGTAGTGCCGCGCATGAGGGAAGAGTCGGCTTCGACGTCCACGGTGGCGTCATAAAAAGAACAAGGAACGCGCCGCAACATCACCATGGCCGCGGCGAGGTCGTGGATCTGCGCACAATAGCCCACGCCGACCGACTGGTGGAATTCGAAGTAGAAGCGGAGGGCGTCGCCGAGGAGGGTCGCCAATTCTGGGCGCGTGGGGCGCAGCGCTTGCTGCCACCTGCGCAAACGTTCGGGATAGAGCAGGACTTGCTCGGTGACGTTAAGCGGGCAGATCGTCGGCAGCGGGCGGGTGGAGGCGGGAGCATCGGCGGACGCAGGAGTGATGGCGGGAGCGGCGAAAACTTCCTTCAGCGCGTGGGGGTCGACCCAGGCATTCCACTCCGCCGTCGGCGTGGTGTTGCCAGGGTAGTTAAAGGCACCGGTCATCAGGGCTATCTCGGCTCCAGCCGCGCCACCTCTAGCCGTGCCACCCCCTGCCTCGCTTTCCCAATTGCCGGCCAAAACCTCCGGCGCATGCCGCAACGCCCAGGCAAGGTTCGTAGCCGGACCAGCAATCAGAATGTGCGACGCCCCACGCCACGCATCCACCGCTGCCCGCGCACTCTCAGCTGCGCCTGTCACAACCCCCTTATCCAGAGGTAAATAATAACCTAAACCTTTTTCTCCGTGCGTTTCCGGAGTAGTCGTCAATGGAACCTTCAGTGGCGCCCGTGCCCCCGCCACCGCGGGCACCTCCGCCGCCCCAGCCAGCCGCAGAACCTCCGCGGAATTCACCGCCGCCTGCCGCACGGTCGTATTCCCCGCGCTGGTCGTGACCGCTAAATCAATCTCCCCGGCGGAATGCAGACCAGCCAGATAGATCAGCGCCAGACTGTCGTCAATCCCCGTATCTACATCCGCAACAACGCGCGGTTTTTCTGTTTTCGCCGAGTTTAAATCTTGACTCATCGAAGTCCGAAAATCTTTCATTATTGTTTAGTTAATAGGGTTTAAGTCTTATACAATGAAGCCTATGGCCCACGACAATGGAAGCTCGCTAGAAGCTTCAAATAATTACCCACGTGGCACCGCAGCTACTCACTCAAAAGAATCACTCTCTCCAAAAGCTGCGGCCCGTCGCGCAGATATCCTAGATGCCGCCCGCAAGGTGTTCACCACCGATGGTTACCACCACACTAAGCTGACGAAGATTGCGGAGGTGGCCGGCTGTTCTGTCGGCACCCTATACACGTATTTCGAGGACCGCCAGGACCTCCTCATGAACGTGCTAGCCAGCGTCGAGGAAGATCTGAACCCCACGCTCGACGATAGCTTGCTAAGTATTGATGACGCCCGCGCTACGGTGATCCACAGCAACCGTGAGTTCGTGCGCTTCTACGCGAACAACGCAGGGGCTATGAACCTGGTTGCGCAATCTTCCCAGTTCAGCCCGGAACTCGCGGATCGACAGATGCAGATCGCTAAGCAGATGGTTGGCCGCAACCGCCGGATGCTGGAGGCGATGATTGCTAAAAGCATGATTCCGCCGCTGGAGGATGTGGAGTACACCGCTGCCGCTATTGCTGCGATGTTCACCCGCTTCTGCCATGCCACTTTTATTCAGGGCTTCTACGAGGTCACCGATGAAAACCGTGACGAGATTGTGGAGCGCACGATCAAGACTCTGAGCCTCATGACTTTCCGCATGGTCGGCATGGAGGACACGAAGCCCGGGGAGCTCTAAGGCAAACCCGGAAGCCCCTTAGGCGGAGCCATCTTTAGCGGTAGCGGCGCAACGGGCGGCCGCCCGATGCATCCGGAGTGTCCAGGTGCGCGTGTTCGTTGAAGCTCAGCAGCTGAGCCTTACCCGCACTCCGGACACTAAACACGCTCACTGAAGCAGTGAAGATGTTGTTGATCAGCCGCGTCCAGTCGGCGCCGATGAGCTCAGCCGCGCACATGGAGATCGGCCCGCCAGAGGTAACCACCACGACTGGTTGATCGCCTGCGGCAAGCGAGGTGGCGTCCAAAAAACCTTGCCTGACCTGCGCGGCGAAAGAGTCGAATGCAGGGGTGGAGCGCCACTCGCGCAGGGCGGCGTCGATGGCACGGCCGAGCAAACGGTTGTGCTCCTTCATTCCCCCGGGGGTATCGCACGCGGCTTCGTAGGCTCGGCGGATCTCCGCAAGCTTGTCCGGGTGCGCGCGGAAGTAGGGGGCCAGCACGTCGTCGGAGCTAAACTCGCGCCACTGCTCCACGGTGCGAATGTCCTGCGGTTCCAGACCCGCGGCCTCCAGCTCCGCACGAACACCTTCGGCCGTGCTGAGCTGCCGACCGAGCGGTCCGGACAAAACCACTGGCCGCGCTGCCCCCTCGCCCGTGGCGCTCTCCCGCGCTGCACTCCCGCGAGCACCCCGGCCTGCCCCACCAATGCGCGCGGCCAAGCTGCGCCCGGTCGCCGCGGCCTGCTCGTGCCCGAGGGGTGTCAGGCGGTCGTAGGTTTCCTCCATGGCGCCGTCTGCGACATCGCTGGTGTGCAGGCCCCCAGAGTTCGCCTGCCCATGGCGAACCAGGTACAAAATCCCCATTTTCTAGAACTCCAAACTTTTCTAAGCCTCAGGCCAGTCTCCCTCACTTACACCCGAATTTCTTTAGTTTTGCGATCCTTCAGTTTTGCAGCCCGCCACCTGCTTATGATGCGAGTCACAACTCAATCCCAACATCCCTACTCAAATCCCGTACCCAACACCTGCTAAGGACCCCTTGAATGAGTAAATACGACTACGCCGGGCTGACCGCCATCGTCACCGGCGGCACCCGAGGCATCGGGCACGCCACCGCACTACAGCTCGCAGCCAGTGGCGCGAACGTGGTCATCACCGGCCGCAAGCCAGAGACCGTCGTCCCTGCCGCCGAGGAACTGCAGGCAGCCGCCCGAGAGCAAAACCCGGACGCGGGTCGCGTGATCGGCATCGCCGCCCACGTTGCGGACCCGGAGGCAGCGAAGAAGGCCTGCACCCAAGCGGTCGAGGAATTCGGTCGTCTAGATGTACTCATCAACAACGCGGGCACGAACCCCGCCTTCGGCCCCGTGCACAAGCAGTCCGCGGAAATCATGACGAAGGTTTTCCAGATCAACACCATCGGGCCAGTCATCTGGACCAGTGCCGCCATCGCGGCAGGCCTCGGTAAGGCTGCCGGCACTGACACCGCTGACCGCGGCCCCGCCGGCGCGGTCGTGAACGTCTCCAGCATCGGTGCCCTGTCCATGGAGGACTACATCGGCGTGTACAACGCCTCCAAGGCTGCCCTGCTGCACCTGACCAAGCAGATGGCCCGCGAACTGGCGCCACGCATCCGCGTAAACAGCATCTCCCCCGGCGTGGTCCGCACCAAGCTCTCGGAGGCGCTGTGGAAGGAGAACGAAGACTCCACCTCCACCCTGATCCCCGCTGGCCGCATCGGCGAGCCAGAGGACATCGCCGATGCCATCGCCTTCCTGGCGGCACCCACCAGCTCCTGGCTCACCGGTGAGAACCTCGTGGTCGACGGCGGAATGCTCGTGGGCAACAAAACCATTGACGTGACTGCCCCCCGGAAATACCAGCGCTCAGGATAAGCCCTCTGACGGACAATCTGGCGTCGAAAGGTAAGAAAACAGTGGACTTCCAGCACAGCGAACGGTCCTTGGAATACCAAGGCAAGCTCACCGAATTCATGGACGAGTGCATCTACCCAGCCGAAGCCGTGTACGAGCAGCAGATGCGCGAATCCGGCGACCCGCACCACTTCCCCGCCATCCTCGACGAGCTGAAGGCCGAGGCGAAGAAGCGCGGCCTGTGGAACCTCTTCCACCCTCACCTCGGAGCTGGAGGCACTGGTGGCGCTGACGGCACAGGTGCCGACAGCAACCGCCCCGGCCTGACCAATGCCGAATACGCGCCCCTGGCGGAGATCATGGGCCGGTCCATGCACCTGGCCCCCGAGGCCTGCAACTGCAACGCACCTGATACCGGCAACATGGAGGTCTTCGAGCTCTACGGCACCGACGAGCACCGGGAAAAGTACTTAGAGCCCCTGCTCAGCGGCGAAATCCGCTCGGCGTTTGCCATGACGGAGCCGGGCGTGGCTTCCAGCGATGCCACCAACGTGCGCATGAGCATGGAGCGCACCGACGGCGGCTACGTGCTCAACGGCCGCAAGTGGTTCACCTCCAACGGCATGCACCCGCACCTGAAGGTGATGATCGTGATGGGCAAGACCAGCCCGGATGCGGAGGTCCACCGCCAGCAGTCCATGCTCGCCGTCCCCGCGGACGCGCCTGGTGTGACGATCGTTCGCAACCTGCCGGTGTTCGGCTACCACGACCGCGAAGGCCACGCGGAGGTCCACTTCAAGGATGTCTTCGTGCCGGATAAGGACATCCTCGGCGGCGAGGGCATGGGCTTTAAGATCTCCCAGGATCGCCTGGGGCCGGGCCGCATCCACCACTGCATGCGCGCCATCGGAATGGCCGAGCGCGCCCTGGAGCTCATGTGCACCCGCGCCATGTCCCGCACCGCTTTCGGCAAGCCTTTGGCCAACCGCGACAACATCCGCGACCAGATCGCCCAGGCTCGCATCGACATCGAGCAAGCTCGCCTGCTGACCATGAAGGCCGCCTGGATGATGGACACGGTGGGTAACAAGGCCGCCCGCCAGGAGATCGCCGCCATCAAGGTGGCCGCCCCAGCGATGGCGCTGCGGATCGTTGACCAGGCTATTCAGGTGCACGGCGGGGAGGGCGTCACCGACGACACTCCCCTGGCCGCCATGTGGGCGGGCCTGCGCACCCTGCGCTTGGCCGACGGCCCGGATGAGGTGCACCGCATGACCATCGCCCGAGCAGAATTGAGGAAGTATCGTGACAACTAACTCTGGTCGTTCCGGCGCCGCGGGCGCCCCTAGCCCTTTTTCTGACGCCCACCTGGCCAGCTGGCTGCACGACGTAGCCGGACTGGAAGGCGGCGCGGACGGAATCTCCCTGCAGCGCATCGGCGCGGGGCAATCGAACCTGACGTACCTAGCCACGGATTCCCAGGGCAAGCGCGTGGTTGTGCGCCGTCCACCCCTGGGCACGCTGACCGCCAGCGCCCACGACGTTGTCCGCGAGGGCAAGATCATGGCAGCCCTGGAGAATACGGATGTGCCGGTGCCGAAGATCTTCGGCAGCTCGATGGACTGGGAGGAAAACCACGAAGAGCAGGTAGCCGACGTGCCGGTGATCGCCATGTCCGCCATCGACGGGGTGACCGTCAACTCCATGAAGGTTGCGGACAGCATCACGCCCGAGGTGCGCGGCAAGATCGCCGACGGGCTGATCGACTCGATGGCGGCGATCCACAGCGTGGATCTGAAGTCGGTTGGTTTGGACGACTTGGCGTCCCACAAGCCCTACGCCCCACGGCAGCTACGGCGCTGGACGGGCCAGTGGGATAAGACAAAAACCCGCGAGCTGCCGGCGCTAGACGAACTGACGCAGCTGCTGGTGGCGAAGATCCCGGAGCAGGACGAGACCGTGCTCGTCCACGGCGACCTGCACATCGGCAACATCATTGCGGACCCGGATACCGGGAAGATCAACGCGGTGGTGGATTGGGAGCTGACGACGCTCGGCGACCCGCTGTCGGACATCGGCTCCCTGATGGCGTATTGGCCGGTGAAGAACGGCCTGCAACTGCCTGGCTTCGAGGCCGCACTGGCTGACGGCTTCCCCAGCCCGGAGGCACTGGCGGAACGCTACCTGCAGAAGGCAGGGAAAGATTCCGACCGCGACCGCCAGGCGCTGGCCTACTGGCACGTGCTGGGGCTGTGGAAGGTCGCCATCATCGTGGAGGGCGTGGTGCGCCGTGTGATGAATAACCCCTCCAACCAGGCCATTTCCGGCGCCCCAACGCAGGAGATGGTGGAGTGGATCGTTAACCAGGCGGAGGTTACGGCCCGCGAATACGGGCTGTAGCCGCAACACTCCCCTAGTCCACCATCAGGGACTCATCATCGCTGGCCAACAACCGGCCAGCATTCTTGCCGAGCATGAGGGTGTAGATCTGCTCAATGTGGATCAGCACCGCCATCTTCGGTGGGTTGTGCCCCTTTTCCTCGGCGAACTTCACCGCCGCGTCCCACACCGGCCCTTCGTGGAACAGTTCTGCTGGACCGATAAACCGGTACCCGTCTAGCTCTGCCCAATCCACGACCGCCACAGCGGCCTTTGAACCGGCCCGCAGGTTTTCCAGGTGTTGCCGGCCGGTGTTTTCGTTATAGATCAACGTTTCGTCATCCCACACGCGCAAGCTGCGTTTCGGACCAATGTCCGGCAGTAGCGTTTCACCATCGGTGACAGTTGCCAGGTAGGGCAGCTGTGCATCGATCATGTCTTTCATTTCTTGGGTTAGCTTCGCCACGAGCTCTTTCCTTTCTTCTCTCTGGCGTATTCCGCGCTACGCAGCCGCGTGCGCGGTGTGAACTTGGATACATCAGGCACCCTACACAAAAGTTCAATACATTGTTGTTGTAAAGTTCGGGTCATTGAACTTTTGGAAGCTAGTTTCATGGATATTCACCCCAATGACCAACCAGCCCCGACTAGCAACAAGCTGTAAAGGACCTCTCCCCAATGCAACAGACCACGGTCACGCAGCCACGCATTGTCTACTTCTCCTCTACCTCCGAAAACACCCGCCGATTCGTCGACAAGCTGGACATTCCCGCCCGCCGCATCCCCCTGCGGCGTAAGGAACCGGAGCTCATCGTCGACGAGCCCTATGTGCTCATCACCCCGACTTATGGCGGAGGCGACCCGCGGAAAGCGGTGCCCAGGCAAGTCATCACCTTCCTCAACAATCCACATAACCGCTCTCTCATCAGGGGTGTGATCACCAGCGGAAACAGGAACTTCAGCACAGCCTACTGCTGCGCCGGACCAACCATCGCCGCCAAGTGCCGAGTACCGGAGCTCTATCGCTTTGAGTTGCTCGGCACGGCCCGCGATGTTGCCCGCGTTCGGGAAGGCATCCGGGAGTTCTGGGATCGGACTGGCGGAGAGATGTGGCGTCCATAAGACAGAGCAATAAGACACAAGCAAAAAGACACGATCGAGAAGAATCAGAAAGGAAACAATGAGCTACCTCACGCGCTCCCAAACCCCACCCCAATGGCCGCACAACCCCGCCCGGCCACTGCGGCCGGTGAATTGGAACCGGCTGGACGACCAGAAGGACCTGGAGATCTGGCAGCGGCTGACCAGCAACTTCTGGCTGCCGGAGAAAGTACCGCTGTCCAACGACCTGCCCACCTGGAACGCACTGACGGACGCAGAACGCGAGCTGACCACCAAGGTATTCACCGGGCTCACGCTGCTGGATACCGTGCAGGCGACCGTTGGCGAGATCAGCCAGATCCCGGATGCCCGCACCGAACACGAACAAGCGGTCTACGCAAACATCGCCTTTATGCAGGCCGTTCACGCGCGCAGCTACAGCAGTGTATTCAGCACAATGTGCAGCAGCGAGGAAATCAACGCCGCGTACACCTGGGCCATCGGCAACCCAGCCCTGCAGCGCCGAGCGACGGCAGTGATGCAGCACTACTACGGGGACGACCCACTCAAGCGGAAGGTCGCCGCCACGCTGCTGTCCTCCCTGCTGCTGTACGCCGGGTTCTACCTACCGCTGTGGTTTAGCTGCCGTGGCACGCTGATGAATACAGCCGACATGATCCGGCTGATCCTGCGGGACAAGGCCGTCCACGGGTACTACTCGGGATACAAATTCCAGCGAGGGCTGGAGGCCCACCCGGAGCGCTCGGCGGAACTCGAGGAGTTCACGTTCGCGCTAGTGGAGGAACTTCTGGAGCTGGAGAAGGAGTATTCCGGAGACCTGTACGGCGGGACCCTACCCGAAGAGAAATCGCTGATCGACGGCGTGATGGCCTTCGTGCACTACAACGCGGATAAGGCGCTGATGAATCTGGGGTATCCACCGCAATACGAAGAAGAAGCGGCAAAAACGGAGCCGGAGATCATCGCCGCCCTGGCGCCGGATTCCAACGAAACACACGACTTCTTTAGCGGCTCCGGATCCTCCTACGTGATCGGGCGGGCGGAATCAACGGAGGAGGATGACTGGGATTTCTAGCGCCGCTAGACCTTAGCCGCCACGGGCACGTTCTTCAGATCCTTGCGCAGGATCTTGCCCGTGCTGGACTTCGGGATCGCGTCGATGAACTCGACCATGCGGATCTTCTTGTACGGAGTCACGCGCTCGGCAACCCACTCCATGAGCGCCTCTGCGCTCACGGCCGGGTCGTTCGGGTCCACTCCCTGCTGCAGCACCAGGAATGCACGCGGCAGCTCTTCGCCGTCCGATTCGCGCAGGTAACCGACCACGGCTGCGTCGGCGATGGCCTCGTGGGTCATCAACAGCGCTTCCAGCTCGGCCGGGGCGACCTGGTAGCCCTTGTACTTGATCAGTTCCTTCATGCGGTCGACCACGTAGGCGTTGCCCAGGTGGTCTAGGTTCGCGATGTCGCCGGTGCGCAGCCATCCGTCAGGAGTGATGGTGTTGGCGGTGGCTTCCTCGTTGTTGAGGTAACCGAGCATGACCTGCGGGCCGCGCACCCACATTTCACCTTCGGAGGAACGCTCGCCCTCGTTCGCAGGCGGGTGGATCTCCTCGAGGTCTTCTGTCGTGATGTCCACGATCTTCACCTCCGTGTTGGAGACCGGCAGGCCGATGGAATCCAGTGGCGTAACTCCGACGTCGCTCACGCTGGTGACGGGGCTGGTTTCCGTCATGCCGAAGCCCTGCAGGATGCGCACGCCCAGGCGGTTAGCTACGGCGTCTGCGAGTTGTGCGTCCAGAGCCGCCGCGCCGGAAAGAACCGTCTCCAGGGTGCCGATGTCGAACTTGTCCACCAGCGGGTGCTTGGCCAGCGCCACGGCGATCGGCGGGGCGATGAAGGTAAACGTGATGCTGTGCTTCTGGTGCGCTGCCAGGAACTTCTCCAGGTCGAAGCTGGGCATGGTCACCACGTGGGCGCGCATGTACAGGCAGGAGTTCAGTAGGACGTTCATGCCGTAGATGTGGAAGAACGGCAGCACGCACATCACCACGGAGTCGCGGTCCAGGCCGTTGGGACCGAGCCGCACGCCGATCTGCAGGATGTTCGCCACGAGGTTGCGGTGGCTCAGACGCACGCCCTTCGGCACACCCGTGGTGCCCGACGAGTACGGCAGCACCGCCACGTGAGTCGCCGGGTCGATACTAACCTCCGGCGCGGGTCGACCCTCCCCCACCAGCGCCTTTAAGCCGGTTGCTTCGTCGGTGAGGTCGATGATGTTGCCCGGGTCGATCCCTGCCTCTTCTGCACCTTGGACGCCCGCTTCTCCCAGCAGCTTGGTCGTCAGTACAAACGTCGCACCTGAGTCCTTAAGCTGTTTTGCCACGTCGTGAGCGTTCAGCAGTGACCCCAAGGTAGTGACAGTTGCCCCGGCGCGGAGAATTCCATGGAAGGCGACCGCGAAGGCGAGGCTGTTCGGGCAGTGCAGCCCGACGACTACGCCTGGCTTAACTCCGCGGTCGGCCAGTGCGCCCGCGAAGGCGTCAATAAGAGCCTTGAGTTCCCCGTACGTAGTTTGCGATCCCGTGGCGTCGTCTGTGATGGCGATGCGGCCGAGGTCTTCTTCCGCGATGTTGCCGAAAAGTACGTCGTAGATTGTGCTGTTCGGGATGTCGATTTCCTGCTGTGGGCTCTGGATCGGCATGGTTTCACTCCTCGTAACCGGGACTGCGTTTGAAAATTTAAGACAAACCTTAAGCGAGTGACGTGCATCACGTTGCCGAACAAGTATTTTCCTTTTAAAAATATTCGGATCTTTCCGGCGTTCACCCCCGTAGCTCCTCAGTAGACTCGAGGTCATGCAGGACAATCGTGCCCACCTCAAGCCCCTCCCCGTACCACCGCTAGATGCCACGCTGCCCGCGCTCCGCCATGCGGTCTCTGCCGTCGCGGATGCCGATATGCTGGCCGCCACGGAGCGAGCCATCGAGGACTTCCAAGCCAACCAGGGCCCCGCCCTGCAGTCCGCTCTGGAGGCCTTCGCCGCCGACTGCGACGCCACGAACAGCAGCTGGCTGGCAGACCGTTGGCTCCGCGATTACCTGACCGTTCGCACGCCGCTACAGACCACCTCCAACGTGGGCTTCCAGATCAACCTGCGCACGGAATCTACTGGGTTGGATCGTGCCGTGGACATCCTGCGCGCCCTGGCGCTGGTGCACCTGAAGCAGGCAGATGGTTCGATGCCAGAGGAGATCGACGGCCGCGGCAATCCGCTGGACGCCAACCAATGGCGCTGCTTCAACGGTGCGCTGCGCATCCCCCGCCCGGACTGCGACGAAGTCACCTTCAGCGAGCTCGGCACCGCATCCCGCAGCATCGGCGTGATCGTGGATGGCCACGTGTTCGACCTGCGTATCACGGACGAGCAGAGTCGCCTGGCTACTCGGGAGCAGCTGCGCGCCACCCTGGAGGCGCTGCACACTGGTTCTACGGCCGCCAGCACCGGCGAGACTGCCGCGCCCGCCCTGGACGCTCGCCTTTCCTACCTCGGCTCGAAGGAACTGGCCGAGCTCCCGCTCCCCGCAGAAACACAAACCACCCTGCGCGATCAACTTTTCGCACTGCACCTAATTGACGATGCGCAGGCCACCGAGGCCGACCTGCTGCGCGACCTCACCTTCGCCCCCGGCCACGCCTGGGTGTACAAGCCGCTGACGTATGAGATCAACCTGGCCAGCGACTTTGCGGCCATGCACGTGGAGCATTCGACGGTCGATGGAGCCACGCTCGTGGAGGCGGTGCGTCGGGTGCAGGAGGCTGTGGATAATGACGCCCCTACGGCCCCAAGCGCCGACGCGGATACCAGCTCAACCGATGCCGCCCCGCTGGAGCTATCCCCGGTTGCACCTGCCGAAGGTGCCAACGCTGCGCCTGCCGCACCCACCGCACCAGCCGCCTCCATTCCCACCGGCGACGAATACGCCGTAGAAATCATCGAGGTGCCGAAGCTGTCGAAGGAGGAGCTGCCTTTCAAGTTCAGTGCCGATGCGATGAGCCAGCTGATTCTATCCATCGCTCAGCAGCTGACCTTCGGCCGCATCCGCGCGGTGTACGAGGCCGTGGATATGCGCGAGTACAAGGCCGGCCGCACGGAATGCCTGCGTGCCGTCACCCCAGAGGCCGTGGCCTTCGCCAAGCAGCTCGTCGCCGGCGAGCCGACCGTCGAGACCCTGCAGGCCACCCTAAATGCGCACCGCAACTGGGTGATTGGCTGCAAGACTGGCCGTGGCATCGACCGCCACCTGTGGGCGCTATCTTTCACATCGGAGAAGCAGTCCGGCGCTCCGCTGGCGCTGCTGACGGATCCGGGCGTCCAAGTCGCCCGCACGGACTTCCTGTCCACCACGTCGATCGGCAGCGACGCGCACATCATCCGCTACGTTTTCGCCCCCACCATCCCCAATGGTTTCGGCGTGAACTACACGCCGAAGGCCACCAGCATCGAGTACTGCCTGACCTTCAACCGCGACAAGGCGGAGCAGCCGGAGCAGTTCCAGGCCAACCTCACCCGCGCAGCGGAGCTGCTGGCCGACTTCCTGCGCACGCTCTATCGCAGCGGTAAACTAGCGCAGTGCCCTAGCTCTCCGCGACGTCGTTGATGACGATCGTCTGGTCGCGGCCCGGGCCCACGCCGATGTAGGAGATCCGGCAGCCGGACAGCTCCTCGAGGCGCTTGACGTAATCCTGCGCCTTCTCAGGCAGCTCCTCGAAGGTCTTGCAATCGGTGATGTCCTCGTCCCACGCGGGCATGGTCTCGTAGATCGGAGTGGCGTGGTGGAACTCGGTCTGCGTCATCGGCATCTCGTCGTGGCGCACACCATCCACGTCGTAGGCCACGCAGATCGGGATCTCACCGATGCCGGTCAGCACGTCCAGCTTCGTCAGGAAGTAGTCGGTGAAGCCATTCACGCGGGAGGCGTAGCGGGCGATCACGGAGTCGTACCAGCCGCAGCGGCGCTTGCGCCCGGTGTTCACACCAACTTCGCCGCCGGTGATCTGCAGGAACTCGCCCCACTTGTCGAACAGCTCCGTCGGGAACGGACCGGCACCCACGCGGGTGGTGTAGGCCTTGATGATACCCAACGATGCGGTAATGCGCGTCGGCCCAATGCCCGTGCCCACGCACGCGCCGCCGGTGGTGGGGTTAGAGGAGGTCACGAAGGGATACGTGCCGTGGTCCACGTCCAGCATCGTGGCTTGGCCGCCCTCCATCAACACAGACTTACCGGCGTCAAGAGCTTGGTTCAGCTCCGTCGTCGCATCGATCAGCATCGGCTTGAGGCGATCGGCGTAGGAGAGGAAGTATTCCACAACCTCGTCCACGTCCACGGCGCGGCGATTGTAGATCTTCACGAGGATCTGGTTCTTCTGGTCCAGTGCGGATTCGATCTTCTGGCGCAGGATGGATTCGTCCAGCAGGTCCTGGGCACGGATGCCCACGCGGGAGACCTTGTCTGCGTAGGTCGGGCCGATTCCGCGGCCGGTGGTGCCGATGGCGCGCTTGCCCAGGAAGCGCTCGGCCACGCGGTCGATGGCCACGTGGTAGGGCGCCACCAGCTGCGCGTTGGCGGAAACGCGCAGGCGGGAGGCGTTTGCGCCGCGAGCTTCCAGCCCGTCGATCTCCTCGAACAGCGCCTCCAGGTTCACCACGCAGCCGTTGCCGATGATGGGCGTGGCGTTCTCGGAAAGCACACCCGCGGGAAGCAGCTTGAGCTCGTACTTTTCGCCGCCGACGACGACGGTGTGGCCGGCGTTGTTGCCGCCGTTGGGCTTGACTACGTAGTCGACCTTCCCACCCAGAATGTCGGTAGCTTTGCCCTTACCTTCGTCGCCCCACTGGGCGCCTACGACGATGATCGCTGCCATGGAAACTAAAACACGTCCTCTGCGTTGGTACTTCTGTACTCATGGGTGTAGCCCCGCTCCAAGCATCTGCTGCATCTACTGTGGCTTCAGTAGCTTCGTCTGCCTGATAGAGATCGAGTAGAGATCGGGCGGGGCGCCTAGACGTTTCTCCATTCTAGTACCTCGTCGGTGCTTGTGGCACAGCTATGGTGGGTTTCTATGTTGTTTATGTTGCGTTGCGATGTTCCCGCCAGCGATCGGCTGCGCGATCCCGTGTTGCCGGGCGAGACCGTGGAGTGCCTCGATCTGTCCGCCGTGCCGAAGCGCAAGGAGCTGCGCTTCTTGGATGATCTGGAGCGGTTCGTGGTGGGTTCCACCCCGTCTTTGGAGGAGATGATGCAGCGCCCCGATGCTCCCCACTTGGGCGCCCCGCAGCCGGATCCGCACGAGGTCAGCGAGCGTGTGCGCGTGATCGTGCAGGGTAGCGATGCTGCCCTGGCCGCCGTGGTTTCCAAGTTGATGCGCATTGATGCACTGTGGGTCGAGGTCGGTTTTATCCCTTCTGGCTCTTCGACGGTTGCTCTTTCGTGGGGTCTGGACGCCACCTTCTCCCCCGCCCAGCACCTCACCTTCGCGCTGGCTTCCCCGGCTGTGCCGACTCCGGTGATCCGCGACGACCACGGCGTGGTGACGTTGGGTGCGGCGGAGGTCACTGGGCCGGTTAGCGCGGCTGGCAAGGCTGGCTCGGCAGGCGAGTCCGAGGAGGCGGCGGAGATGATCGGCGAGGTGATCGTCGATTCCGAGGTCCTGTACGAGCAGAACAAGGCCGGTACCAGTGATTGCAACAATGGCGTGCGATTGGTTCCAACGCCGGATGCTCCGGGGTTGGCTGCGGTGCAGCGTCCGCCGTTGCCCCGTAAAGGTTGGTTTGGGCGCATAAAGAAGCCCCGCAGTACCGTCTCTCCGACGGTGCTGCGGGGGCGGGCCTTACAGGCCGGTGGGGTGGATCTGGCGGTCACCCGTGATGGGATGCGCCATCCCCGCCCGCTGAAGTCGGTGACGTTTTACCGCCACCTGCGGGATGGGCAGTTCGTGCGCAATTAAGCTCGCCCGCAGTTAGCGGACGTAGCCGTGGTCGCGGGCTCAGTTGTACATTCCGAACAGTCCTGCGCCGATAGCAATCGTTCCGAACAGGGCGGCGAGGAACGTACCGAATGGGCTGGAACCGGTGATGCTGCTGGAGCCACTCGAGCCACTCGAACCGTTGCTAGAGCCGCTCAGAGATCCGAACAATCCGCTGCCGGAACCGGTGCTGCCGGTGTTGTCATTCTGCTTGTCTTGCTTCTTGATGGTCACCTTCAGCGTCGTGGTAGTGGTCGATCCATCCGGGTAGGTGATGACGACCGGGACATCGTAGTCGCCCGGATCGACATCCTTAGCCGGCTTCAGAGTGACGGTGCCATCCTCGTTGACGGTGGCCCACTCCGGGGCGCCTTCACCAAGCGCGAACTCCGCATCGTCAGCCACATCAGCCGGCGGAGCGACGGTGGTTTCGCTACCCTGCTTCACGTCGGCATCAGGGTAGGTCGGATTGTACTTCTCGTTGGCAGGCTTCACGGAGACGGTGACGTTCACGGTCGTGTCGTCAGCCGAGTTATCCGGGTAGGTGACCTTCACCGGAGCGGTGTACTCCTTGGCCTCAACCTCCTCGCCCGGCTTGGCGGTTACGGTGCCGTCCGGGTTGACGGTGATCCACGACGGTACACCTTCGCCAGCTTCGAAGGTCGCGCCCTCAGCCACATCAGTCGGAGCCGGAGCGGTCACTTCGTCGCCCTGTTTCACCGTCACGTCCGAATAGGTCGGATCGTGGATTTCGTTGATGGCGCGCTCAGTGACCGTAACCTTCAACTCAGCCTTATCCGTAGTTCCATCGGGGTAGGTGACGGTAACCGGGACCGTGTAATCCTTCGCATCAACCTCGCCGCCCGGG
The DNA here is from genome assembly GCF_022347285.1 of Corynebacterium sp. ACRPH. Lineage (GTDB taxonomy): Bacteria > Actinomycetota > Actinomycetes > Mycobacteriales > Mycobacteriaceae > Corynebacterium. Next base: position 108,781 of record NZ_JAKRND010000006.1, read on the forward strand.
TTCAGCTGGACAACGCCCTTCTCATCAATGGATGCCCAATCCGGAGCCCCCTCAGCCAAGGCAAACTTGGTGCCGTCCGGCAAGCCTTCGATGGCAGGAGTCTTTGCGGTGCGGTTGGCCTGCACGGTGATGCTGCCAAACTCCGGGGAGTATATCTGGTTGTCCGGCTTCTTGGTGACGGTCACCTTGGCTGTTGCTTCGTCGGTGGACTTATCTGGGTAGGTCACGACGACCGGAACGGTGTAATCCTTGGGCTCGGTCTCCCGGGTGGGCTTTGCCTCGATGGAGCCGTCCTCCTTAACGGTGACCCACTCCGGCGCGCCCTCGCCAGCGGCGACCTTCGTCCCCTCCGGCAGCCCCTCCGGGACAGCAATGGTGGCGGTACCTTCTTGCTCGACAGTGGTCTCGCCGAATTGCGGATCGTGCTGCTCCGCGAGGGACTTCTCCTTCTCCTTTACCGTCACGTTTACAACGGCGTTGTCAGCAGAAGAGTCCGGGTAGGTGACGACGACTGGAACCTCGTAGTCTCCGGATTCCACATCCAGCCCAGGCTTAACGGTGACGGTGCCATTCTCAGCGACAGTTGCCCACTCCGGAGCTTTACCCTTCTTGGCGTAGGTGGTGCCCGCCGGAGCCTGCGCAGCATTCTTCGCGGTAGCGGTATCCGTCTGCTTAACCTCGATGTCTTTGTATTCAGGCTCGAGAACGTCTGCGTACGGCCTAACCTCGGTCACGCCTAGTTGCTTGTACTCCTCCGTTAGGCAGGTAGCACGAATACCGATCCCGTGTTTCCTAATGAAACCTTGTACTTCCCCGGCAACCCCCTCTGCGAAAAACATGTTGTTGGCATTAATTCGCTCAGAAGCATCACGCTTTTGGTACACCTGAGGAGATTGAATTTCGACCTTGCCCGAACCGTTTGACTTCATCTTCAGCTTAAGGGGCTCGAAGTCAAGGAAGAGGGTGTTTCCATCCCTTCGTGGCTTCATCATGTTCTTAACCGTCAGAACGCCCTTATTCAGGGTCACATTCGAAGGGGGATCGACCAGCTCAACATTCCCGGTCACCGCGAAACGAACTGTATTTGCCTTATCAAGGCGGGGTTCTCCTTGAGCTTTGTGCAGTAGCTCATGAGTTACTGACAAGGAATCCATCTCAATTACAGCTTCGAAAACCTCTCCAGAGGCAACTTGCCCAGGCATTGACGCTTTCAGATTGATGTCAAAATCTCTGTCCTCAATGAAGCCAGTTCCAACGATCGGAATCGTATTATTTGGCCCTCCCAAACCAAACAACGTGCACTTCACCGACAGGTTGGTGCTCTGCGTCTTGTTAGCCGTGGCCGCCTGAGCCGTTACTGGGGAGAACGGGGAGTTAGGGACAGCCGTGGCGGTCAGGACCAGACTGGCGGCAGCCGCAACAGCAGTCATGGTGCGGCGGGAGCGGAGAAACATCATAAGAGATACCTCAAAGTAGAGCGAGACGACGTTAAGTCGTTGCGGGGAACAATCCCCCAACTTCTTTAAGAATCTACTATCGGCTCTCTTAGAGTTCCACTCGTAGCCCCCGCCTATTCCTCCAGGTCGTCCCACACCTCCGGCGGCTGCCATGGCCTATCCACCGTCGGCCGCAGAAACGCCATAGCCGACTCACGCGAATAGCCGCAGACCTGCAGGGCGTCAACAATAATCGAGCGGCACTGCGCCAACACCACCGTGCCCGACAAGCCCGTACCATCCGCGATGGCCAGGTCCGCCTCCGCGGCGAGTTTTTGCAGGGCGCGGACGATCTCCGGGATCTCCACCGCCTCATCACGGGTACCGCGCGTACCACCCTCGGCGAACAATGCGCCCAGCTGTCCCAGCTCATTAGAGATCCCGCGCATCAACTCGGTCATTTCCTCCGGCGGCTCGATCTCATCCAGCATCATGATCTCCGCCCGCCGCGCCAGCACGCGCGTATTGCGCATCACGTTATCCACAGGCACCAGGATGCGGTTCATCGACTTCGCATGCCGCCGGGCCGTCCAATAAATCGGCGAGACAGCCACGACCTCTGACCCGCCGCCCACGTTCGTCAGCAGGGCATTCACGTAGGTCTGAGTGCCGCGGGCGATCTCCAGGGCCTTGGTGATTTTCGCCGCGTCGCGCTCCTCCATCCCCTGCGCCACATCGTCCAGCACCAGCGAAGCCTTCGAGATCAGCGTGGAGACCTCCCGCCTAGCCGGGCGCAGCGGGGAGTTCGGCACCAGCGCCAGCACCAAAATGCCGATCACACCACCGATCAGCGCGTCGATCATACGGTCCCACGAACCAGAAGACCCCGGCGGCAGGATCGTCGCCACCAGCACCGCGGAACTGGCGGCCTGGAAAGCCACCGATACCGACTTATCCACGAACGTCGCCACCAGGATGGCGAACAGCACCACTACGGAGACCTGCCAATAACCGCTACCGATGTTGCTGATCACCAGGTCGCCGATGCCCACGCCCACAGAAGCGCCCAGCACCAGCTCGAAGCCACGCCGCAAGCGCTTTCCGGCGCTCACACCAAGGCTCAGCACCGCCGCGATGGGCGCAAAGAAGGCCTGCTTGTGATCGAAAATCTGTTCCGCGATGAGCAGCGCCAGCCCCGCACCGATGGCGCACTGGATGGCGAAGACGACCCCCTCCCGCACACGGATCGCACCCTGCACCGGCGCGATGCGGCGCAGGTTTCGGGCTGCGGCGCGCACTCCGGGGCGCAGGCGGTTGGCCGGCTCGCCCCACATTTCTTTAGCGGTCCGGGGCCGCGGTTGTGGTTCTGCCATGCCCGCCAGTTTAGGTGGTTACGTCCGCCCACACCGCCAGATGGTCAGTCCCTAGAATCCGCTTCGTGCCACCACCCAGGCACTCGCCAGTGGTCATGATGTGGTCCAGCCGAATCACCGGGAACACCGCCGGCCACGTTGGAGTATGCGCCAGGTGCCCTGTGCAGTCGCTGAGCTCGAAGTCGCGGTAGCGCGGGTGGCTGCGTGTTGCGTTGAAGTCCCCGGCCAGCACCAGGTGGCGCCGGGAGTTCGCCCACTCGCTGAGGTTCGCCAGGTCGCGCTCCCACGCCGGGCGGTCGTCCTTCGCCGGCGCCACTGCATGCACGCCCACGAACTCGCGGTTGCCGCCCAGCGGCGCATTCACGCGCGGGGTCTGGAAGCGAGTGAGCCCACGGACCATGTTGCCGTGCGCCCCTGTTTTTTCTTTAAATGACGCCGACACGAGCGCCACAACATTATCCGCCCGATCGTTGCCAGGCCGCGGCGGGGTCATAGGAAGATAGCCGGTCTTGTCCGCCACGCTGGCGACTTCCTCCGCATTAGTCTCCAGGAGGAAAACCACGTCCGGTTTGAGCTCGTCGATCACACGCGCAATCCGCTTATCGTCGGCCTTGCCCCAGTAGGTGTTCAGGGAAAATACGCGGGTGGGGTTGGTGGCGTCCGAAAAATTGGGCGCCGGTATACGCGGGACGATCAAGACCGCCAGCAGGGCCAGCACCGCGCACAGGGCGGCGCGACGCACCGAGTGGAGGATGCCGATGCCCGCTGCGGCGAGCACACCGGCAACCCACGCGCTGGCCTGCATTTCGGCCACGAAAGGCCAGCCGGCGGTGGGGTTTGCGGGCCAGAGGATACTGGACATCCAGAAGATCGCCACGACCAGGGTGGCGATACAAAGGTTTCGGTTCACCCCGTGGTGCGGCGCCGGCAGAGAGAAAGAACGGCGTTGGTTCATTTCCGTTCAGGCACGGGTTAGCCCTCGACGGGCGGGGTGGCGCCGGGTTCGGTGATTGGCTTGGGCTCGGCCTTCTTGCCGGAGCCGTCCAGTCCCAGGGCTGGGGCTGCCGCCGGGTCGCAGTCGTGTAGCAGGTTCAGGCAGCGCACGACCTCATCGTCCTCGCCGAGGGCGCGGGCGGTCTGCACCAGCGCGCCGATGGCGCGCAGCACACCCTGGTTCGGCTCGTGGTTCCACGGGACCGGGCCGGTGCCGCGCCAACCATTGCCACGCAGGGCATCCAAGCCGCGGTGGTAGCCGGTGCGGGCGCAAGCGTAGGCCTGCACGGGCTGACCTTCGGCCAGCAGCACCTCGGCCAGGGCGGCCCATGCGCCGGAATCCTTCAGGTTCTCCGATACCGCGGCCTCCAGCGACTCGCGCGACTGCGCGGCACCGGCACCGGCACCGGCCGCACCCGCACCACCGGCAGCACCCTCCGCTGGAATGGAGCTTGCCAGCTCCTGCGGCAGGCGCACCTCCGGGTGCTCCGCGCCGAAGAGGTCTCGACTGTGACGAATCTGTTCTGTCATCGTGCTAACGGAACCTACTTAGCAACGGAAGTGCCAGCGGAGTGCAGGTCGTTGCAGGCCTCCACCACGCGGACGGACATGGCCTCCTCAGCCTGCTTCAGGTAGGAGCGCGGGTCATAAACCTTCTTGTTGCCGACCTCGCCGTCGATCTTCAGCACACCGTCGAAGTTGGTGAACATGTGGCGGGCAACCGGGTTGGTGAAGGCGTACTGGGTGTCCGTATCCACGTTCATCTTGATCACGCCGTAACGCAGGGCCTCCTCGATCTTCTCCTTCTCGGAGCCGGAGCCACCGTGGAAGACGAAGTCGAACGGGTTGGAGCCCTCAGAAAGTCCCAGCTTCTTCTCTGCAACCTTTTGCCCCATGTCCAGAACCTCCGGGCGCAGCTTCACGTTGCCCGGCTTGTATACGCCGTGGACGTTGCCGAAGGTAGCGGCCAGCAGGTAGCGGCCGTGCTCGCCGGTGCCCAGAGCATCGACGGTCTTAGCGAAGTCCTCTTCGGTGGTGTACAGGTTAGCGCCGGCCTTGGCCTCCACGCCGTCTTCCTCGCCACCGACAACACCGATCTCCACCTCGAGGATGATGTTGGCCTTCTGCGCGTCAGCCAGCAGCCCCTTGGCGATCTCCAGGTTCTCGTCGATCGGGATAGCGGAGCCGTCCCACATGTGGGACTGGAACAGCGGGTTCTCGCCAGCCTCCACGCGCTTGCGAGAGATCTCCATCAGCGGGCGGACGTACTCGTCCAGAACTTCCTTCTGGCAGTGGTCAGTGTGCAGAGCAACGTTCACGCCATAGTGCTTAGCAGCCTGGTGAGCAAACGCAGCCAGGGCCTCCGCACCTGCAACCATGTTCTTCACGGCCAGACCGGAACCGAACTGGGCACCACCGGTGGAGAACTGGATGATGCCGTCGGACTCCGCATCCGCAAAGCCCTTCAGAGCAGCATTGATGGTCTCGGAAGAGGTGCAGTTAATCGCGGGGTATGCGAAGCCGTTCTCCTTCGCATTGTCCAGCATGTCGCGGTAGACGTCGGGGGTTGCAATAGGCATTTCGATGCTCCTTCAATTCCTCGGAATAGGGCAGGTAAGTCTCCGCCCACAATTATGCCCACAAATTCAACGCCGTGCAGTCACTCCGGCGAGCACTCCCCCTTATGCCCACGCACCCTCGTTGCACGCTGCCCGTCTCTTGCTACTCGCCCCACCACTCGAGCGTCACTGCGCTGCGATGGTACGCGCCGCCGCCTCCATCAGCATCCACCCGGAAAGCTGCACGGACAGATCCCGCTCCGCAATATCGGAACTCGCCACCGCCCCCGCAATCGTCGCGCCAACCAAACCACCGGCCTGCGGCATCGTCGCATCCTTCGACCAGTCGGCAGAGAACACCGGCAGCCCATCAACCTCCAGCCGGAAACGCCACACCTGTTCGGCTGTCGCCAACACAATCCGCCGGGCTATGGCCACGGCCTCCGTGCCGTGCCGACCTGGCGTCGGCAAGCACTCAACAACAAGAGAAAGATAACGCGCAAGAATGCCATTAAACAGTCCGCCGTCACCACCCGCAGTGCGAGCATTGAGCGCACCATCGCGGTCGGCAAGATGCACCTCGATCGCGCGGAGCAGGCCATGGATGCGGGTTATTTCTTTGACGCCCACATCTGAAACCGTGCGATCCTCCACCCCAGCCGCACGCCTGCGCGCGAGGGCGAGCTCCACGCATGCGCCGAGCATCACGCCCTGACAATACGGATGCACCGCCGTGACGGGCTCCGGGCCGGCCATCCGCATGTGGATACCGTCCATGACCAGGCCGTCTTCGTTAATGAGGTTGTCGAAGGTCCAGTTGATCAGGCGCTCCGCCGTCTCTATATCGCCATTGCGGGCGGCCAGGATGGCGGCGGGGCCGTTGGTGGGGACGTTGTAGAAAGTCTCCTGCGTGCGCCACGGCAGCACACCTGTGAGGCTATCCACGCCCTCGAAAATGTTCTCCACCAGGGGTTCCAGCTCGCGGGGCGTGCCAAGTTTTGCCTGGATCTTCGGGGTGTTCGCCACCCGCTGCAGGGCCAGGGCCAGCCACGCTTTGTCGTCGTAGTAGTGGTTGGCGGTCAGGGGGCGAAGGTTGCGGATGCGCATGGCGCGGAGGTGGCGGCGGATGGCAAAAATCCGGGAGTGGGTGGGGCGGCGGATGGCGGCATCGATGAGGTTGTCGATGTAATGAGCTTGCCACCAGTAGTGCCAGCGGACGAACATCCGGTCGCGAGTGGTCGGCGGCCAGGCGATAACCCCCAGCGTGGTGCGCGGGATGCCCCAGAGGCGGCTGGCGTGGCGCTCGTGAACCGCCTGATAGGAGAGGTCCGCGCGGTGATCCCAGCGCTCGATGAGCTCCTGGTTGGGGTTGGGGGCTTCTGCTGGCGAGGCTTCGGCGACCTCAGCTTGCCCGGCCCGTCCGGCAGACTCAGCCCGCTCAGCCGCCCCCTCCGCAAATTCCTGCGGCGCCACAGAAATGTCTCCTACCTGCGACGACTTGCTACCCTGCTTCTTTTTGCCGGGAAGATTAAACACTCTGCACACCTCACTCGGTTGTAGCGCTCTGCAGAACAGTCTAGCCCTCCCCCGGAATCCCGCCGCCCAGCAGTCAAATGTCGCAAAACTTGCAATTTGTTAATGCAGATAATTTCCACTTATGTAAACTTGCAGTTCAGAGCGTTTTTGCAACTCGGAGCCCAGTCCCCGATTTCACGAATTACCACTTTTCCGACACTTACGGGAAACACAGCCCGCAGAGCAGCAAAACCGAGCCCCACCTGCCAGGCCCATGACATCCCCACCCTCCAGGCCTGGGGACACCTCAACTACCAGGCCTGGGGCATCCCCAACTACCAGGCCTGGGACAGGTCCGCATGCTGGCGGATCCACGCATGCATCGCAATCCCCGCCGCCACACCAGCGTTAATGGACCGAGTCGAACCAAACTGAGCAATAGAGACCGTCATCCGCGCAGCATCCTGCGCCTCCTGGGTCACACCCGGCCCTTCCTGGCCAAACAGCAGCAGGCACCGCTCCGGCAGCTCCGCGGTTTCCAGAGGCACGCACCCCGGGGTGTTATCCACCGCCACCACAACTAGCCCTTCCCGGGCGGCGAATTCCAGCACCTCCCCCACCGTCGCATGGTGCTGTAAGTGCTGGTAACGGTCGGTGACCATCGCCCCGCGTCGGTTCCAGCGCCGCCGCCCAACAATGTGCACGGTATCCACCGCGAAGGCATTCGCAGTGCGCACGACGGTGCCAATGTTCGAGTCGTTTTCGAAGTTCTCAATGGCAATGTGCAGCGCATGCCGACGGGTATCAATATCCGCTATGATCGCGGACTGCTTCCAGTACCGGTAAGCATCCACCACGTTGCGCGTATCCCCGGCATCCAGCAGCTCGGGGTCGAAGCGCGGATCCGTCGGGCGGGGCTGGTCGGGGTGTTCTTCTTCCCAGCTGCGCACCCCTCGGGGGTGCTCCAGCCACTCCGTCGGTCCGGGTTTATCGTGTGATTCGGGGGAGGTGGGCGTCATCAAAAATACCTAGGAAAGCCCCAGGTCGGACAGGCCCAGCAGCGAGCGGTACTCGACTCCCTCGGCCTCAATAACATCCTTAGCGCCAGTCGCGCGATCCACGACGGTGGCCACGCCAACGACGGTTGCACCAGCCTCGCGAGCGGCAGCGACAGCAGTCAGCGGGGAGTTGCCCGTGGTGGTCGTGTCCTCGACGATAAGCACCCGCTTGCCCTCAATGTCCGGGCCTTCGATGCGGCGCTGCATGCCGTGCTTCTTGGCTTCCTTGCGCACGACGAAGGCGTCGATGGTGCGCCCGGCAGCCTCGCCAGCGCCAGCCGACTCCGCGTGCATGATCGCCGTCGCCACCGGGTCCGCGCCCAGGGTCAGTCCGCCGACGTGCGCGTAGTCCCAGTCGGAGGTCAGCTCGCGCAGCAGCTCGCCAATCAGCGGAGATGCCTCGTGGTGCAGGGTCGCGCGGCGCAGGTCGACGTAGTAGTCGGCCTCCTTGCCGGAGGACAGGGTCACGCGCCCGTGCACCACTGCCAGCTCCTTGACGAGCTCGGCGAGGCGCTGCTTCTTGGCTTCATCGATCATTGCGGTTGCTCCTTTTGTTATTGCTGGTCGTCTTCGACGACCTCGCCGTCGACGGTTTCGTACTCGATCGGTTCGATGGGTTCAGGGCGGCCGTGGCGTGCCTCTGGCGCGCGATGACGCCCACCGCTCCGCCGACGCTGCGTCACAGGAGACAGGCGCACTGCAGTGGACTTGGTCTCCTCAAACTCCTCGAAAATAGTGGCCTCTTCCGCCTCGACGCGGATGACCTGCGCATATTGCGAGTTGTGCGAGCTCATGTGCTCGGGATCCTCGCCCAGGCGCGGGATGCCTCCGTCGCGGCGACGTCGCCGTCCCGCGTGGAGGTCGTCATCCTCCGCGGGGTCGTCGTAGTCCCCCACGGCGAAGCTTTCGAAGCTATCCGGGTCTCCGCCTTCCCAGCGTGTGTGCGTGCGAGAGGGGAAGGTCACCGGCTCGGCGGGGCGGGTGATGTCGGGCCGCTCCAGGTTCGGCACTTCCGCGTGCGCGGCGGCTTCTTCGGTGCGGACAGTGTTGTCTTGCGCGGGGTTGAACTCTGCGGCGGCTGAGGCTGTGCCGTCGCTACCTTCGGCATTAGTATCGGCAGCGTCATCGGGCACGGCCCGCAGGTGTGCTGCGCGGCGGGAGCAGGCCTCGGCGGCTTGTTCCTCGATCTCCTCCTGGTTCACCGGGTCGGCGGTGTACACCTGCAGCGGACCGCCCGGCAGGGGACGCAACTGGTCGGCAGACAGCATCTCCAACGGCGCGCTGGTCTGCGCCGGGGGCAGCACCATCGCTGCATCCACCAGGGAGCGCAGCCGCGGCAGAATCTTCTGCCACACGTGGAAGTCGAGCTTGCGGGAGATCCGCACGACCGTCCAGTTCTGTCCCCACGCAACGTCGCGCGCGACCTGCGAAAGCGCAGCCAGGGAGTCCTCCACGCGAGCGTCCAGCATGCGGTCCAGCGCGCGGACGTCGGTGGTGTACGCGGCGAACGGAGGCTGGTCCAGCAAGTCGGTGCGGCGCATGCCAGCGGGCTGGGCAGCATCGACGGAATACAGTACTTGAACTGGTGATTCTTCCACTCGGCGCATGGCCATCAGAGTGGATGATCCCACGTCTCCGATGTGCACCTGGTGCCCGTCGACGAAGCCGCTGACAACCTCGCGCAGCGTCGGCACCCCGCGCCGCTGATCCCCCAGGACGGTGATGGGCCAGTCGCGCGCGACTTCGCTGTCTTCCTTCGTGTACTCGAAGCCGTTGTCGGCCGCCCATTGGCGACGCCGCCTGCGGGGAAAACCGAAAGCCGCCATTGCTGACGCGGGCCCGGACGCAGGCGCAGCCGCAGGCGTGGGGGTAACGGCGCTTTCCTCCCCCTCTGCAGGCTCATCGTCGGGCCAATCCTCCGATGGTTCCTCTGCCCAATCCTCTGCGGGGCTTTCACCTAGTCCATCGCCTGCACTATCGGCCTGGTACTCGTCCGCGTCATCCTCGTAGTCGGAGTCTTCGCCGGACTCATAATCATCCCCGGACCACGAGTCGAACTGCGGGCCATCCCATCCTGCGGACCATTCTTCGTCGTCCGCCTCGGACCACTCGCCGTCCTCCTCCGATTCAGACCACTCGTAGTCCTCATCCGAGGACCAGTCCGCGGCTCCGTCAGCGTTCCCCCCGCCATACTCGTCGGTTCCGTTGGCCGCGTCGCGATCTTTTGCGCGCAGCAGTAACCACACGGCAAGGCCCAACAGGGCCAAGCCGAGGATTAACGCGAGCATGGAACCGACCATAGGGTCTTGTATTACTCGTTAGCCGCCAGGTAAGCCTCAGCGTCCATCAGCTCGCCAGCTTCGGTCACCTTGACCTCGTACAGCCAGCCCTCGCCGTAGGGGTCCTCGTTGACCAGCCCAGCGTTGTCCTCCAGCTCCTCGTTCACGGCCACGATCTCGCCGGAGACCGGTGCGTAGATGTCGGAAACGGACTTGGTGGACTCAACCTCGCCGAAAGCCTCGCCGGCCTCGACCTCGGAGCCAACCTCCGGCAGCTCGACGAACACGATGTCGCCCAGTGCCTCAGCAGCGATGTGGGTAATACCCACGCGCACGGTCTCTCCCTCCACCACGGCGGAGGTGTTAACCCACTCGTGCTCCTCGGAGTACAGGAAATCGGTTGGCAGTGCGGACATGTGTGTTGGCTCCTTAGCGTAGTTAGCTTCGCAGGTGGGCACTCGGTTGAATCCGCTGGTCAGAGGCCAGCTGCGACGGCCGAGCGCCTAGTCAGAAAACTTTGACTCACCTGGGTACCTTACACGAATGACGCGAGCTCTAAGCCACCCTAGTTTTTGCACCCGTGCCCCAGTAGTTACCTCCACACGAGCACCTGGCGGCCACGGATACCTGGAGTTGCCAGTCGCTCCCATGCCCGTAGGTATTCCAGTTCAGCGTCGTAGGTACGATCCACGCGTGGAATCAATGCCCCGTCGTTAACGAGGTCCACCAGATGCGCGAGCGCATCGGGGTCGGAGTGGACGTGGACGGATCGCGAAGTGATTGCGCGCGGTGCATCCACCGGGAAAGCAGGTAGCACGCCGACGTAGTTGCCGTTATCCGCAATAACCGGCAGGACCACATCGGGGATAGTGGCAGCATCGAGCACCGCACCTACCTGAAAGCCACTACTTATGAGGTGCTCGAGAGAAGTGACAAGGTGCGCACCGCGCTTTTCCACGAACTGACGGTCTTCTTCCCTAGCTAGGCCGTAAACGCGACCCCACTTTCCCGAGGCCTTAGCCAGCTCGAGAGCGTAACCTCCAACGGCGCCCGCTGCACCGGTGATGAGGAGATCCCGGCTTGCTGGCTCATCCAGCAATTCCAAAAACTGCAAAGCCGTGAGGCCATTGAGTGGGATCGTTGCTGCGTCGACGAAAGAAATGTTGTCGGGCATCAGGGCTAGCTGGTCCGCGTTGACGTTGATGTACTGGGAATGCGCAGCCAGCGGGCTACCAATATTGGGAGTTAAGCCGATGACTTTGGAACCCGGGAGAATCGAAGAGGGTGTGGACTCGGCAACTACTCCGGAAAATTCCCAGCCCAATCCGAAATCACCCTGAAGACCAAATGCCGCCCTGCCGTCTGCAGATGGGGACAACGCATCGACAGGATTGACGGTGGAGGCGAAAACCTGAACGAGTATCTCGTTCTGTGCAGGGCGTGGAATATCACGGTCGACCAGCTGTGGTTCAGGGGTGCTTGGGACAGAGATGATTGCCTTCATGGGGAATTTCCTTTCTATAGCGGGGTGTACACACGCCACGTGCGCACACGAATCGGCACACGCCATCTCGAAAAACGAAACCGACCTATACAGTCGAATTTCTTCGCGGCGGACAAACTCACCATATGATTGCTACTCTCTTTTGGTAAGTACTTACTTCAAAGTCGGGTCCGCACCCGCTAGTAGGTTTCCTGTTCACGCCACTCAAATGGCCTGAAGACAATCTCCGGAGGATCCCCCAATGGCCACCCAGAGTGCTTCTCAGCGCCGAAAAAACCGCAAAATTGAATACAACATATTCATGAAAGACTGCCCCAGCCGCAAACTTTTGGACAAGATCGGTAGTAAATGGGTAACTCTCGTGCTCACCACCTTGAGCGGTCGCACTTTGCGGTATTCCCAGATCAGGGAAGAGATCGCGGGAATCAGCGAGAAGATGCTAACGCAAACTCTGCGCAACCTCGAACGCGATGGACTTGCTCTGCGAGAAGTCACCGCCTCCATTCCCCCACGGGTGGATTACCGCCTCACTCCCCTTGGTGAGTCATTGGTAACCCCTATCATGGCCTTGCGTTCCTGGGCCGAAAAGAACATGGGCGCTATCGAAGCCGCCCAGCAACGCTACGACGCTGAAGAGGCCGGCACCGTCTAAAGAAGTCGGGTTGAGAAAGCCCACCGTCCTCCACGCTGTTACACGATCCGCAACGGTCACCTGAAGCTGCCGGTGCTAGCTGCTTCAGATGTGCGAACCACTATTGCTCGAGACGCTGGCTGTTACTTCTCGCGGGAGTAAAAGGGCAGCGCTACGACCTTGTATTCGAAGCGCTTGCCGCGGATGTCTACCTCCACGGTCGCACCTTCGGCGGCCGCGCCGGAGGACACTGCGGACTTCGCAACGTACGCCAGCGCCACCGGGTGGCCCAGCGTCGGCGACAACGCACCGGAGGTCACGGCACCGATGGCCTTCTCGCCCTCTCCTGCGAACACCTCGTATCCCCCACGGGCAGCGCGGCGGCCTTCGCCCGCCAGCCCGATAAGCACCTGCTGGGTCCCCTTTTCCTTGGCGGAGACGATGGCGTCACGACCAACGAAAGAGTCCTTCGACTTCGTCGCCGCAAGAATGCCCAGACCAGCGTCTACCGGGGTGAGCTTCAGCGACAGCTCGTTGCCGTACAGCGGCATGCCGGCCTCCAGGCGCAGAGTGTCGCGGCAGGCCAGGCCACACGGCAGGCCACCCAACTGCGCAGCCTGGTCCATAGCCTTGGTCCACACGGTCTCCGCGCCGTCGTTAGCCACGATCAGCTCGAAACCATCCTCACCGGTGTAGCCGGTGCGGGCCACCAGCACGGGCTGTCCTGCGGCAACGCCCTGGAATGCGGCGTAGTAGCCCAGGCCCTCGATGGCCTCGGCAACGGTCTCGCCCGCGCCGGATGCCTCGGGGGCGTCCACCACGTTCTCCACGATCTCCAGCATCGCCTCTGCGGCCTTCGGGCCCTGCACGGCGATCATTGAGGTCTCGTCAGACTCGTTGTTAACCTCCACGTCAAAGCCCTCGGTGCGGCCCTGCAGTGCGGAAACCACGTTGTCCACGTTGCCCGCGTTCGGCACGATCAGGAACTCGTTCTCGCCCAGGCGGTAGGTGATCAGGTCGTCGATGATGCCGCCGGATTCGGTGCAGATCATCGAGTACTTCGCCTTGCCGACCTTCACTGCCGACAGCTTGGAAATCAGCGCGTGGTCCAGGAACTCCGCCGCCTGCGGGCCGGTCACGCGAACCTCACCCATGTGGGAGAGGTCGAATACGCCCACGGCATTGCGTACAGCGTGGTGCTCGTCCAGCTCACTGCTGTACTTCAGAGGCATGTCCCAGCCGCCGAAGTCGGTAAATCGCGCGCCCAACTTCTCGTGCACCAGGTGCAGCGCGGTCTTCTTAAGTTCGGTCATGTCTTGTTCTCCTTCTTCTCTTTGTGACGCCCTTAGCCCCAGCGGACCCTAGTCCTCGTTAATTGCGAAGTCTTCCAGGGGCGGGCAGGTGCACACGAGATTGCGGTCGCCATAGGCGTTGTCGATACGACGCACGGGGGTGAAGTACTTGGTGTGTCGCAGGCTGGCCACCGGGTATGCGGCCTTGGCGCGACTGAAGTGACCACCAGATACGGCTTCCTCGAAGTCGTCCCGCACAACAGAATAGGCGGTGAACGGCGCGTGGCGCAGAACGGACTGCTCGGCGGTGACCTTGCCGTCAATCACTTCCTGGATCTCCCCGTGGATGGTGATCATCGCTTCGATGAAGCGGTCCAGCTCTGCCTTGTCCTCCGACTCGGTGGGCTCCATCATCAGGGTGCCGGCGACCGGGAAGGCCAGGGTCGGGGCGTGGAAGCCGAAGTCCATCAGTCGCTTGGAGACATCCTCGGCGGTGATGCCGGAGGCCTTCGTGAGTTCACGCAGGTCCAGGATGCACTCGTGGGCGACCAGGCCGGTGTCGCCCTTGTACAGCGTCGGGTAGTAGTCCTCCAGCTTGCGGGAAACGTAGTTGGCGTTCACCAGGGCCATGCGGGAGGCCTCAGTCAGCCCCTCGTCACCCATCTGGGCGATGTAGGACCAGGTGATCGGCAGCACGCCAGCGGAGCCGTACTGCGCGCCGGAGACCGGCTGGCCGGTCTGCAGTGCAGCATCGCCATCGATAACGTCGGCGTTCGGGTCAGTGGGCAGGAACGGGATCAGGTGCTCTGCCACGCACACCGGGCCAACGCCCGGGCCGCCACCGCCGTGCGGGATGGTGAAGGTCTTGTGCAGGTTCAGGTGAGACACGTCGCCGCCGAACTCGCCCGGCTGGGCCAGGCCGACCAGGGCGTTCAGGTTAGCGCCGTCGACGTACACCTGGCCGCCGGCATCGTGAACCTTCTGGCAGACGTCGCGCACCTGCTCCTCGAACACACCGTGGGTGGAGGGGTAGGTCAGCATGATGGCGGCGGTCTGCTCGCCGTACTTCTCCAGCTTGGCCTCCAAGTCCGGCACGTCAATGGAGCCGTCCTCGGCGTTCTTCACAGCCACGACCTTCAGGCCCGCCAGAGCCGCAGAGGCCGCGTTGGTGCCGTGCGCGGAGGCCGGGATCAGAACGATGTCGCGCTGATCATCGCCGCGGGACTGGTGGTAGCGGTGGATCGCCAACAGGCCGGCAAACTCACCCTGGGAGCCCGCGTTCGGCTGGACGGAAACCTTGGCATAGCCGGTGATCTTCGCCAGGCGCTCCTCCAGGTCCTCGATGAGCTCCAGCCAGCCCTGCGCCTGCTCGGCCGGGACGTGCGGGTGGATGCCAGCGAAGCCAGGCCAGGTGATCGGTTCCATGGAGGAAGCCGCGTTCAGCTTCATGGTGCAGGAACCCAGCGGGATCATCGTGCGATCCAGCGCCAGGTCGCGGTCGGCCAGCTTGCGCATGTAGCGCATCATCTGGGTCTCGGAAGTGATGGCGGTGAAGATCGGGTGGGTCAGGATCTCCTCATCAGCGGCGCGCAGCACGCCGGCCTCGCCCAGCGGGCCGGCGGTGACGTCGAAGCCCGCGGAGTTGACCTCACCGGCGCGGGAGCCCAGCACCTCGATCAGCTTGGCGATGTCCTCATCCGTGGTGGACTCGCCGACAGAGATTCCGACGAAGGAATCGTTAACCTGGCGCAGGTTGTAGTCTGCCTCGGCTGCTGCGCGCAGAGCCGTGGGGGCGTCACCAAGAGAAGAACCAGACACGTCAACGGTGACGGTGTCGAAGAAGGTATCGTGCGCCAGCGTCAGGCCAGCCTCGGACAGGGCAACGGCCAGCGCGGTCGCGCGGGCGTGCACGCCCTCGGCGATAGCGCGCAGACCAGCCGGGCCGTGCCAGACCGCGTAGAAACCGGCGACGACGGCCAGCAGAGCCTGGGCGGTACAGATGTTACTGGTGGCCTTGTCGCGGCGAATGTGCTGCTCACGGGTCTGCAGGGCCAGGCGGTAGGCCGGGGTGCCCTCGGCATCCACGGACACGCCCACGATGCGGCCCGGCAGCTTACGCTGCAGAGCCTCGGTGCAGGAGATGAAGCCTGCGTGCGGGCCGCCGAAGAACAGCGGCACGCCGAAGCGCTGGGCGGAGCCGACGGCGATGTCCGCGCCCTGGGAGCCCGGGGAGGTAACCAGAACCTGAGCCAGCAGGTCACAAGCGACCGTCACCAGGGCGCCGGTCTCCTTCGCCGCGGAGATCAGGCCGGACAGGTCGCGCACGCGGCCGGTAGAGCCGGGGTTGGAAAGCACCACGCCGACGAGGTTCTCGCGACCCTCGAACGCCGCGGCAGCATCTTCGCCGTCCAGGTCCACAACCTCCACCGGAATGCCCGCAGCCTCGGCGCGCGCCAGGGTCACGGTGATGGACTGCTGGTGCAGGGAGGAATCCAACAGCACCACGCCGCCCTTCTTGGCGGCCTTCGCGTTGCCGCGAGCCATCAGCTGCACGGCCTCGGCCACAGCGGTGGCCTCGTCCAGCAGCGAAGCGCCAGCCACCGGCAGGCCGGTCAGATCCTGCACCATCGTCTGGAAGTTCAGCAGGGCTTCGAGGCGACCCTGGGAGATCTCCGGCTGGTAGGGGGTGTAGGCGGTGTACCAGCCCGGGTTTTCCACCACGTTGCGGCGGATCACGGCCGGGGTGATCGTGTCGAAGTAACCATTGCCGATCAGCTGCTGCTTCTGCACGTTCTTGTCAGCGTAAGCACGCAGGGCGGCCAGGGTATCCGTCTCGTCCAGCGCCTCCGGCAGGCCGATCGGGCCAGCCTGGCGGATGGACTTCGGAAGGGCATCGTCGGCCAGCGCGACGGAAGATTCATAGCCCAGGTAATCGAGGATCTCCTGGGTATCGGCCTGGTTCGGGCCGATGTGGCGCTGAACGAAGGGGGCTGAGTTACGGCGAGTAGCTGCAGAAGACATGGCTTTATAGGGACTTTCCGGTCGTAAGTGCACGGTCGTTAAAAGGAGCCCTCCCCACTCTGTCGCTTGTGCCTGAGAGCTTCACCCGGTCTACCCGGCTTTTCTCCTTCGGCGCCCGCGTGCACACGACTGCGCGCAGGTCTTTCCAGAGTTGCCTCACTGTGACGGTACTTGGGGCCTGAGAGTGTCCCGGGGAGGAATTGCTCCGTCGGCGGCCGGCGCGTGACGAGCGCCGAGCCTCTCCCACCACAGCTAAAAGCGGCAAAAACGTATGCAGTTTTCTCCCACATCATAGCCGTAGTGCGACGGATCACTAAAGAATCCCGCAGAATCCCGCCAGCGCGAATCCTGCCTGCGAAAAATCCCATTCCGTCCGCACGCCCCCGCCCCAGCAGTCAAAATAATGAGCATGGCAAAACTTTCTAGCATTCTCCCCTTCCCCTCCCGCCCGCTCCCCGCCGTCAAAGGCGGAGTGGCCATAGTCACCGGCGCCTCCTCCGGCATCGGCCGCGCAACCGTAGCCGCCCTCGCGGAGCTCAAGAACGCCGCAACTACCGGCGGCCCAAGCAGCGCCAGCGCCGCCGCGGGAACTTACGTCCCCGACCGCATCATCGGCACCAGCCGCAACCCCGACAACATCACCGACCCCGTCGACGGGGTGGAATACCTCCCCCTCGACCTCGAAGACCCCGCCAGCATCGACGAGTTCGCCACCCGCGCCCTCGCCCTCGGCCCGCCGACCGCACTGGTCAACAACGCGGGCGAAAGCCAATCGGGACCGCTGGAGGAGCTCCCCGACGATGCCCTGCACCGTCTGTTTGAGATCAACGTTCTGGGACAAGTAGGCGTCACAAAGAGAATCCTTCCGACAATGCGACAACAAGGGGCCGGGCGCATCGTGATGGTCGGCTCCATGCTGGGCAGCTTCCCGCTGGCCTACCGCAGCAGCTACGTCGCCTCGAAGGCCGCGATCAAGGGATTCGCCTTCGCCGCCCGGCGCGAGGTCCAGCCCTTCGGCGTGGGCATATCCGTGGTGGAACCCGGCTCCATCAACACCGGGCTTTCCACGCGGCGTACGAAGTACGTGGACTTGCAGGGACCCTACGGCGCGGAGTTCACCACCATGCTGACGAACCTGGATAACAACGAGGCCAACGGCATCTCCGCCGAGCGCGTAGCCGAGGAAATTTTGAAACCCATCACCGCCACCCGCCCCAAGCCGCTGTACGCGACCGGCTCGATGGCGCCGGTGGTCTTCCCGCTCTCGCGCGTGCTGCCGACCGCGACGATGCACTGGCTGATCAACCGGAAGCATGGGCTATAGACGCACGCCGACCAGCCAGCCCCGGTATCCCCGGCGCCAATTAAGTCCGGAAGCTCTTGTCCCAGACGTCCTCCACGGGCTCGTCGTCACGCAGGAAAAGCTCATCGTCGACGTCGCGACCCCGGCGGGTAGACCAATCGTCCCACGGCGCGGCGAACAGCGCCAACACCGCCGCACCGACGATCCCCATGATCATCAGCATCCCCGCAACAACAACCAGCCACAACTGCGAATTCACATAAAAAACCATCGCCAGCAGCGCCGTCCCGACCAGCCCGATGCTGCTCATCAGCGTGTACAGGCGGTTCACGGGGTGCCGCCGGTGCCCATAACTATTGCGCTGCGTGGCCACCAGCGGCCACACCTGAAGCACAGCCAGCACCACAAAATAAACCCCGGCGATGCTCTGCAGCTGCTGCGGTGTGAAAATCTCCACCACCCGCGACAGCGCCAGAATCATGCCGACCACCGACATGATGCTGAAGATCCTCCGCGTCATTGCCCACGCACCCCCTTTACACCCAGAACAGGTTGTCGCCGCCCATCACAGGCTCGCCGGAGAACACGTCTAGCTTTATTTCTGACGCCCTCATCTGCAACCCCAACACCATCACCACCGGATCGAACCCCATCCGGCCCAACTCCCGGGGAGCGTACGTGCACACGGGAGTTCCCTGACGCACCAGGTCGCCCTCCTGGACGTGCACGTCGAATCCCTGGCCGTTAAGTCGCCCAGTATCCACCCCCAACTGCATGAAGATCGACGGCTGGTCGGCCAGCATCTCCGCGTGAAAGTCGTCGGCGTGGGCGCCGGGCTCCTGGGGCAAGCCTCCAGGCGCGGGCTGCGTCTGGATCACAAACATGTTCGGCGCCACGCGCTTCATCACTCCCCCGATGGGCGCGAGGATCTGCACAACCTCCACGCCCGCATCGGGGATCACTGCCACACCGGCGCCGATGGTGCCGGTGGCGAGGATCGGGTCGGGGACGGAATCGAGGCTAACGGCTGTCCCCGCCAGCGGGGTCACAACGGAAAACTTCGCAGAGGAGTTCTGCGCAGCCACTTCGCGCTGCTGGCCAGGCCTACGGGGATCCAGGGAGAAGTTGGGATCCATACTCCCGCAGTTTAGTCGCGCTCAATGGGGCGCGAGGCGGAAGCGGACCATTGAGACCAACCTCCCACAAAGTTCTTCGCGCCCGGCAGGCCCGCGTACTCCATCGCAGCGATAAACAGCGAGGAGTGCAGACCAGAGCCGGAGTACACGCACACGTCGTCACCGCTGGTCACACCATTATCGGCGAGGATCTGCCGGATCTCCTCCGGAGTTTTCACGCGGCCGCTGGCGCTGCTGTCGCGCTCGCTGTGGTTGTTGAAGAGCTCCTTGACCGGAATGTTGATCGCCCCGGGGATGCGGCCCGCCTGGTGGTCGAAGCGTTCCTTTCTGCCGGAATAGCGGGAGGGCTCGCGGGCATCCACCAGGATGCGCTCCTCGCGCCACTGCTCCACTTCCTCGAGGTCGAGGGTCGGCATGCTGCCCGGGCGGACCTCTACGTCGCCGCGGCCGCGCAGTGCCCCGATACCGCCGGCAACGTCGCCGCCCGCGGCCTCCCAAGACTTAGTACCGCCGTCCAGGATGCGGACATTCTGCACACCAGCCCAACGGAAAATGAACCATGCGCGAGCCGCATAGAGGTTGGCGCCGGCGTCATAAATATAAACAGGGCGACCATCCGTAATGCCCCAATCGTCGAAGCTTTTCTGCAGGCGCTCCGGCTCGGGTAGGGGGTTGCGCCCCTTGCGGCGGGACGGGATAGAAGCCAGATGCATCAGGGGGTTACAGAACATGGCACCGGGGATGTGCTGCCCCACGTATGCCTCCCAGGCGCTGTTTTCGGTGCGCGCCCAGTGCGAGTCGATCACGGTCATGCGTTCGCCCCGCTGGAAAGCCTCCAGCATCTCCTCACCGGAGACGAAGGGGCTGGCGGGCTGCTGTTGGGCAGAAGAGTTGCTCATAGTTGCTTAGTGTAGAACCTCGCGCCCGCCGATGTTGCGCACGCGCGACCACCGCGGCGCACGCTATCCCGCCGCGGCCGCCTTGCCGGAGCGTTTCCCCTTGCCCGGGCGTTTGCCTGTTCTCTCTGGGAACCAGCCCCGCACTGCAGCGAAGATAATAATGCCCACCGCGGCGACTGTCGCTATACCTCCGATACCCCAGGTAAGACCGGCTATCACCGCGATCGGGGCGAGGATGTTCATGCCAATTTCGATCGGTGCATAGCCCACGTAGGCAATGCCGTACTCGTTCATCGTGCCGGACTTCAAATCCGGGTCCACAATCTTCAGCAGCGCAATACCGGTAGCCACAGCAGCGGTGGCCCAGCCCCAGCCGAAAATGCCACGCTCCAGCCACTCATCGCCGAAGAACACCGGCGCAATAACGAAGAAGAACAGGCAGCAGTACGCAATGCCCAGCACGAACAGGATCGCCAGCGGAACCAGGTAGCTCGCCACCGCGTCCGGCTTAATGGAGGCGATACCGAAGGCGATCATGAAGTCCGTCGACGCGCCCGAGATCGACTTCACCGTCTGCTGGTCCAGGTACTTCGGCCGCTTGATGACGTGCAGGAAGACCTTGCCACCAATGCCCACCACGAAGGCCAGGGCAAACAGCGGCACCGATACTGCCGGGAAGAAGTGGCCGATGATCTGCTGCGCAATGTAGGCGAACATCACGGTCACGGCAATGAAGCCGGCGTGCAGGGCCAGCGGCTCAATCGACGATGGGTTCGTGGTGGCCTTACCAATGGAGGGCTGCTTAGCTTCGTCCTCGATCTGGCCCGAGCGCAGCTCCCACGGCAGCTCCTCCGGCAGGGTGGAGGTTCGACCGGTGCGGATACCCCAATTCGCGAAGATAATTCCACCAATGATCGCGGCCAGC
The DNA here is from genome assembly GCF_022347285.1 of Corynebacterium sp. ACRPH. Taxonomy (GTDB): domain Bacteria; phylum Actinomycetota; class Actinomycetes; order Mycobacteriales; family Mycobacteriaceae; genus Corynebacterium. The sequence continues at coordinate 129,705 of NZ_JAKRND010000006.1, forward strand.
GTGCCGACGGTCGCTGAGGTGAAGCCCCAAGGACATGGCGGCCTCCGCACCAATATCCCCAAACGCGCCACCAACGGCCGCGGCAGTGCCGAACCCACCGACGAAACCGACAGGCAGCATCATGCCGAACCACTCTGGAGTATCGAAAACCGGTGCGAAAACCAGCAGGCCAAGCAGCATAAAGATGCCCCACTGGCCGAGGAACATGGAGGTGGAAAAGCCCCACATGTTCTTCGCCTTCGAGGCATCGTTGGAGGCGAAAGTCATGCTGTACGGCATGGAGGCGAACACCACGGCGATCAGCAGAGTGGAGTAATCGCCCAGTACGCCGGAGAACGGCAGCAGGCCCAGCACCTCCGGCCCGAAGAGCAGCGCGAGCAGACCCGCGGTGATCGGCGCGGGGATCAGCAGGTTGCGGAACCATTCGAAGTGGCGCCTCATGAACGTGCCGATGATCAGCAATACCGAAATTATGCCGACATCCATCAGCAGGTCAAAGACCGTAAAGTCGATGGAGGCTCCCTCTTCTATTCTCTATTTACTCTCTTTGTGCTGTGTGCGCTCCGTTGCTCTGGGTATTTTATCGCACCTTCTTATTGACACCTGCGTTTCCCGGACAAACATACTCAGCATCGGTTAAGTTCAAACTGTGCAGCGTACTGCACGCTGGGGAACATTTCGCCAAGGGGCGACATTCCATACCCCGGATGCCTAATGAGGCATTTCAGCACGCCACCAGCCACGAACGAGAGAAAGAGACTGCCCCACATGAAGAACATCCGCACTTCCGCTGACTCCGTCCGCCTCTCCCAGCGCATCGGCGCCGCTTTTCTGACCGGCGCGCTGGCCATCACCGGCCTGAGCGCTTGCTCCCTACTCGGCGGAAGAGAGGTCGCCCAGGAAGACGTGGAGAAGGGCATCTCCGATTCCCTGGAGGAGGAGGTTGGCCGCAAGCCAGAGCGTATTGAATGCCCCAGCGGCCTGAAGGCGGAAGAGGGCGCGAAGATTGAGTGCAAGCTGCACGATTCCGGTGAGACATACAGCGTAGACGTCACCGCAGACACTGTGGATGGGGACAACGTCCACTACAACGTCGAGGTCGCTGACCAGCCAGAATAGTCCCCTAAACACGCCACACCCCGGCCTTATGCGCTGACAACGAGCGCAGTGGAGGCCGGGGTGGCGTCAATTAAAGAACTAGAACAGTCCCGAAGGCTCATCCGAGTAGGACCACAGCAGGTTCTTGGTCTGCTGGTAGTGCGCGAGCATCATCAAGTGGGTCTCACGGCCCAAACCGGACTTCTTGTAGCCCCCGAAAGCCGCGTGAGCTGGGTAATTGTGGTAGTTATTCACCCACACGCGGCCCGATTGAATCGCGCGGCCAGCCTTGTATGCAGTGGTGCCGTTGCGGGACCATACGCCCGCTCCCAGACCGTACTCCGTGTCGTTGGCGATGCGCATGGCCTCGTCGAAGTCCTTAAAGGTAGTCACGGCCAGGACCGGGCCGAAGATCTCCTCCTGGAATAGGCGCATGTCGTTGGTGCCCTTAAAAATGGTGGGCTCGATGTAGAAACCGCCGCTGCGGCCCGAGATCTCGTTTACACCGCCACCGCACAGCACCTGCGCACCCTCCTCGGGGCCGGACTGCAGGTAGCCGGTGATCTTATCCATCTGCTCCTGGGATGCCTGCGCGCCCATCATGACGTCCGTGTCCAGTGGGTTTCCGACGTTGATGGACTTCACACGCTCGATGGCCAGGGCCAGGAAATCTTCGGCGATATCCTCCTGCACCAGGGCTCGGGACGGGCAGGTGCAGATCTCACCCTGGTTCAGCGCGAACATGGCCAGGCCCTCAACGCACTTTTCCCGGAACTTGTCGTTCTGGTCCATGATGTCGCTGAAGAACACCGACGGGGACTTGCCGCCGAGCTCCAGGGTGACGGGGATGAGCTTCTCCGCGACCGCCTTGTTAATGATCTTGCCGACTTCCGTGGAGCCAGTGAACGCGATCTTGTCGATACGGTCAGAGGCGGTGAGCGCGGTGCCCGCCTCTGTACCCAGGCCGTTGACAATGTTCAGCACGCCTTCCGGAACGATGTCCTGGATGAGTTCTGCGAATAGCAGGATGCTGGCCGGGGTTTGCTCGGCGGGCTTCAGCACGATGGCGTTACCAGCGGCCATGGCGGGGGCTAGCTTCCACGCAGCCATCAGCAGCGGGAAGTTCCAGGGGATGATCTGCCCGACCACGCCAAGTGGCTCGTTGAAGTGGTAGGCGATGAGGTCTTCGCTGATCTGGGAGGTGCGGTCCTCCTGGGCGCGGAGAGCACCTGCGTAGTAGCGGAAGTGGTCGACCGCGAGCGGGAGGTCGGCGGCGAGGGTTTCACGCACCGCCTTGCCGTTATCCCAAGTCTCAGCGACGGCCATCATCTCTAGGTTCTCTTCCAGGCGGTCGGCGATCTTCAATAGGACGGCGGCGCGATCCTGTACGGAAGTCTTACCCCAGCCGGGTTGAGCCTTCTCTGCCGCGTCGATTGCCTTCTCAATGTCCGCTTCCTTCGAGCGCGGAACCTGGCAGAACACCTCGCCGTTGATGGGCGAAACGTTGTCCATGTACTCGCCATCGACAGGCGGCACCCACTGGCCACCGATGAAATTATCGTAGCGCTCCTTGAAATTGACGAGGCTACCTTCAGTACCAGGATCAGCGTAGACGGTCATGTGAGTACTCCTTTGAGTCGAGGTCGGGTGTGCACAAGGGTGGCCACGCTAGGCGCACCACCCCCAGTCACCATGTGGTGCACCTCACACTCTAGTTTTCTGAGCAAACATTGTCACCCTCCGTGCCGTCACCCCCACGCCCTAGCGCCCACTCAAAGCAGACCAAAACGCCCCACCCGGAACAGGTGGGGCGTTTATGCCGCTCAGAGAAGCTTTTAACCGTCAGAGCCGTCAGACATTAGTCCTCATCTTCAACGGCGCCCAGGGAGGTGATGACCAGCCCCGGAGCATCAACCACGCCAGCACTGTCAGCGCCAGCACCAGCACTGCCACTGCGGTCAATGTCCACGCGCACCGTGTCGCCATCGCGCACCTCGCCAGCCAGCAGCTTCTTGGCCAGCTGGTCGCCGATCGCCTTCTGGATCAGTCGGCGTAGCGGCCGGGCGCCGTAGGCAGGATCGTAGCCGTGCTCGGCCAGCCACGACTGGGCGTCATCAGTAACATCCAGGATCAAACGACGGGCCGCAAGGCGCTCCGCCAAATCGCCAACCTGGATAGACACGATGGACTTCAGCTGCTCGGCAGACAGCGGGTCGAAGATCAGCACGTCGTCCAGTCGGTTGATGAACTCCGGCTTGAAGGCGCGCTTCACCGCCTCCATGACCTCCTCGTCCGTGCCGCCGGCACCGAGGTTAGAGGTCAGGATCAGGATCGTGTTGCGGAAGTCCACGGTCCGGCCCTGGCCATCGGTCAGGCGACCCTCGTCCAGCACCTGCAGCAGCACGTCGAACACGTCCGGGTGAGCCTTCTCCACCTCGTCGAACAGCACCACCGTGTACGGGCGGCGCCGGACAGCTTCGGTCAGCTGACCACCGGCGTCGTAACCGACGTATCCCGGAGGGGCACCGACCAGGCGGGCGACGGAGTGCTTCTCGCCGTACTCCGACATGTCGATGCGCACCATGGCGGTCTCGTCGTCGAAGAGGAAGTCGGCCAGAGCCTTCGCCAGCTCCGTCTTGCCCACGCCCGTCGGGCCTAGGAACAGGAAGGAACCAGTCGGGCGGTTCGGGTCCGCCACGCCGGCGCGCGCACGGCGCACCGCATCCGACACGGCATCGACTGCACGGTGCTGGCCAACCACGCGGCCGCCCAGCACGAGCTCCATGTTCAGCAGCTTCTCGGTCTCGCCCTGCAGCATCTTGCCCGCGGGCACGCCGGTCCAGGCGGAAACCACGTCGGCGATAGTATCCGGCGTGACCTCCTCGGTCAGCATCATGCCTTCCTGCTGCTCGGCCACGGTCTCCTCAGCCTCGGCCAGCTTCTTCTCCACGTCCGGGATGCGCCCGTAGCGCAGCTCGGCGACCTTGGCGAAGTCGCCCTCGCGCTCGGCGATCTCAGACTCGCGGCGCAGGTTATCCAGCTCTTCCTTCAGCTCGCGCAGGCTGTCGATGCTGCCCTTCTCGTTCTCCCAGCGGGCAGTCAGGCCGGCCAGCCTTTCCTTCTCGTCGGCCAGCTCGCTGCGCAGGCGCTCGAGACGATCCTTCGAGGCAGCGTCGGTCTCCTTCTCCAGCGCCATCTCCTCAATCTCGAGGCGGCGAACCACGCGCTCCACATTGTCGATCTCCTCGGGGCGCGAGTCGATCTCCATGCGCAGCCTAGAAGCAGCCTCGTCGACCAGGTCGATGGCCTTATCCGGCAGGAAGCGGCTGGTGATGTAACGATCCGACAGGGTCGCGGCCGCCACCAGCGCGGAGTCCTGGATACGCACGCCGTGGTGCACCTCGTAGCGCTCTTTCAGGCCACGCAGAATACCGATGGTGTCCTCCGTCGTCGGCTCGCCGACATAAACCTGCTGGAAGCGGCGCTCCAGCGCGGCATCCTTTTCGATGTACTTGCGGTATTCGTCCAGAGTGGTCGCGCCGACCAGTCGCAGTTCGCCACGAGCCAGCAGCGGCTTGATCATGTTTCCGGCGTCCATGGCGGAATCGCCGCCCGCACCGGCACCGACGATGGTGTGCAGCTCGTCGATGAAGGTGATGACCTCGCCCTCGGCCTCCTTAATCTCGTCCAGCACAGCCTTCAGCCGCTCCTCGAATTCGCCGCGGTATTTCGCGCCGGCGACCATGGAGCCCAGGTCCAGGCTGATTAGCTTCTTGCCGCGCAGGGACTCGGGCACATCGCCAGCGACGATGCGGCGGGCCAGGCCTTCGACGATTGCGGTTTTACCGACGCCAGGCTCGCCAATGAGCACAGGGTTGTTCTTCGTGCGACGGGAGAGCACCTGGACGACTCGCCGGATCTCCTGGTCACGTCCGATCACGGGGTCGATCTTGCCTTCGCGGGCGCGTGCAGTCAGGTCGGTGGAGTACTTCTCCAGTGCCTGGAACTGGCCTTCCGGCTCCTCGGTGGTGACCTTCCGGTTGCCGCGAACGGATTCGAAAGCACCGCGGATGGCCTCGAAGGTGGCACCTGCCTCGTGCATCACCTTGGCTGCGTCGGAGTTGCCCTTGGCAATACCGGCCAGCAGAACCTCGGTGGAAACATAAGTATCGCCCAGCTGTTCTGCCAGCTCCTGGGCGGCGGTCAGTGCGTTCAGCGCGTCGCGGTTGAACTGCGGATTTGCCATCTCGCTACCGGTGGCCTGCGGGTATCCAGCGACCAGGTTCTTGGCCTTTGCCGCGATTGTCTGCGGCTCCACGCCTGCAGCCTGCAGCACGGGCAGGGCGATGGAATCTTCCTGCTCCAGCAGCGCAACGAGCAGGTGCGCCGGTCGGATGTCCGGGTTGCCCTTGGCGGAGGCATCCTGGAGTGCAGCCTGCATTGCAGACTGGGTCATTGTGGTGGGGTTGAAGCTCGTCATTTCTACATCTACCTCCTACGGCTTCATGCCGGTCGCGGTTGCACGCTCCCGACTTTACTTGAGTACACCTGACTCAACCACCACAACCTTGAGTCTATTCCACTCAATTTACGTATATGAGTGTGATTTACCCCACAAGTTCACCCCCGATCTACTTTTCTCGACGAAAACTATCGCCTTTCGCGCGCTTTGAAGGTTAGATGAAACTTATCCAAATCGGGAACAGATTACCTATATCCGTAACAAGTATCCGTAACGAGAGGGTGAAGGGACCATGCTACGACTCCACAAAAAGAAAGCGCCCCCGCACCACAGCACGCCGCACCAAAGCACGCCGCGAAGCCGGCGCACCCGCCCCAGCCGCCGGGTCGCCTCCGCCGTCGCCGCAATCGCCATGACGGCCGCCCTACCCGGCGCGCTCACCGCCTGCTCCAGCTCCCCCGCTGAGCCTTACGCCCCCGGCAGCACCGCGGAGCTAAAGATGGCGGATAGCTACTCGCTCACCCACCCCGTCGGCACGGGCGGCACTCAGCCCTTCCTCGACCAGCTGGAAAAAGACTCTTCCGTGGACGTCGAGTACTACGCCTCCGGGCAGATGGGCAAGCAGGCCGACATCCCCTCCGTCGTACGCAGTGGCGTGGTCGACATGGCGGTCATCTCCCCCTCCTACGTCAGCTCCAGCTTCCCGCTCAGCAGCGTGGGCGACCTTCCGGGGTTCAGCTCTGATGCATGCGTGACCGCCTACGCACTTCGCGACCTGGTGAAGCCAGGGGGCGTCCTCTATGAAGAAGAGCTCGAGCCCATGAAATTCATGCCGCTCTGGACCGGCTCTATCCCAGGCTACGAGGCCATGACGGCCGGCCAGGATCCGTCGCATCCTAACAACTTCCAGGGCGCGGTGCTCCGCTCCACCGGCGGCGCCCTGGACCGCGTGATCGACGAGATCGGCGCCGCCGGCGTGAGCATGCCCATCGGCGACATGTACGAGGCAATGGCGCGCGGCACCGTCGAAGGCACGCTCGCCAGCCCGATCTCCATCACCCCCTACGGGCTGGAGGACGTGGTCCACGCCAGCACCTATGGCGCCCAGCAGGGCAACTTCACCTTCTTCTACGGCATCAACCTGGATACCTGGAACCGACTGAACGACCAGCAAAAGAAGGCGCTGACCGATGCGGCGGACAAGTCCCAGCAGTCCGTCTGCGAAGAACTCAACGCAGCGCGCGAAGACTCCGTGCAGAAGATGAAGGATGCCGGCGTGCGCTTCTACGACGTCACCGACGGCGAAACGGCCAAGGAGTGGGAGAACATCTCCCAGCCCGTCCTGGACAAGTGGATCGAAGTCGCCGAATCCAAGGGGCACCCCGCCCAGCGGGTCGTGGACGACTTCGAGGACGCGCTGAAGCGCCATGCGGATCGCGCGGGTGCGGGCGTCACCGACCCGAAGACCCGAGCGGAAGCAAAGAAGGAGCAATCATGACCAGCAGCAACTTTATCCGCGTCGGTCACCACGGCACCGCCGATCGCAGCACATACGGCTACCACACCGAGGACCACCCGGGCTTCGACAAGATCCAAAACGCGGTCTCCGCAGTGTGCGCCTGGATCGCCGGCGTGGCCATCCTCGGGCTGGCGCTGGTCACTTTGGCCGAGATCGTAGCGCGCGAGTTCTTCGGCGCTCCCCTGGGCTGGAACATCTCCGTCACCTAGCGCTACCTGCTGCCGATCACCGCGTTCTTCGGGCTGGTCACCACGTACCGCACGGGCACGCACATCGCCGTGGAATCGCTGTTCAGCAAGTTCGCGCCCAAAGTGCAGAAGACCATTCTGCTACTGATCCACCTGGCCGTTGTCATCTCCATGATCTTCGTCTTCATCGGCGGGTGGAACGAAACCTACATGGCGTTCTCCCTGGGCCACGCCACTCTGCCCGGCATGGCTGACCTGGCCACTCCCGACTGGACCTACCGCGTGATCGTGCCCATCGCCGCCGCCCTGTGCGCCTTCGTCGCCGCGCTGGACTTTGTGCGCGAACTGATCACCCCGTGGGATCGCCCATACACCGACTACGACCCCGGCGAGGAAGAGGTTTAAACCATGCTTGCGCTTACTATCGTTGTGCTGCTGGTCGTGCTGATCACCCTGCGCGTCCCCGTCAGCTTCGCCATCTTCGGCACGGCCACGATCGGCCTGATCGCCCTCGGCGGAGTCGAGCTGGCCATCGCCACCATGGAAACCTCACCGTTCGCGGCCGTGCGTTCCAACTCTTTGTCCGCCGTGCCGCTGTTCATCCTGATGGCGCAGCTGTTGCTGATGTCTGGTCTTTTGGATTCTGTTTTTGACGCCGCCAAGGCGCTCGTCGGCCGCATCCCCGGAGGCACCGCCATCGCCTCCATCGGCGCAGGCACCGCGTTCGCAGCTGTCTCGGGATCGTCCACCGCCGCTGCGGCCACGTTGGCGCAGACCTCCTCTACCCGCATGATCGAGGAGGGCTACCACAAGGGCACCGCCACCGGCCTGGTGGCAGTGGTCGGCACGCTGGCGGCGATGATCCCACCGTCGATCATCCTGGTTTTCTACGCGATCACCGCGGAGGCTCCCGTGGGCGACGTGTTGGTCACGGGCTTCTTCCCCGGCCTGGTTGTCGCTATGGGCCTGGTGCTGGTGATGTACATCGGCTTCCTGAAGGACCGCTCCCGCGCCCCGCAGGGCGAGTCGGTTCCTTTCAAGGAAAAGGGAATGCAGCTGCTGAAGTCTTCCCCGCTGCTGCTGATTTTCCTGGCGGTGGTCGGATCCATCTTCACCGGCATCGCCACACCCACGGAGGCCGCCGCGCTGGGCGTACTGGCCGCGCTAATCCTGGTGATCGCGAAAGGCCGCTGGGATACCAAGAAGTTCGGCGAAACCGTGCTGGAGACGGTGAAGACCACCGGCATGATCTTCGCCATCATCATGTCCGCGCACGTGCTGGGGCACTTCCTCACCGAAACGCGCGTCACCCCGAAGCTGGTCAGCGCCATCGGCGAGTCTTCCCTGCACCCGCTGGTCGTCATGGTGCTGATCGGCGCGGTGTACCTGATCCTGGGCTTCTTCATGGACCAGATCGCCATCATCGCCCTGACCGTGCCAGTGACCCTGCCTATCGTCGAAGCGCTGGGTTACGATCCCGTCTGGTTCGGCATCTTCATCGTGCTGCTGGCGGAGACCGGAATGGTCACCCCGCCCATGGGCCTGAACGTATTCGTCGTCTCGAAGGCCGTACGTATCAACCCCATGATCGTGTTCAAGGGAGCATTCCCCTATGTCGTGATCATGCTGGTTATCGCCCTGGCCTTCCTGCTGTGGCCCCAGCTGGTGTTGTGGGTGCCGGAGTTAGCCGCTTAACGGTTCCAGCGGGCGCTGTGGTGTCTTAAAACCTCAATAATCCGATCCGCGTCGCGCGCGATCTGCTCGGTCGAGGCAATGACGGACACCGAGGCCACCGCCACCTCCTAAAGAATCGCCCACTCCGCCGATGTCTCGCATACAATAGTCGCACATAAGCATTAGCCCACATCGGCACAGAGCTTGTGATCACGTTCGCCATCGGTGCCGAGCGATTTCTCAGCCCAGTCGCCCCATCCCGCGAGGATTACAAATGAAGAAAACAATAGCCTGCTTGTTAAGCTTTCTATGCACCATGACGATATTCCCCCCTTCTGCACAGGCCAAAGCATCTGAAGCCAGCATCATTACGCCGTCTGCAGCAGATGTCAGTAGCTCCACAGAGCAAAAGCAAGTCACCACATACGGCATTTTTCCCAAGCCTTTCAGATTCGAATCTCGTTCCGATTGGCCTCACATCTCTTCCTCTCGAGGCGCCAGAGCAGCTAGCGTCCATGGATGGTGGAACCAGATTTCCGGCCCAGCGAGAACTGCCACCGTCCGCATCGAACTATGGGCAAAAGGCCCCCGTGATCGTTGGTTCCGAAAAGTAGGAGTCGGCACCAAACACGCAATTCCCGGAGGAGGCGGTCGAGGAAACAGAGCCACTGCGCGCGCTGTATGCAAGAATCACGACCGAACAATTTTCCGGGGCGATGTAGACGTGGACATCAATAACTATCCTGATCCCCCGGGAATTCGCCGTGGATACGAAGTGCCACTACCTTGCGGAGTGTGATCCATATGTACAAAGATCGCTACATTATCCTGCAAGCATCCACCTTCACCGAAGAGAAAGTGGATCCCGACCTCTTTTTCGACCGTTTTCGCTGGGCCGAATTATCCCTGGGTTTTTCCTACACCGGCGATTCCGACGGAAAGGTAATCCCTCTTAGCCTTTGGGAAATTAATGATGCTACCCACGACACTATTGAAGATCTGCAGACTATTCGCGCACACTTAACCGTGCGATCGAAAGAGGATCGCTTCCCTCTTCGCCCGTTATTTGCCGTGTGGGACTCCGCATTGCCAAGTTCCGCGCTCTCAGCTCTCCACTCCATCAGTATGAGCGCGATTTCCGACTTCGGCATACCTTCAGTTTCCGATATCGAAGCTATCTCCGCTTGCGAGCGAAGCGTCAACGCATATGAACAGGACGAACCTTGGGCCAGCTCCGTCAAATCGCTCGAACAGACCATCTCTCGTCACCACATGAAGCAACGAGGGAAGATCACCGCATTCTCCGGTGGAAAAGAGGTTTCCAAGGAGGTGTACTACGCGGAAAGCTTTCGCCCCGCACTAATCTCCAGCGCCTTTGAAACCATCTTGCACGCCCTCCCCCAGGGAGAGGACTGGCGAATCACCGCCACTTCTTCAACGACGAACTCAGCTTAAGCTGCTAACGGTTCCAGCGGGCACTGTGGCGTCTTAAAACCTCAATAATCCGATCCGCGTCGCGCGCGATCTGCTCGGTCGAGGCAATGACGGACACCGAGGCCACCGCCACCCCCTGGTTCTCGACACGCACGGCCACACCATCCGCACCGTTCAAAGCCACGCCGGGGGCCACGCATTCGCCGGTCGCGCGCATGTCTGGGTACCAGCGCTGGAACTTATTGATGGTCTCCTGCGAGCTCTCGGACGCCGCCAGAATCCCCCACACTTGCTCGTGCCCCAGCCCGGAGAGGATCGCCCATCCCGCCGACGTCTCGAGCGGCGGGCGCTGCAGCCGGTTTTGCGCCAGGTACTCGAACTCGGGATCCGACAGCGCATAGTCGAGGTAGTAGACATTATCGCCTACCAATGACGCCAACACGGCGATATAGCCTGTCTCTTCCACCACGTCTTCCAGCATCTCGTGGGTGACCTGATCCACAGGGCGGCTACCGGCGAGGGTGCTCAGCAGATACGGGGCCAGCCCCAGCCGGAAGGCTTTATCCCGTTCCTCCAGGTAGCCGGCCGCGACCAGGCCATTCACCAGGGATTGGGTGGAACTTACCGGCGCGCCGATGGCCTTGGAAATATCCGTGAGCCCGCGCGGCTGCGGGTTGCGCGCCACGAACTCCAGGATGTCCGCAATACGGTCTACGGTGCGGTGGTGGGACCTACCGGGCTGCTGGTCGATGGGAAAGGGGAACCGCGGCGCGGACTCTGGGTGGGGCGCGTCGGGCATTGGGGGGGTTCCTTTCGGCTTGGGGCGGCGGCTGACTACGACGATGTTAGAGGAAATTTTCGCAAAAGCCTTTCGGAACGAAACAACTTCCCCTACACTCAATGGTACGCAAATCAGTATATCACTACCTATATACGTAAGGAACTTACTGGCATGACTACCTCCCCGCTCGACCTCACCTCCTTCAACAGCCTGCTCTCCGACGAAGAGCGCATGCTGCAAGAAGCCATGGCGGACTTCGCCAACAAATCCCTCAAGCCCAACGTGCAAGAGTGGTTCGAAAACGGCACCCTGCCCGCCAAGGAGCTCGGCCCGCAGTTCGGACAGCTCGGCGCACTGGGTATGCACCTGGAAGGCTACGAGTGCCCCGGCGCCTCCGCCGTCGCCTACGGCCTGGCCTGCATGGAGATCGAGGCCGTGGATTCCGGCCTGCGCTCCTTCGTTTCCGTCCAGGGCTCCCTGGCCATGTTCGCCATTCACCACTGGGGCTCCGAGGAGCAGAAGGAAAAATACCTGCCGAAGATGGCCGCCGGTGAATACCTGGGTTGCTTCGGCCTGACGGAGCCCGATGCCGGCTCCGACCCGGCGTCCATGAAGACTCGCGCAACCCGCGACGGCGACGAATGGGTCCTCAACGGCACCAAGATGTGGATCACCAACTCCCCCGTCGCTGACGTGGCCGTCGTTTGGGCTCGCACGGAGGATGGCTTCGCTGGCTTCATCCTGGAAAAGGGCATGGAGGGCTTCACCGCCCCGGAGATCCACAAGAAGCTTTCGCTGCGCGCCTCCATCACCGGCGAGATCGTGTTGGATAACTGCCGCGTGCCGGATTCCCAGCGCCTGCCGAAGATCGACACCCTCCGCGGCCCGCTGACCTGCCTGAACGAAGCCCGCTACGGCATCATCTGGGGTGCCCTGGGCGCTGCCCGCGACAGCCTGGAAACCGCCATCGAGTACACCGAGACCCGCGAGGTATTCGGCAAGTCCCTGTCCAGTTACCAGCTCACCCAGGCGAAGCTGGCCAACATGTCCGTCGAGCTCAACAAGTCCGTCCTGCTAGCCCTGCAGCTCGGTCGCCTGAAGGATAAGGGCGAGCTCGCCCCGCACCAGGTCTCCGTCGGCAAGCTGAACTCCACCCGCGTGGCCCTGGAGATCGCCCGTGAGTGCCGCACCCTGCTGGGTGCTTCCGGCATCACCCTGGAGTACTCGCCGCTGCGCCACGCCAACAACCTAGAGTCCGTGCTGACCTACGAGGGCACCGCCGAGATGCACCAGCTGATCATCGGCCAGGCTCTCACCGGCAAGGGCGCATTCCGCTAGGCCAAACTTCCCCAGCCCCCACTCCTCCCCCAACCCTTCCAACCTTCCCCAACCAGAAAGGAACCTATGGGTCCCCTCGAAGGTATCGTCGTGGCCGATTTCTCCCGCGTCCTCGCCGGCCCCTACGCGACCATGATGCTGGCGGACATGGGCGCGCAGGTCATCAAGATCGAGCGTCCGGGTGTCGGCGACGACACTCGCTCGTGGGCGCCCCCCGTCAACGCGCAGGGCATGTCCACCTATTTCGCCGGAGTAAACCGCAACAAGAAGTCCGTGGAGATCGACCTCTCCACCGACGAGGGCCGCGAGCAGGCCCGCCGCATCGCCGCGGAAGCCGACATCCTGGTGGAGAATTTCCGCCCCGGCACGATGGAGCGCATGGGGCTGGACTACGAAACGCTCCGCCAGCACAACGAGGGCCTGATCTACGCCTCCCTCTCCGGCTTCGGCTCCGGCAAGGGCGCGGACATCGGCGGCTACGACCTGATGGTGCAGGCCGTCGGCGGCCTCATGTCCATCAACGGCGAGGAGGGCCACCCCGTCAAGGTCGGCGTGGCGCTGGTGGATGTCCTCACCGGCCTGCACATGGGCATGGGCATCCTCGCCGCCTTGCATTCCCGCACATCCTCCGGCAAGGGCCAGCACATCGAGATCAACCTGCTGCACACCCTGCTGTCCTCCCTGGCCAACCAGGCCAGCGCGTTCGTCGGCGCGGGCGTCATCGGCAAAGCGATGGGCAACACTCACCCTTCCATCGCCCCCTACCAGGTCTTTAAGACGCAGGAGGGCGACCTCGCCATCGCCGCGGGCAACGACTCGCTGTACCACCGGACCTGTCGGGTGCTGGGGCTCGAGGAGTTTATTGATGACGCCCGCTTCGCCACCAACAGCGACCGTGTCGCTCACCGTGCCGAGTTGGCGGAGATCATCGAAGGTGCGTTGTCTAAGTCCGGCGCCCAGGAGTGGTTCCAGAAACTGCGCGCCGCCGGGGTTCCCGCCGGCCCGGTGAACAACATCAAGCAGGCCTTCGAGTTCGCAGAATCCTTAGGCCTGGATCCCATCGTCGAGGTCGAGGGCATGCGCAGCGTCCGCAACCCGATCAACTTCTCCGATACCCCAATCGAGTACCACACTGCCCCGCAACAGCTCGGCAATCCTGCTTTCCAATAGGGGAGTTCCAATTCACAGGTTCGGGTGCGACAATGAGGAGCAACCAATCGGCCCCTCACCCGGTTGCCTCAGCCCGCCCCTGTAGAACAAGGAGACTTCGAGTCCGTGGCACGCCACTCTTCGTCCGACGAATACACCTTCGCAGAGCTGCTCGCGCTCGTCGAAGAACACCGCCACGATCTGGTCCAGCTCACTCGCGCGAAGTTGCACGCGATGGATCTCAAGCCCATGCCCGTGCACTTTCCACACGTCGCGGGCGCCGAGTACACCAACCCCACCCCGGATTTCGCCCAGACGATGGAACTGGACGAGGCCTATCTGGACCGCACCATCCGCTTCGTCCTGCGGGGCATCACCCACGGCGGCGAGTTCGCCACCGACCAAGCCGAGTTCTTGGTCGCTACCGGCCGGGATTTCCGAAAGTTCGGCGTGGGTTCTCAGCATTATGAGGCGCTAGAGTCCGCGTTGGTGGAGGCTGTTGGGGAGCATATTGGCGTCACAAAAAAGCTCAGCAACACAATCAACCTCGGATGTAGCCTGCTTGCCTACGGTGCACTCGAGGACGAGGAGGCCGGCCTGCCTGCGACCTCGGCCGCGCAGGTGCTCGAGGTGCTTCATCCTTCTGACGCCATCGCCGTGATCCGCACGCAGATGGATCCGCCGTTGCCGTATTGGTCCGGCCAGCATGTGGAGGTCCGCACTCCGCATACTCCGCAGCTGTGGCGGGCGCTTTCCCCGGCGATTCCTTTCAACGAGGACGGTCTGGTGGAGTTTCACGTCCGCGCCGTCGGGCCGTTTTCGCGTGCGATCGTGGAGGGCTCCCAGCCCGGCGAGCAGTGGGTGGTAGCCAATCCATATGGCGACCTACAGATTTCGGGCGAGAAGCCGGTGGTGATGGTGGCTGGTTCCACGGGTCTGGCGCCGGTGCGGGCGATCCTGCTGGACCTCATCCAGTCAGAGGAGCGCCCGCCGATGGTGCAGCTGTTCTTCGGCGCGCAGAACCCGGACGAGCTCTACGAGTGGAAGGGCCTAGTGGGCTTCGAGGATGCCTTCGATTGGTTGGATTTGTACCTGGTGGTGCAGGAGGATACGCCCGCTCCGGAGGGCTTCGAGGCCTACACCGCCCGCGGCCTGGTGGGGGATGTGGCCGCCGAGCGCGGTTCGTGGCGCGATGCCGAGGTGCTGATCACGGGTGGTCCGGAGATGAAGCGCCACACCGTGGAGGCTTTCCTCCGCGCTGGTGCGAACCGCGAGCAGCTGCGTTTCGACGTGCCCTAGCTGCTATGGCGTGGCCTAGCTACTTCAGCTGCTGAGCTTCCTCCACGTCGCCGACCAGATCGACCCCCACGCCGAGCTCACGGTCGGTGCGGTGGCCTTCCAGTACGGGCAGGTTCTTGCGAACCTTGTCCACGTAGTTCGGGTCAATGTCGATGGTCAGCACCTGGGCTGCGTAGCCGGTCTCCGCCAGCCGGGCGCCGTTCGGTCCAATCGCCACAGAGTGGCCGATGCCGGTGGGACCATCCGCAGTACCGTAGCGCTCTGGCGAGCCCGGGCGCGCCATACCCGCGGCGATCAGGTAGCTGGCGGAATCCAGCGCGCGGGCCGCGGTGAGCTCGCGCCACTGCTCCAGCTTGCCCGGACCATCAGCCCAGCTAGAAGGCACAACCATCACCTTCGCGCCCGCGGCAGCCATAGCCACGAAGTGGCCGGGGAAGCGGATGTCGTAGCAGGTGGCCAGGCCCACGCCCACGCCACCGACGTCGATGACTACCCGGCGCTTACCCGGCTTGACGGTATCGGACTCGCGGTAGCCGAAGGCATCGTAGGTATGAATCTTGTCGTAGTGCGTCACGTAGTCCAGCCCGGCGACCAGCAGGGTGTTGTTCACACGGCGGAACTGGTTGGCCTCCGGGGAGTCGCTGGGCTGTTCCTCCACCAGCTGCCCACTCGGGGTGCGGTAGACCGTGTCGGCCGGGGTGAACATGCCGACGACGGCGGTGGTGCCGTGCTTCTTGGCCGTGTCGATAATCGCCTGGGCAAACGGCCCATCCAGCGGTTGGGCGACGGTATCCAGCCGCCCGCTATCGAAGGGGAACATGGCCGCCTCGGGGAAAACGACCAGGTCGGCACCGTTTGCCGCGCCGGACGCGATGTACTTCAGGATGCGAGCCAGGTTGGCTTCCACGTCCGGTTCGGCCTTCATCTGGATGACAGCGATACGCATACAGTCCACCCTAGCGACATTGCCGACATCGCGCCCCCTTTTCATAAGGGCATATCGCTGGCCCTGTGGATAAAGCTGAGTTATCCACAGCCCCGAAGAATTTTTCTTTTTTGACGCCCCTAGCCTCCCTACACTCACTCCCAGAAAGCAGGTCGCGATCTCCAGGGGGTAAGCACGTGAACTATTCGACGATGGGATTTTTGGACTATTTGGACACGATGGCGCTGGATACAGCAGCAGTCCACGGGCGCTGCGAGGTGATTAACGAGGACGGAATGCAGTGTGCCTCAGCTGGCTATTCGGTGGCCAACGCATCCGCACCGGACATTCCGGGCGGCGCCACCACGCGGGCCATCGATACGGCCGCCGACCGGCTCCACGCGGCCTTCACGGGGTTCGGCCGCCAGCTGTCGAACATGGGCCGCACCATCGGCGTGTATGCCGACAACGTAAACACCGCCGACACCGACGGCTCCGATGCCTTCGCGGGGGCCGGCCGATGATCAGTTCAGCAACCAGCACAGTCACCGTAGACGCCCTAAAGGCCGCAAACGTAGAGGCCCTGCGCTCCGCCGCCGACCTCTTCACCCGCAATGGCGACAAGACATCCCGCCACGCTGCGAACGCCCGGGAGCAGGCCAAGTGGGGCGCGGACTGGTCCGGCCAGGCCGCGGACGCCGCCGGCCACGCCACCGATTCTGCCGCGAACCAGCTGGATACCGCCGGTTTCAGTAGCAGCACCATCGGCCAGCTGGCAGGCACCCACGCCGACGTTCTGGGCCCCACCCGGTCTGTGGTGCGCATGACCGTGGGGCTGGCCCGAGGAGCATTGATGTCGGTGCACCAGGACGGGGAGGTTTCCGCCCGCCACCTGGCCTTGATCCCCGGCATTGGCGAGGCCGCGCAGAACCTGGCGCTGGTGCTGACCAATATTCTGCGCGGGGCTCTCCAGCTGGCCAGTGTGCTGGATCGGGTGTCCGGCACCGCAATCTCCGCGATCAGTGGCACGGTCGCGCCACCCCGAAGTGATGTTGGGGTCGGTGAGGTCGAGGGGGCGTCTTCAATAAAGGGTCCCCAGAACCTGCCTCCGGTGCAGAGGGTGGATACGCAGCACGGGCCGGTGGTGACCGTCGGTGATGTCGAGGGCGCCGACGAGGTGATTACGCTGGTCAGCGGCGTGGGGTCGAGCAATGCGGACGCGCTGTCACGCACCGAGGCGTGGGCGCGGGCGACGGCTGTGGATGCCGCGGCGCACGGCAGGAACGTGGCGGTGGTGGCATGGCATGGCTACTCGGCTCCGGGGGATCTGCCCGGCGCGATCTCCCGGGCGCCAGCGCAGGAGGGCGCCACCGCGCTGCGAGAGCACCAGCGCCAGCTACGTGAGCGGAACCCTCACGCAAAGCTGCAGGTGGTGGGCTATAGCTACGGTTCGGTCGTGGTCGGGGAGGCCGCGGCTAAAGGCAGCGAGGGACTCACCGCCGACGAGGTACGCTTCTGGGGCAGCCCCGGCGTACACGCACAGCACGCCGAGGATCTGAAGCTGATTGCACCGCCGGATGAGTCGCCGGATGGGCACAGTAGCCACGGCCAGGTCATCAACGAGCACGTGCCCGGCGACATGATCCGGCTGACCACCACCCCGGGGTTTGGGGTGCACGGCAAGGATCCCGCTTCGCCAGACTTTGCCCCTAACTCCGGCGCTTCAGGATCCGGCGCTTCAGACTCCAACAGCTGGAGCAGCTACGGCTGGGGCCGAATCCTGGACCTCTACCTCATGAGCCGCGGGGAGACCGACGCCCACAGTTCCTACATGTGGTCCCCGGAGGTGAATGTGCGAAACTAACGCGCGAAGTTGCCGCGCGCAATTAACGCGCAAAATCAGAGAGCGCGCTCCATCTCCAGCAGCGCCCTCTTGGTCTCCGTGCCACCCCGGTACTCGCCGAGGCTCCCGTCGCTGCGGATAACCCGGTGGCAGGGGTACAGAATCGGCAGCGGGTTGCGTGCGCACGCCGAGGCGGCGGCACGCACGGCCCGTGGATTGCCCGCCAGAGCCGCCAGCTGGGCATATGTAATGGTCTCCCCGTACGGGATCTGCGCCAGGGCCTGTGTCGCCCGGCGCCGGAAGGGAGTAGTCACGCCACCGAGGTCAACGGGCACGGTGAAGTCCCGCCGCTCCCCCGCGAGGTACTCCCCCAGCTGCCTCACAGCCTCCTCCAGGTGCTGAGCGGCCGCACCCTCGGCAGGTGGCAATTCTCGCCCCTGCCACTCAGCCGCGCCACTGCCCTGCCGTAAGTGTGCAAACTCTATGGCCACCAAGCCCCGCTCCGTGGCCAGCGCCAACAGCTCACTTCTGGGGAAGACCTCAGACTTCAGGGCATCAAACTTCAGCACTACCCCGCCTACCCCGGTCTGTTCCTGACCTGTCAGATCTGCCACTAGCCTTCGCCACCCAGCTCGCCCGTCAGGCGCGTATGGAAGGCCGAGGAGAACTCGTTCATCCCCACAAACTCTACCGTCTTTCCACGCTGCCGGTACTTGTTCTCAATGGTGTCCAGCGCAGCCACCGAAGAAGCGTCCCAAATGTTGGACTTCGAGAAATCAATAACAACCCGATCTGGGTCCTGCGCGTACTCAAACTGCGTGGTGAGGTCGTTGCTAGATGCAAACAGCAGCTGTCCCTCGACCGTGTAGCGAACCAAAGCGGCGGCGTCATCAACCTCGCGACGCACATCAATCAGGTGAGCCACGCGGCGCACGAACATCACACTGGCCATCATCACGCCTACCACCACGCCGATCGCCAGGTTGTGGGTGGCCACAACCACCACAACGATGAGCACCATCACGAAGGTTTCGCTCTTCGGCATCCGCTTCAACGTCGACGGCTTAATCGAGTGCCAGTCGAAAGTGCCCACAGAAACCATCACCATCACCGCAACCAGCGCCGCCATCGGAATGATCGCCACAATGTCCCCCAGCACCAGCAGCAGGAAGAGCAAGAAAACGCCCGCCATGAAGGTAGAAATGCGAGTCCTCGCGCCCGACGCCTTCACGTTGATCATCGTCTGGCCGATCATCGCGCAACCGCCCATTCCACCGAACAGGCCGGAAGCAATGTTTGCTATACCCTGACCGAAGCTCTCGCGGGTCTTGTTGGAGTGGGTATCGGTGATCTCGTCCACCAGCTTCGCCGTCATCAGAGACTCCATCAGCCCCACCAGCGCCATCGCGAAAGCTACGGGCGCGATGATCTGCAGCGTCTCCCACGTCCACGGCACCTGGGGGATGAACAGCTCCGGCAGGTTGCGTGGCAGCTCACCCTTGTCGCCCACCGTCGGCACGGAAATGGAACAGGCCACCACCAGCACCGTGACGACCACGATGGAAACCAGCGGCGCCGGAATGGCCGTAGTTAACTTCGGGAAGAACACCAGCAGCAAGATCCCCAGCGCCACCAGCGGGTAGACCAGCCAAGGCACATCAATGAGCTCCGGGATCTGCGCCGAAAAGATAAGAATTGCCAGGGAGTTTACGAACCCGACCATCACGCTCCGCGGGATGAAACGCATCAGCTTCGCCACCCCCAGCACCGCCAGCACGATTTGGAACACGCCCGCCAACAGCACGGTGGCGATCAGGTAGTCCATGCCGTAGTTCCGGGCAATCGGCGCGACCACCAGCGCCACTGCACCCGTCGCTGCGGAGATCATCGCCGGGCGCCCGCCGACAAAGGCAATAGTTACCGCCATGATGAAAGCCGAGAAAAGCCCTACCTTCGGATCCACGCCCGCGATAACCGCAAAAGAGATCGCCTCCGGGATCAGCGCCAGCCCCACCACCAGCCCGGCGAGCATCTCCCGAACCAAGATCCGCGGGGTCGTCAGCGCAACCTTCACCGACGGGTCCGGCCGATAACGCTCCGGATCTTCTTTGCTCCCTATTACTGCAGCCGACAAACCAAGCACCCCTCTTAATCACGTCAGAACAATCATTGTTATACCGGCTGCGCTTTCCGCCCCGCCAGCCCAGCTCTGCCAATCCAACCCACCCCCCCCCAAC
>NZ_JAKRND010000007.1 GCF_022347285.1 Corynebacterium sp. ACRPH
TCAAGCACATCCTGGGCTTGTGGATTGCTGATAATGAAGGTGCCGCCTTGTGGGCATCTGTGTGCGCAGATCTTGCCAACCGTGGCGTCAGCGATGTCTTCATCGTCTGCTGTGATGGGCTTAAAGGTCTACCAGAAGCCGTGGAGGCAACCTGGCCAAATTCGATGGTGCAGACCTGCATCGTGCACCTGATCCGGGCGGCGAACCGGTGGGTGTCCTATCAGGACCGAAAACCCGTCTCCAGCGCGTTACGTGAGATCTACACGGCCGCAAACGAAGATACCGCCCGTGCCAGTTTAGATGCGTTCGAGGCCTCTGAACTGGGACAGAAATACCCGCAGTCAGTGAAGGTGTGGCGTGATGCGTGGGAACGGTTCGTGCCGTTTCTGCAGTTCCCGCCAGCGGCGCGCAAGGTGTTGTACACCACGAATTCGATCGAGTCGCTTAACGCTGAGCTGCGTAAAGCTACCCGGAACCGGGGCCAGTTCCCGAACGATACAGCGGCACTGAAGACGCTGTGGTTGATGATCTGCAATATCGAAGACAAACGCGCTGCCCAACGCGCGAAGCAAGCCAAGCGCGCCGTGGAGTGCAACGGGTATGTTGAAGGAGCGAAGGCCAATGGCTGGAAACAAGCCATCAACCAACTAGCTGTGGCATACCCAGACCGATTCGCGGAGTACTTGTAAACCAAGCCCCCGCACACAAACAATCGGGCACTCTCTCGCCCGGCGGCTGGCAGCTTCGCCCCACCAGCCCCACTTTCCCACCAGTCCTATCTGTCCCACCAGCCCCTAGCGCCCCACTTATTCCATAAACCACCCTGAAGCCCGTCCTGGCGAGTGGCTAAATGTCGGAAAAGTTGCAGTTCAAGACGCTAAATGTCGGAAAAGTTGCAAAACGTAAATCCTCGTCGTCCGCACCCAGCTCGAAAAACTCGCTGACCTGCACCTTTGCCTAAGTGGAAATGTCCCCCAACAACAAATTGCAACTTTTCCGACATTTTCCCATCCAGTAGTTGCTCTTGAGGTCACCAGCCCACTCACCCAGCACTCACACCAATAACAACGCCCCCAGTGGCCCCAATACTTACTTTCACGCATTCAGCGCCAGCGCGCCGCCCGCCACCAGCATCACACCCACGCCCGGCGCCAGCATCACACCCACGCCCAGCGCCAGCATCACACCCACGCCCAGCGCCAGCATCACACCCACGCCCGCCACCAGCATCACACCCACGCCCGGCGCCAGCATCACATCCACGCCCGCCACCAGCATCACATCCACGCCCGCAGGCAAGCCGCCCGTACACCATCGGGGAGATTCCCGCATCTCGAATTTTTGTGCTTGTGGATAAATCGCCTACCTGCAAAGAGTTATTCACAAGCCCGAGCCACCCATATCCCGCCAAGCTCGTTCAAATGCAAGAATGACCGCCAGCCCGGATGCGTTGCCGAATCTCTCTATCTCCAACACATCTCTTAAAGGCTACGCAGACCAGGGGAAACAGGGGGTTCGAAAGTGAAACAGTCCAAGGCGTGCAAAACAACAGATCAAGCCGCGCAGCAACTGAACAACAGCGATACTCGCGGCAGCGCACACACCAGCACTGCAACCAGCGCAAGCAATGGAAAATCAAGAGCCAAATCCACAACCACTCGGCGGGCGCGTGCGGTTACATTTCCCCAGGTGCCCCCTCGCAGGAAAGCCAAGCTGCTTCTCGACGTTCACACGATGAACCCCTCGGAGGCACGAAAAATGCAGCGACTCGCAGCGAGGGGCGAAGCGGTCAGACTTGCACCAGGAGTTTACATTCCTGCAGGTCAGTGGCGTGAGTTTGAACAGGACCCCGAAGCAGAAGCAATTAAAGCCCGAGCCAGAATCGCCGCCGAATATATCCGCAGTGGTCCGGCCGTCGTGGCGGGCAAATCGGCAGCCTTCCTCCACGGCCTGCCCCTCGAGAAGTTTGGGCCGCCGGAGACGGTGGAGTTGGCGTCACCAAAAAGAACGCTAATGGGAAGAAACGGCAGGTCAGAGCGCTACCTCGCGGCGCCGGGGCAGGGCCAGCGCGCTGTGCTGATCCCCACAGAGTTCGGCGAAATCTGGACCAGCGGACTGCTGGATACGTGCCATGACCTGGGGCTTCGGCACTCGCTGGACGATGCCGTCATCGCCACGGAGGCCGCGCTGCACACAAAGAAAATCACGTGGCATGAGTGGCGCACGTGGCGCGCGTGGCAGGACGGACTGCGCGACCCAGCCGCCACCCCAGCAACCGCGCCCATCCGCCACGGCGCCCAGCGCGCCCGCACGGCCGCGCGCCTCATCACCCGCCACTCCGAAAGCCCGCGCGAATCGCAGCTGAAAATCCGCTTCTGGGAACACGGCCTGCCCGCACCATTTCAGCAGGTCAACATACTCAACGAGGGCGGCTGGACCATCGGGCGCGTGGACATGTTCTTCGACGTCGGCCTCGCCGTCGAATACGACGGCCGCGAGAAATACGGCTCCACCACACCGGCCATCGAGCGCGCCCTGCTCAAGGAACGTCAACGCGAAAACGACATCCAAGCCCGCGGAATCACGCTGCTGCGCGTCACGGCGGAAACGTACCTCTCCGGCCGCGCAATCGAGCAGGTCATCGAGCATTTCCACACCCTCGCCGCACGCCCGACCCGCCCACCGTGCACCCTCTGGAGCGGCGGCGCGCTCGCCTGGTCGTAGCCCTTTTTGTTCTTTTTTATTGACGCCACCTCGCCCCCGTCGCCTTCACCTCCAGCTTCGCGAACCATCCGCCCCGCCCCGGCGCGTGTGACACGTGCGCGCCGGACAAGTGGAGCAGCGCACCCGACACAAACTAGAGATAAAAAGAGAATTAAAGAACCCCGCCAGTTGGAGCGCCCAAAGCGTTAGACTCGGTCTCGGACGCGCAGGCGTGACTGAAAGCACAGTGCATACTGCACGTGAGCGCAACCACGCCCTGCACATTGAACCAGCAAGTTAAACCCAAAGCACACGCAGAACAACTTACGAACAACGCACGCAGAACCAGGTGAAACAGTTGACCAACCCAGCAGGCGACAACGGCGCAGGCACCCCCGCCGGCAACGAGGAAGCCACTCCAGCCACCAACTCCAGCAACGGCGCAACCGCATCCGAGGCCTTCAACTCTAAGGCGTGGCTGCAGCACTACACCCCGTGGACGCAGCACACCATCGACCTCGACGACCCGGCGGAAAACCCCGCAGGCTTCACCATTCCGGAGGTCTTCTGGCACGCGGTGGACACGATCGGCGAGCGCAACGCCTTTACCTTCTTCGGCAAAGTCACCACCTACGAGCAGTACGGCCGCCAGGTCGCCATCGCCTCCGCAGCCCTGGAGAAGCTCGGCGTGCAGCGCGGCGACCACGTAGCCATCGCTCTGCCGAACTGCCCGCAGGCCCTCATCGCCTTCTACGCAATCCAGAACATTGGCGCAGTCCCCACCCTGCACAACCCCCTGTACACCGCCGCCGAGCTCCGCCACCCCTTCAACGACCACGGCGCCAAGGTGGCTTTCTTCTGGGACAAGGTCGGCGACGTCGCCGAGGACCTCCGGCTGAACAGTCCCCTCGAAACGGTTATCGCCGTCACCCTCCCCGACGAGATGCCCGCCCCGCTGCGCTATGCCCTGAAGCTGCCGATCCCGAAGATCAAGGCCATGAAGGAAAAGCTCACCGGCCCGGCGCCCTCCGCCGTCTCCTGGAAGAGCTTCATGCGCACTGGCGGAAATGGCGAAAAGTGGCTGCGTGGGGGCGTCAATAATAAAAAGATCGACCCGACCGACCCGGGGCTGATCCTCTACACCTCCGGCACTACCGGCGAGCCGAAGGGCGCCGTGCTGACTCACCGCAACCTCATCGCGAACCTGCGGCAGGGCCAGGCCTGGGTGAAGGGCCTGGGCAAGGGGCCGAAGCCGGAAGTCATGCTGGCCGCGCTGCCGATCTTCCATGCATACGGCCTGACCATGAACATCACCCTCGCGCCGATGATCGGTGGCGAAATCCAGCTGCTGCCCGCGCCCGAAATGCCGCTGGTCATGCGCGTAATGAAGAAGAACATGCCCTCCTGGATGCCCGGCGTGCCCGCGCTCTACCAGAACATCATGAAGGAAGCGGCGAAGCGCGACATGCCGCTCTCCGGCATCCGCAACTCCTTCAGCGGCGCCAGCGCCCTGCCCGCAGAGACCGTCCGCGAGTGGGAAAGCTGCACCGGCGGCAACATCGTGGAGGGCTACGGCCTGACCGAAACTGCGCCGATCATCGCAGGTAACCCCATGGGCAAGGGCCGCGAGGGCTACATCGGCGTGCCTTTCCCCTCCACCGAAATCCGCGTGGCCAACCCCGACAATCCCGCCGAGACCATGCCCGACGGCGAGGCCGGCGAGCTGGTCGTCCGCGGCCCGCAGGTGTTCAAGGGCTACCTGAACCGCCCGGACGCCACCGCCGACGCCTTCCACGAGGACTGGTTCCGTACCGGCGACATGGCCGTCATGGAGTCCGACGGGTACCTGAAGATCGTCTCCCGCATCAAGGAGATGATCATCACCGGCGGCTTCAACGTCTACCCCGCCGAAGTCGAGGAAGTCCTGTGCGCGCACCCTTCCATCGAGCAGGCTTCCGTCGTGGGCGTGCAGCGCAAGGATGGGTCCGAGACCGTCGCTGCGGCTGTGGTTTTGGCCAATGGTGCTGTTATTGACGCCGACGACTTCCGCGCCTTCGCCAAAGAACGACTTACTGCGTATAAGGTGCCGAAGGTATTCCATGCATTCCAGGAGCTGCCCGCCGACCAGCTGGGCAAGGTGCGCCGCCGTGAGGTGCAGGAGCTAGTCGCAGAGAAAGAACAGGCCTAACACATGCCGCTGAGCAGGAAAGACACCGTCGCCGCAGTGATCGTCACGCATAACCGCGTGGAGTTGCTGGAGGCCTCGCTGCGCCAGGTTGCAAACCAGGAGGGCGCGGAGGTTGCGCACGTGGTGGTTGTGGATAACGGCAACGACCCGGCGGTGCGCGAGCTGGTGGAAGCGGTGTGCGCGTCGCGGGGCCACTACGTGGGATCCGCGACGAACCTGGGCGGAGCCGGCGGCTTCGCGCTGGGGTTCCTGACGGCTCTTTCCCTGGGCGCCGACGCGATATGGTGCGCCGACGACGACGGGCGCCCCGCCGACGCACACGTGCTGGCCACCCTGCAGGAAGTTGCGGAGCGCGAGGGGCTGGAGGAAATCAGCCCGGTGGTATGCAACATCGAGGATCCGGAGCGGCTGGCCTTCCCGCTGCGCCAGGGGTTGGTGTGGCGACGGACGCTATCCGAGCTGGAGGGTTCATTCTTGCCGGGTATCGCCAGCCTGTTCAACGGCGCGCTGATCAGTGCGCGGGCGATGGAGATAATTGGCGTGCCCGACTATCGGCTATTCATCCGTGGCGACGAGGTGGAGTACCACCGCCGCCTGGTCCGCAGCGGCCTGCCCTTCGGAACGTGCCTGACCTGCGCGTATCTGCACCCCGACGGCTCGGACGAGTTCAAGCCGATCCTCGGCGGGAAGATGCACACGCAGTACCCGGACAACGAATTCAAGCGCTACTTCACGTACCGCAACCGCGGGTACATCATGAACCAGCCGGGGATGCGCAAACTGCTGCCGCAGGAATACGCCCGCTTCGGATGGTTCTTCCTGGTGCAGAAGAAGGACCCGAAGGGGTTCGCCGAGTGGCTGCGGCTGCATGCGCTCGGCCGGCGCGAGCAGTTCCGTCGGCCGGGCCGCTAGCGCGGCGAGACGAGGCGGGGCGCGGGGTGTGCAACACCCCGCAGCGCGCCGAGCGCTAGCCCGCAGGCCTGCGCTCGCACCCGCCCGCGGATTTCTAAGCAACTTTTTAAGCGCACACACCGGCCAGGATTTTCCCTTTTACCCGGTCACAGGCGTAGTCTTAAGTGACTATCGCAGTGCCCCGAGCAGCACTTGAGCAGCCCTGGACCCCAGAGCTTCTGGACCCCAGCGCTCCTGGAACCCAAGGCAACACCCAAGCAGCTCTCCGGCGGCGCCGCCTAACACCACCTAACCGAGGATGAAGTTAGCCGAAGTGACCGTGTCCGAAACCCAGACCACCCCGAGCGCTGAGCCCACCAAGCCCGCTGACGACGCCGGCGTCAATAAGAAGAACGCCGAAGGGGCCGCCCCCTCCCGCGCGCACCGCCACCGCAACGTCGCGCGGCAGTTCATCCAATTCGGGCTCGTCGGCGCGTCGGGGTTTGTGGTCAACCAGGCGATCTTCGTGCTGTCGAAGAAGCTCGCAGAGGCCGGCTGGGACATTCACGTACAGGATGCCTTCCTGAACCTCCTCGGCACCCAGTACCATTTCCGCTGGTACCACGTGTTTTCCGTGGTTGCGTTCCTGCTGGCGAACATCTGGAACTTCTGCCTGAACCGCTACTGGACGTTCCGCCACGAGCCGAAGCGCGCCTGGTGGAAGCAGCTGCCGCAGTTCATGGCCGTGGGTGTATTCGGCCTGCTGATCACGCTGGTGGTCTCGACGGCGCTGGTGAATCCGGAGTCGCCGATCGCCCTGCCGCACGACATTTTCGATAACTCCACGGGGCTGCGCACGCGCGCGTACTGGGGCAACTTCATCGGCGTGATCCTGGCGGTGCCGGCGAACTTCCTGTTCAACAAGCTGTGGACGTTCCGCTCTGCGCCGCGCGAGGCCAGCCGGGCGGTGCGCGTGGTCGAGCCGCGGACTGGCGGTGCGGGTTCTGGCGCCGGTGATGCGGATGTCTAAGCCTTCTTTTAATGACGCTATTAATGACGCCCCCTCGCCCCAGCCAGGCACCGATCCCGCTGGGACCGGACACTCCAGTGGCGCCGGCACTGCTTCCGGTGCCGCGACCGGCGCTAGCAATGTCAGCGGGCCCCACGCGGTTTCCGGCGCCGCTGCCGACAATGCCACTGCCGGGCAGGGCGCGCGGGGCGGCGATAACTTTCAGTCTGAGCACACCACCCGGGCGCAGCGCATCATCCAGTCGCAGCTGGTGAAGTTTGTCCTGGTCGGAGGCTTCAGCGCCGTCGTAGACTTCGGCTCCACAACGCTGTTCACCTTTGCGTTCGGCTTGAGCGATGGCGTGGCGAAGGCACTGGGATTCGTGCTGGGAACCCTGACGGCATACTTCATCAACCGTCGGTGGACTTTCCAGGCGGAGCCGAGTGGGCGCCGATTCGCCATCACCATGGTGACCTACGGGCTGACCTTTATTGTGCAGTGGGGGCTGTACAAGGTATCGATCCCGTGGCTGGAGGGCTTCGACCTGAATGCGTTCTGGGTGCGTGCGATCAGTTTTGTGATTGCCCAGGGCACGGCGACGGTGCTGAACTTCCTGATCCAGAAGTTCCTCATCTTCAAACGCTAGCCGGGGTCCGCTCCACCGCACCCGGCTCTCCAACTCCGCTCCACCGCACCCGGCTTTCCAACTCTTCTCCGCCGCACCCGGCTCTCTAACTCTGCTCCGCCGCACCCGGCTTTCCAACTCTGCTTCGCCGCCTCCCTCCGGTCACTCCGGCCACTCCGGACTCTCCAGCCGCTGCCAGAGGCTTAAATGTCGGAAATGTTGCAATTTGTTATTGCGCACCATTTCCATTTTTGTAAATATGCAGGTCAGGGCGTTTTCCCGATTCTTCTCCGGCTGCGCCCAAAAACGTTTTGCAACTTTTCCGACATTTCGCGACAGGAACTGCAACTTTTCCGACAGTCAAGACCCCATGAAGCTCCGAAGGGCCGAATGTGCTCTCCAGAATGCTACAAATTCAACGCACAAACGCTGGCTGCACAAACTACCTCAGCAGCCCAGCCAAGCCCAGCGCAGGCCAGCCCGGCCAAGCTAGGCAAACCACAGCAGCAGCCCGGCCAAGCTAGCGCTGCAGGCCCAGCCCGGCGAGCAGCAGCCAAACTAGCGCTGCAGGACGAAGCGGTACATCTCCAAGCGGTCCAGCAGCGAGCACTGCGGAACCAAAGGAACCGCCTGGTCATCGGGCTGAGGCTCCCACTTGCACGCTCCCACCTGCGCCAAGATGCGCCCGGTCCGCCGTGACAGCCACTTGATCTCGCTGGCACTGAGGGCGTCAGTACCCAAGGCAGTATCCGTCGGCGGCAGCTTCGCATCCGCGCGCGTGAAGCCGAGTGCCGACATGAAGGCCTCGCTGACCTCGTCGACCTCCGAATCCACCAGCGTAGACAGCGCGATGATCCGCGCCCACGCAGCCGCGCGCCCGATCTTGCTCTTCTCGATCGGCGCATCGGCCAGCAGCTCGGCGGCGTGCTCGGTGACGTTCGCCGGCCGCTCCAAGTCCAGCGCCTGCAGCAGCGGAATGAACTCGTACAGCGCCCGCTCGTGCAGAAGTTCCCGCAGCTCAGGGTCAGTTTCGGCGAGGATCTGCTCGACGGTATCCTTGCCCGCCAGCGTTACGTTCACCTCCGTGACATCCACCCGCGCCGGAATGCCTGCAGGGTGCAAGTGCGCAGCGAGCTCGTCTTCCTGATTCTTATTGACGCCACCCGCCTCAGCCGCATCCTCCTCCGTATCGGCGAGGAAGTCCGCGGCCAGGAGCACTGCTTCGGCATCCGGCTCGCCCGGCGCGTCGAAGGAAGCGTCTAAGGGGGAGCCGGTGGGGATGAGCTCGATTTCCTCGTGGCGGGTGGTGGTGTCTGTGACGTTGACGCTGAAGTCGTAGCGGCCTACCTTCAGCACGCCGATGGTCCCGCGGCGGAAAATGTCGCCGAGAGCAGTGCCAATGGAGTTTGCGCCCTTGGCGTAGACGCGCACGCGGCCGGCGGTGCGGGCGCGGAAACTCCAGGTTGGCTCGGTGGTGGTGTCGGCGGTGGCGGGAGTTTCAGTGTCGGCGCCCGCACTGTCAGCGCCGGGAGTTTCAGTGTCGGCGCCCGCACTGTCAGCGCCGGAAGTCTCAGCGCCGGCGGGCGCGTCGGCGCCGCGCTCCGCCCGCGCGACGTAGCGGGTGGGGTGCGCCTCGGGGACTCGGTTCACGGATTCAGGCCAGTCGAAGCTAGTGAGGATCGCCTCGGCGAAATCGGCCACGCTCATGGCGCCGGAAACGCTGAGCAGGCGGGAGTACCTTCCCACGCCCGGGAAGTGGTGTTCCACCACCACGGTGAAGACAGTGGTGTGAGCTCCGGATTTCTTGCTACTCCCCGCCCCCGGTGTGGACATAATCCCCACGCTTTCCTGCACTTCCGCCCCCTCGGCGCTAACCCCCTCAGCTGCGCTGTCTGCCGCTCCCCCGGCGTTAGCCTCCGCCCCGTCGGCGCCATCGCGCCGGGAGGTGCGGATTTGCGACAGGGAGATCACGCTGCCGCCCGCGATCGGTGCCTCCGTGACCTGCGCCTCCATGGCCTGTGACTCCGCGGTCTGCGCCCTTTCCGGCGCATCCGCGGCCTCCGCGCCGCCGTTCACCTTCGCTCGCGCAGCAGTGGAACCGCCGGCTGATTCATAGCCCCCGGCGGCTCCAAAAAGCGATGAGCGATTCATGCATCTAAGCGTAATGGCGCCCGGCTAACCTCGCTGGGCGAGAACCAGCGGAAGCGGCTGAGCAGTCACAAACTCGCTGATCACAGGGCCAAGTCGGCGGACTCGCAACTTATCGAATGCGTTGTACTGGGCGATCCAACCGCGCAGTGCGGCGGCCTCCTGTAGAGCCGCCGCCACGGCCTCCCGCTCGGCTGCGCTGCCACCCCCGTTATCCGCACTATCGCTCCCGTCGGCAGCGCCCGCGCTCTCCCCGGCGCGGCTTCCGGCGCACTCATCCGCGCCTTCCCCAGCGCGTTGACTAGCACCGCTGCCAGCCACGCCAGCCTCGGCTTCGCGGAACTCCTCCAGCGTGCGAAAGCTCCCCCACGCCGGCTGCTTCTTCCCCGGGAACTCGTCGCTGAAGTGCTGCTTGGCGGAGGTGAGGGCGTCATTAAGAGCGACCTCCGTGGCCGCCACATCAACCAGCGCAACGTCACTCGGCAGCACCTTCGCCGCTTCCTCGTCGCCCACAAACAGCACGGGATAGCGCAGCAAGGCGGCGAGCATGGCCGCGCGGTCGTCGGTCCCCTCAATCCAGTCCGCGCTGGCGGCGAAGCCGTGGATGCCCGAGCCATCGATCAGCCAGGCGCCGGAAAAATCTCCAAGCTGCACGTCGGGGTCGGTTTCCACCTGCCAGATGGCGAAGGTGGGATCGTCGGCGGGGCCTGCGGCGGCCACGACCATGATCGGGTCGTAGCGGACGGGTTCGGGCGCGCCGGGGGCCGCGGTACTCGCGGCAACATTCGACTCGGCGGCAGTGCTTTCAGGGGCAGTTGTGCTCATCGCTATTGGAGGTTACCACCGACTATGATCTTCCCCATGGCTGTTTTTGATAGGTTCCCCGCCGCTGCGAAACTTTTCAAGCGCTCCAAGCTCTCCCCCGCCGAGCAGGAACACAGGAGTGCACCGGTGCGAGTCGGTGGCGTCGGTAAGGAAAGCAGCTACGAGGCCTCCACCCGCACGAACCTGCCGCTCAACGAGTTCATGACGCGCCTCATGGCCCAGGAACTGCCCATCCTCGACAGCACCAGCCGCCAGCGCGTGCGCGACATCCTGCGCGAATACGACGGCCCCACCATCACCGAGCCCGAGGAACTGCCGGAGGAAATCCGCCAGATCATGGAGCTCTACTAGCTCTCTGCTAGCTCGCACTCGCCCTTTCTTAGTGACGCCGCCCACACCGCAACTGCGAAAACGCTGGCAACTTGAGCCCCACGCGGCGCCGCGCCCAGGGGTTGTCCCACCCGGGCGCTAGGGTAGAGAACATGGAATTGCACACCAGCACTCGTACCCTCACCGGGTGGGGTCGCACCGCCCCCACGACCGCCGAAGTTCTGTCCACACAGGATGTCGACCAAATTGCCGCCGCCGTCGCGCGCGTGGCCGACGATAACGCGGATAAGCCCAGCCACCTGCAGCGTGGCGTGATCGCCCGCGGCATGGGCCGCAGCTACGGCGACCCGGCCATGAACGCCGGCGGGCTCGTCATCGACATGCAGCAGCTGAACACGATCCACAGCATCAACCCCGATACCGCCCTCGTGGACGTGGATGCTGGCGTGACGCTGGACCAGCTGATGAAGGCCGCCCTGCCCCACGGCCTGTGGGTGCCGGTGCTGCCCGGCACCCGCCAGGTGACCATCGGCGGCGCTATCGGCCCGGATATCCACGGCAAGAACCACCACTCCGCGGGTTCCTTCGGCAACCACGTCCGCTCCATGGAGCTGCTGGTGGCCGACGGGCGCGTACTGCACCTGACCCCGGAGGGCTCCGAGGACGACCCGGAAGGCGAATTGTTCTGGGCCACCGTCGGCGGCATGGGCCTGACCGGCATCATCCTGCGCGCGACCATTGAGATGACGAAGACGGAGACCGCGTACTTCATCGCCGATGGAGACATGACGCACTCCCTGGACGAGACCATCGCGTTCCACTCCGACGGTTCGGAGCACAACTTCACCTACTCCTCCGCCTGGTTCGACGCGATCAGCCCGGAGCCGAAGCTGGGCCGCGCCGCGATCTCCCGTGGCTCCCTGGCAACCCTGGACCAGCTGAAGGAGTACGCGCCGAAGCTGGCGAAGGATCCGCTGAAGTTCAAGGCCCCGCAGCTGATGACCGTGCCGGACATCTTCCCGAGCTTCACCATGAACAAGCTGTCCATGGTGGCCATCGGCGAGCTGTGGTGGCTGAAGTCCGGCGAGTACCGCAACCAGGTGCAGAACCTCACGCAGTTCTACCAGCCGCTGGACCTCATCGGCGAGTGGAACCGCGGCTATGGTTCCAAGGGCTTCCTGCAGTACCAGTTCGTCGTGCCGACGGAGGCCGTGGAGCCATTCAAGGAGATCATCCGCGACATCCA
Organism: Corynebacterium sp. ACRPH; assembly: GCF_022347285.1. Taxonomy (GTDB): domain Bacteria; phylum Actinomycetota; class Actinomycetes; order Mycobacteriales; family Mycobacteriaceae; genus Corynebacterium. The sequence goes on from NZ_JAKRND010000007.1 coordinate 11,966, forward strand.
GCGCTCGGGCCACTACTCCGCACTGAACGTGTTCAAGCTGTTCGGCGAGGGTAACAAGGCTCCACTGAGCTACCCGATGCCGGGCTGGAACGTCTGCGTGGACTTCCCAATTAAGCCGGGCCTGGGCGCCTTCCTGGACGACCTGGACCGGCGCGTGATGGAGTTCGGCGGCCGCCTGTACCTGGCCAAGGAGTCCCGCACCTCCGCCGAGAACTTCCACAAGATGTACCCCGGCCTGCCCGGCTGGCTGACCACCCGCAAGCGCATCGACCCGACGGGGGTTTTCGCCTCCGACATGTCCCGCCGCCTAGAGCTCTAACTGCATAGAGCTTTAACTGCACAGCGCTTTAACCCGAAAGAGAGTCACAATGATTGATGCCGTTGGCAAACCCCAGTCCATCCTGCTGCTCGGCGGCGCGTCCGACATGGGCCTCGCCGTCGTCGAGGAGTTCCTCTCCCGCGGCCCCGCGCGCGTGATCCTGGCCGCCCGTGATGGCGAGTCTTTGGATGACGCCACCGCACGCATGAACGCCGCCGGTGCCAGCGAGGTCGTACCCGTCTCCTTCGACGCAGTGGACTTCGATTCCCACCCGCAGGTTTTCGAGGAAATCTTCAGCCACGGCGACGTGGACCTGGCCATCGTTGCGTTCGGAATTCTGGGCGATAACGAGAAGCAGTGGACCAACCAGAAGCTGGCCGTGCAGGCCGCGCAGGTGAACTTCACCGGCGCCGTCTCCGTCGGCGTGCTGCTGGCGGACTACATGAAGAAGCAGGGCCACGGCCAGATCGTGGCGTTCTCCACCGTTGCAGGTGAGATGGTCCGTCGCTCCAACTTCGTCTACGGCTCCACCAAGGCCGGCCTGGATGGCTTCTACCGCATGCTGAACGAGGCTCTGCGCGGCACCGGCGTGCGCGTGCTGACCGTCCGCCCGGGCCAGGTGCGCACCAACATGACCAAGGACCTGGACGACGCGCCGCTGACAGTGGACAAGGAAGACGTGGCTAAGGCCATCGCTAAGGCCGTGGATAACCGCAAGTCCCTGATCTGGGTGCATCCCCTGTTCCGCCCGATCATGCTGATCCTGAAGCACCTGCCGCTTCCGATTCTGCGCAAGCTGCCGCTGTAGCTGTAGTTCTCGGGAGCATTGGTCAACTGTTTTACCAGTGATGAGGGTTTACGCTTCGCGCATGGACGGGCGGTATGCCAACCTCCTTGATGTCGTGACCAGAACAAGTCTCACTGGTAACAACGGCCTTCTTCACCCGTGACAGCGCGAACCAACGGATCGCTGATCGTAGACGGCACCATGCGACCAGATACCAACGCCCGTCGGTGAAAGCGAACAATACCGGTTCAACATCGCGGCAGCTTTCAACCCCCTCGCTGGTGATGTACTGAATTCGAACCACTTTTTGGTCTGTCATCGCTTGCTCCAATGCAGAGCGTGTAGTCCTCAACGAAGTGGCAGAGGGATTAACCCATACACGCTCAGCTAGTCGCTCAGCTTGCTGTCTCGTACGAGGATCAAGAACGTCGACGATTTTCTCTGCCGCCGTTGTTGCCAGGTCGGCATACGGCGCATCAGTCGACACGCTCGCAGCCAACAAGGCCATTGCCTCCGTCGGGGACAATCGAACCGGGGGAAGCGATGCACCCGGGACCAGGCCATATCCACCGCCAGGGCCAGGGCGCGACCAGATGGGCAGTCCGGCGCTTTCCAGCGCAGCTAGGTCACGCTTGATGGTGCGGACCGACACCTCAAACTCGCTCGCCAGGCGCTCAGCACTGGTTCCGCGGGAGCCACTACGCCGCAAAACATCCGTCAGAGCGTGAAGACGCTCGGATCGCTTCATGGAAATGCCCGTTCAAAATTCATGACATATATAGTGACACACTGCTGTCCAACAGCACTGACATGATGGCACCATGACATCAAAACAGCAGGAAAAGACCCCTCCCGTGATAATCCTGATCGCGGGCCATTGGCTTGGGGCATGGGCATGGGACGAAGTCGCCGAACAGCTGACATCCAACGGCATGCACGCCATTCCGATCACTCTTCCCGGCCTCGACGATCAAGACCCACAGCGCGCGAACAGGACTCTCGATGAGCAAGTCGTGGCAATCCAATCAGTAGTCGACGCGCAGGGAGGCAATGTAGTTCTCGTCGCGCACAGCGGTGCTAATGCTCCGGTCAGTGTCGTTATCGACCAACATCCAGAACTGATCCGGCGGGTTGTGTGGGTGGACTCGGGTCCAGTCTTGCCAGGTAGCGTCTTCGCCCCGGATCTCCCCGAGTCGGTCGCGGAGGTGCCCCTGCCTTCCTTCGAGGAGCTCGGCCAACAGGCCAGTCTTGAAGGCCTTAGCGCAGAGCACCTACAGTGCTTCCGCGAGAAGGCCGTCGCCGAACCGGGACCTGTCATGCGTGCAGCTGTCGAACTAACCAATGATGGCCGCTTCAGCGTGCCGACCACGATGGTGTGCTGCTCTATACCAAGTGAGCAGGTACTGGGGTTGGCCGAAGAGGGACACGCAATGTTCGCCGAAGTGGCCCGGATCGACAATATCGACGTCATTGATCTTCCCACGGGGCACTGGCCGATGTGGAGCTGTCCCGAGGCATTGGCCAAAGTAATCGGCCACGCTGCGGGGCAACCTGCCCGATCAAGTTTCTAGTTCTTCGGCGCGCCCGGGTGCGCGGATTCCCGCGCATCCAGCTTCAGAAACGCCGAGGCCACCATCAGCACCACCGAGGCGAAAGCCGCCACCAGAAATGCCACATGGATGCCCTGGCCCACCACCTGCGCCTCCACCAGCGCAGGATCCGTGGCACCCAGACCCGCCAATTCCTCCGCATTGCTAGAGGCGTACCGCGTGGAGGCGAAAGTCATCACAGCCACGAAGATTGCCGTTCCTGCGCCACCGGCAACCTGCTGGAAAGTATTCAAGATTGCCTGCGCGTGGGAAGCCAACGAGTCCGGAACGGCCGCCAGGGCGTTGGACATAAGGGGCGTCATCATCAAAGCAATGCCCAAGTTCAACACAACCGTAACAAGCGTGAGCTGCACAAACGCCGGCCACGTGCCGGAACCAACCCAAGAAAACAGGTGCTCCGTCTGCTCCAGGGCGGCAAAGCCCATCATGCCGATGGTGATCAAAATGCTGCCCGAGATGATCAGCGGACGGGTACCGCGCGCGTCGTAGGCACGGCCGACCGCTGGGCCCAGCAGCCCCATGACCAGGCCGCCGGGCAGGGAAACCATGCCGGTCTTCAGCTCCGACAGGCCGGCGACGTTCTGCGCATACAGCGGCATCAGAATGATGAAGCCGAAGAGCATGGAGAACGTGAACAGCAGCAGCCCCAGCGAGAGGTTGTACTCGCGCACGCGCAACGGCTGCAGGTTCAACAGAGGAGTGGCACCCGGCTTAGAGCTGCGCTCCAGGGAACGCTGGCGAAGGAAGAACACCGCCAGGATCGCCGCACCCACGGCCAGGATGATCAGGCGCTGCACCGGCACGCCATCGGCCAGCTCCGACAGGCCGGCCAGGCCGTACACCAGCCCCGCAAAGCCGAACGCGGAGAGGAAGACGGAGAGCACGTCCAGAGTAGGACGGCTCGGCTCCTCGAAATTCTTCACCAAGAACAGGCCCGCGACCAGGGCGATCAGCACCAGCGGGGCGACGAGGATGAAAATCCAGCGCCAGCCCAAAGCCTCCAGCACCACGCCGGAAAACGTCGGGCCCAGCGCCGGAGCCACCGCAATAACCACTGAGACCAGGCCGAATACCGCACCGCGGCGGTTGATGGGAACCAGCCGGATGATGGTGGTCATCAGCATCGGGATCACCAGCGCCGTGCCGCTGGCTTGGATCACACGCGCCAGCAGCAGGATCGGGAACGTCGGCGCTGCGGCCGCGAGGACTGTTCCGACCAGGAAGGTCGTCAACGCCGTCGCGTAGATCGAGCGCAGGCGGAAGCGCTGCATGATGTAGCCAGTCATCGGAATGACCACGGCCATCGTGAGCATGAATGCTGTGGTCAGCCATTGCGCTGCATCGGCGGTGACGCCAAACTCTCCCATCAAAACGGGCAGGGCCACGGACAAGGTGGTCTCGTTGAGGATCACCACGAAGGCCGCGGCGACAAGCACGCCGATCAGGAGCTTGGCGCCGGGCGCGGGCTCGCCGGGAGGGACGGAGTGCTCCGCGCGGTCGGAGTTGGTGGCGTCAGAAATAGATTCTTCAGACAAAAGTATCCCTCCACGATGTAAAAGGCGGGCGCATCGGTGCACCCGCGAACCTTGGATACTTTACACCAGGTTTGCTGGCCGCAGAGGGGTGAGAGGTGCCCGCAAGGCAGGCGGGCCCGCCAGGTAGAGCGGGGTGGGCGGGTTAGCGCTCCAGTTCGCCCTGAGCCTCGCCAGCACCGTCGCCGTTGCCCTCGCCCTGCTCGAGGGCGTTCGCACCGTTCTCGGCGTTCAGCTGGGCGCGGATTTCCTCCAGACGGGAGCTGGCGCGCATGTCGTTACCAGCGGATTCGATCTCGGACATGCGGCCCTGCACGGAGTTCTCGACGAGCTCCTGGCTGCCGAGCGCCTGGGCGTAGCGCTGCTCGATCTTCTCGCGCACGCTGTCCAGGGTCGGCACGTCATCGTTCTGCACCAGGCCATCCATCTGCTGCATGGAGTTCGCGGTGGCCTCCTGCATCTTCGCCTGATCCACCCGGGAACGCAGCTGGTTGATCTGCGCCATCTGATCCTCGAGGCGGGCGGCGGACTGCTGCTGTTGCTGCTGCGCCTGGCGGGCGGCCTCTTCCGCACCGGAGTACAGCTGCTTGGTCTCCTCAAGCTGCTGCTCGACCGTGACCAGCTGAGATGCGAACAGCTCGGCCGTCTGGTTCAGCTCGTTGGCCTTGGCCTGGTCGCCATCGGCCGCGGCCTTGTCGGCCTGCTGGATGGCGGTGCGGGCGTTACCCGAAAGCTTCTCCGCATCCTGCTGCAAGCGGTTCATCTTCATTTCCAGCTGGTTGCGATTACCGATCACGCGGGCTGCGCTTTCGGAAATCTGCTGGTGCTGCTTGCGGGCCGCTTCCGTGGCCTGCTGGATCTGTACATGGGGATCCGCGTTCTCCTCGATCTTGGTGTCGAGGGACTGCATCAGGTATTTCCAGCCCTTAGAAAATGGATTCGCCATGGGAAAACTCCTGTGTCGCTATGTAGTCGGTACTTATTCGAGATGTAGTGGTTTGCTTAAGTTAACTGCATCCCAGCGTACTGACTTTCCGCGTAGCGCACGGGGCGAAAGCGGGAGCGGGAGTCAAGCCCGCCGCTAGCGCGGGTACAGGTGAACCACCGGGGCATTCATATCCCGCCCGGTCAGGTGCATCAGGTCCAGCTTCACTTGTTTCAGGGAGACGACCTCCATCACCGGGTCCGGAATCGGCGCCTCGCTGGGCACCAGACCCAGCTGGTGCAGCACATCCCCCGCGCCAGCGGAAATGTCCACCTTCACCGGGACCGTGGAGATCTCGGCCAGCGCGGGCACGGCCTCCAGGGACGTAGCCTCCACCACGACGGGGCCTTCGATCACGTAGGTCTCCACATCCGGGCCGGTCTGCATCAGCCCGTCGCCCCACTGGCCGGGCAGTCTGATCTGCAGGTTCTTGATCTCCAGCCGGTCGCCGGTGATACGCAGCAGGTCGCGGCCGCCCTGCTCCGTGCCCACGGAATCCACGCCGACGCGCACGTTCCCCTTGAAGGTCACGTTATCTGCGGTGACCTGGCCGACGTCGCCCACCCGCGCGGGCTGGGCCACACTGTACGGGGCATTCGCATTCAGAATGCCCACGCCGGTCGCGATCCCCACCGCCACCAGCAGGGCCGCGACTGTCGAGGAGTATCCGCCGTCGGAGCCCCTGTCGGAACGTGGCTCGCCCTCGGTATCGGCTTCGCTCTCGGCATCCTCGGCCTCAGTCTCGCCGCCGGTGCCGCCCCCGGAGCTCTTGCTCCGGGTCTTCTTCGGCTTCCGCTCCCCCGACTCCCACGCCAGTGCAAACGCCCCGCCGAAAATACCCAGCAGTGAACCCAACAAGAACCCGCCGATGTTGGAAGCCGGCAGCGCCACCAGCGATACCAAAATGGCGAAAACCCCCAGGTAGGGCGCCGTGGCAGGCTTCAGCCAAATACCCAGTGCGAACATGATCTGCGCCGCGCCCAGGAAGAGCGTGGAAACCCCCGACAGCGTCGAGATCATCACCAGTAGGTCGGAAATGCGCAGCGTCAGATACGCGGGCGTCATAATCACAACACCCGAAAGCAGCACCAACAGCCCCGGCACGAACGGTCGGTTGCGGCGCCACTCGGCGAAGCGCGCTAACCGTCCTTTAGCAGGCATTCTCGGTTCCTCGGCGCACGCTCGCCTCCACTCCGGAAACGTTTAGCTGCTTCGCCCCTACCGACGTGGCAATGATCTTCTCCGCCACAATCTGCACGTTCTTCGACTGCAGACCCCAGGCGTCGTTCGGCGCTTCGGGGTTGACCTGGCTGGCGTCAATACCAAGGTTGGGGTCGGCCATCCGCAGGCTGCCCTTGATGTCGGTGGAGCCCACGATCAGATCGTCTGCATCCACGCTGTTCTGTCCGTTGGCGCGCAGCGAAAGGGTGGCCTCGCCGACGGCGGGAAGGTTCGGCACGGTTGTGGAAAGGCAGAGGTCAGAGGCCTTCGCCTGCTTCATCTTCACGCGCGCGACGGGCAGGTGGTCGTCGCCCTTCGTGTCGTTATCCATGAACAGGGAGAAATCCTGCCCGGACAGGCCGCCGATCGTCACGGTGAAGAAGGAGCCGGAAAGCGCCAAGTTCGCAGAAATTCCGCCCTTCGCCACGGCCATTCCGGTGCCGGCGAAGCCGACCAGCCCGGCGGTCAGCGCCACTGCGGCCTTCTTGCCGTTGATCCGTCCCATTCTTCGTGCCTCCTGTTGTAAAGCCCTTACGCATTATCCCCGCAGTGGCACCGTTGCGCGAATCGCCGTTCTTTTTATTGACGCCCTCTAGGCCGCGTCCGCCCGCGCCCCAGCGCAGGCCGTGCGAATCCGCGCTGCACACGCGGGATCTGCGTAGCCTGGGGAACATGGACGTTGCATGCTACTCAGCCCCCGGCGCCGGCGAGGCGCTGGAAAAATCCACAATTTCCCGGCGCGACCTGCGCCCCAACGACTGCCTAATCAAGATCCGCTGGGCGGGCATCTGCCACTCGGACATCCACACTGTAAATGGAGATTGGCCGCACGATAACTTCCCCATGACCCCCGGCCACGAGATCATCGGTGAGGTCACCGAGGTGGGCGCGGAGGTGCAGAACTTCCGCCCCGGCGATGTGGTCGGCATCGGCTGTCTGGTGGATAGCTGCCTGGATTGCGATGCCTGCCGCGAAGGCGACGAAAACTACTGCGAGAACGGCTCGACCGGCACGTATAACGCGCCGGACCGCACCGATGGCACCATCACGCAGGGTGGCTACTCCACTCACATCGTCTGCCGGGAGGAGTTCCTGGTCCGCATTCCGGAGGCTTTCGCCGACTTGGAGTCGGATGCCGCCGCGGCGGCCACTCCCCTGCTGTGCGCTGGAATTACTACGTATTCCCCGCTGAAGCACTGGGGCGTGGGCGAAGGTTCCCGTGTGGCAGTGGTCGGCATGGGTGGCCTGGGGCATGTGGCGGTGAAGCTGGCTGCGTCGATGGGCGCGGACGTGACGGTCTTGAGCCACTCGAAGTCCAAGGAAGCCGACGGCCGGGCTTTCGGCGCCAGCCGTTACATAGCCACCAAGGAGGAGGGCTGGCACAAGCCCTTGAGGGCGAGCTTCGACCTGATCATTAACACGGTCAGCGCTCCGCTGGATCCGGCGCCGTTTATTTCCACCCTGGCGCGCGGCGGGACGATGGTGATGCTGGGGCTGCCGCCGGAGAAGATGCAGATCAGCGCTGGTGCTCTGATCGGTAAGCGCCGCTCCGTGGCGGGCAGCGCCATCGGTGGTATCCGGGAGACTCAGGAGATGATTGATTTCTGCGCCGCCCACGGCATCACCGCGGAGGCGGAGGTCATCCCGGCAGAGGAGATCAACACGGCCTACGAGCGCGTGTTGAATTCGGATGTGCGCTACCGCTTCGTCATCGACGTCAACACGCTATAACGTGCGCCGTAGCGCGGGGGCTTGTAGCGCGAGCGCTTACTGCGCCCCGCCCTGCTCGGCCTCGATCTGCTTGCGAACCTCGTCCATGTCCAGCTCCTTGGCCTTGGCGATCAGCTCGTTGATGGCCTTGCCCGGCAGCAGGCCGGATTCGCGAGCCAGCAGCACTCCGTCGCGGAACAGCATCAGCGTCGGGATCGACTGGATCTGCAGGGCTGCGGAAAGCTCCTGGTTGGCTTCGGTATCCACCTTGCCGAACACGGCGTCCGGGTTCTCCTCGGAGGCCTGCTCGAAGATCGGGGCGAAGCGCTTGCACGGACCACACCAATCTGCCCAGAAGTCCAGCACGACGATGCCGTCGCCCTGCACGGTTTCCTGGAAGTTCGCTCCGGTGATTTCAGTGGTCGCCATTTCTTTCCCTTCGGGTTGATTGCTTCGTTCAAAGCTTGTCGCTGCTTTGTCGCTGCTTTGTTACTGCGCACCGTTAAAAGGGGCGTGTATGTTTTTCCAACATTACGCAACGCTCGCTTTATTCCGCGTTAGAGTTCTCACTATGTCTATTTATGACGCCAACGCGAATCCGTCTAGCACTTTCAAACTGTACAAGAATCTTGCGAAGAAGCCGTTTGGCAACGGTCTGTTTTCGCTGGCAGCCAGCGCTAAAGCGCCTTACTTCCTGACCGTACAACCGCGCCTGCAGGAACTGCGGCCGGGCTACTGCCAGGTGAAGTCGAAGAAGTGGTGGCTGCTGAATAACCACATCGGAACCTTCCACGCCATTGCGGCCTGCAATGTTGCGGAGTTCGCGATGGGGATGCTGGCTGAGGCGTCCATCCCCAACACGCACCGCTGGCTGCCGCAGGGTATGCGCACGAAGTACCTGAAGAAGACGAAGGGCAGCCTGACTGCCACCGCGACGGCCGAGCTGCCGGACTTCGAGAAGATCACCAAGGAATCCGGCGGGCAGACCGTGACGGTGACGATCCACTTCGCCGACGACGAAGGTAAGGAATCCACCTACGCGGAGATCGACATCTGGGTGACCGCCAAGAAGTAGCAAGTGTTAGGCGCTGCCGCGTAAATCGCGGCAGCAGGCTAGGCGCCCGCGAGCGCCGCCCCGCCCCAGAGCGCGGGGAAAAACAACGCGCAGCAGGCGACGGTCATCGCCACCACGCCGACAATGCGACGGGTGGGCTGCGGCCGGGTGAAGACCTCCACCATCACCGTGGAGAACGTGGTGAACCCACCGGCCAAACCCACTCCTACCAAGGGGAATAGGATGTCCCCGGCCGTGCCGGCCCCGCTGCTAGTGGAGTACTGCGAGGTGAAGCCAAGGACCAGGCCCAGCAGGACGGTGCCGAGGAGGTTCACCACCGACAGGCTCCACAGGGGTGCCCAGCCGCGCCCGGACTTCAGGTAAGTATCCAGCCCGTAGCGGGCGGCCGCGCCCGTTCCGCCGCCGACGGCGACGGCCAGCAGCTCCACGAGGATCGCTCCGGTGCTCATCGCGTGCCCCCATCCCCCGGCGCGACCTCCGGCTCATCACCGGAGCCGCTGTCTCCTTGGGCTGCACGGACCCCGTGCCGCAGCCGCACCAGCTCATGCAGATCCCGTCCGAGGCGCAGCCCCATCACCGCCGCAAGCAGGCCAAGTGCCAGCGTGATCAAACCGTAGGCTCCCCCGATGAGGACGGTGGTAGTTGAGCCGGTGGGGGCGTCAATAGCCGCAGCGAGCGAGCTAAACGACGTGAATCCGCCGAGCAGCCCCGTGCCCCAAAACGCGCGGCGCGGGTGGGCGGAATCCGGGATCATACCGACCAGAAGGCCCAGCAGGAGCGCCCCCAGGACGTTGACCACCAGCAATGCAATATCCCCGAGGGGGATTCCGCCGGTGACGTTCAGCGGAGCAGCAGCGCCGGGGACGCACGTCGGATCGCCGAGCGCAGGGATCCAAACGGTCAGTGCCCAACGAAAAATCGCCCCCAGCGCGCCGCCGAGGAAAACCAGGGCGATGGGCGGGAGGCGTTTCATGGGTGCAATGTTACCCAGACGGCTGGGTTAGGTGGCCAGCCGGGCAGGGCCGGGTTAGGCCTGCTTGACGGCAGAGATGTCGAAGTTCAGGGTGATCTTCTCGGAGACGAGCACGCCGCCACCGTCGAGGGCGGTGTTCCACTCCAGGCCGAAGTCGCGACGGTTAATGCTGGTGGAGCCCTCGAAGCCGACGCGGGTCTGGCCCCACGGGTCCTGCACCTCGCCGGTGAAGTCGAACTCGATGGTGACAGGCTTCGTGACGTCCTTGATGGTCAGGTCGCCGGTGACCTTGATGGCGGTCTCGCCGGCGGCGGTGATGTCCGTGGAGGTGAAGGTGATGTGCGGGTACTTCTCCGTCTCGAAGAAGTCGCCGGAGGTCAGGTGGCCGTCGCGGTCGGCATTGCGGGTATCCACGCTGTTCACGTCGATCTTGACGTCGATCTTTGCGCCTTCCAGGTTCTCGCCGGAGGTGGCGGTGCCCTCGAAATCGGTGAACGCGCCGCGGACCTTGGTGACCATGGCGTGGCGGGCGACGAAGCCGATCTCGGAGTGTGCCGCGTCGATCTGGAAGTTGCCGGAGTAGTTGTTGACGTTCGTCATGTTGAGCCTTTCGTTAAGTCTTTCGGTAGAGATTTTCAGTTGGTGTGGTGCGCGACATGTGGCGCTTGGTGGCGGCATCGGTGGAGTACTTCTCTCGATGCGCTGGCTCCTACCCTACACACTTTTAGTTGATGTATCAACAATATTGACTGATATGCGATACTGGTGGACATGACACGAGAAAACACCTCTTCTCCGCAAGATGCGGATGCCAACGCGGGAACCCCGTGGCTGAGCAGCCGCGAGCAGCAGGTGTGGCGAGCGTGGCTCAACGCCCACATCCAGATCAATGCCGAGCTGGCGCAGCAGCTGGCGGCGGAAACTTCCCTATCGCTGTCGGACTACGAGGTTCTAGTGCATCTTTCGGAATCGCCGAACCACCAGCAGCGAATCGTCGCGCTGGCGAACATGATGCAGTGGAGCCGTTCGCGCTTATCGCACCAGATCACGCGCATGTCGAAGCGCGGTCTTGTGCGCCGCGAAACTTGTGACGCCGACGGGCGCGGGGCCTATGTTGTCCTTGAACCCGCAGGTCTCGACGCGATCACTACTGCCGCGCCCGGCCACGTGGCAAAGGTGCGCGAGCTGGTATTTGACCGGCTGACCGACGCGGAGATTGAGCAGTTCTACTCGATCCTGGCGAAGCTGAACGAGCAGCATTAGGCGCGGCGCGGGGGCAACGAGCGGCCCACTGAGCAATGCGCGAGCCCCCCGGGGCGCGAGGCGCAGGAGCACCAGCACGCGGCTGCCCCGCGTGACACTTAAGGCATGGGGCTGATGTCGCGGGCCATGTCGGAGAACTTGGAGAACTGCAGCTGGTTGGCCACCGTCACCGTGCCAATGGGACCACCACGGTGCTTAGCGAGGATAATGTCCGCCTCGCCCGCGCGCTCGTGGTCCGGGTTCTGCGAATCCGGGCGGTTAATCAGCATGACCATGTCGGCATCCTGCTCCAGCGAACCAGATTCACGCAGGTCAGAGACACGCGGAAGCGCATCGTCACCACGGGACTCCACGCCACGGTTCAGCTGCGAGATCGCAACGACCGGCACGTTGACCTCCTTGGCCAGCAGCTTCAGCTGGCGGGAGAACTCCGAGACCTCTTGCTGGCGTGATTCCACTCGCTTGCCGGAGGACATCAGCTGCAGGTAGTCCACCACGATCAGCTGCAGATCCACCTGCTGCTTCAGGCGGCGCGCCTTCGAGCGGATCTCCATCATCGTCAGGTTCGGCGAATCGTCAATGTAGATCGGCGCGTCCTCGATCTCGCCGATGCGCACGGTCAGGCGGTCCCAATCGTCGTCGGTCAGCTTGCCGCCGCGCATGGAAGCCAGGCGCACCTCCGCCTCCGCAGAGAAGATGCGCATCATGACCTCGGACTTGCTCATTTCCAAGCTGAACAGCGCCGATGCCTTGCCGTGCTGGATCGACGCCGACCGCATGAAATCCAGCGCCAGCGTGGACTTACCCACACCCGGGCGGGCCGCCACAATCACCATCTGGCCGCCGCGCAGACCATTCGTCAGGTCATCCAGGTCGGCAAAGCCGGTGGGGATGCCCATCTCCACGCCATCCTGGCTCTCTAACTGCTCGATCTCCCCCACTGTGGAGGCGACCAGTTCCGCGAAGACCTCGTAGTCCTCCTTCGCGGCATCGTTGGTGATGGCGAACATCTCCTGCTGCGCGCGGTCCACCACGTTATCCACGTCCGCACCCTCGGTGCCCGCATAACCCAGCTGCACAATCGTGGTACCAGCCTGAACCAGGCGCCGCAGCGTGGCCTTTTCCCGCACAATCAAGGCGTAGTAGCCGACGTTTGCCGAGGTCGGAGTCTTCTGGACGACGCTGTGCAGGTAATCAGCGCCGCCGATGAAGCTCAGCACGCCATCGCGGTCCAGGCGGCCACTGACGATGACCGGGTCTACTTCCTTACCCTCGCCGTACAGCTGAAGTATGGCGTCAAAAATAGTCTTGTGCTTCGGCACGTAGAAGTCATCGCCAACGAGGACCTCCACGACATCCGCAATGGCGTCCTTATCCAGCATCATGCCGCCGAGCACGCCCTGCTCGGCTTCCGGGTTCTGCGGCATCTCGCGGACAATCTGCTGAGCGCCGCCGTGACTGCCCTGGCCGCCACGGCCCCTGCGACCGCCCTGGAAACCCCCGCCGCGACGACCGGAGGACTCGAAGCCGCCCGCTCCCCCGGCGCCCGAGCCGGCACCGAAGCCACCTTCCGAGCCGGCGCCGAAGTCGCTGGGGTTGCCGAAATCGTCGAAAGGTTCCTCCGGCAGCGGGGCGCCGTCGTCGAAGTTCATGCCTGCATTCTTGGTCATGCCGACCACTTTAATGGCAGCGCGGGACAACCCCTAAGCGGCAATACAGAACGAGTTATCCACAGGTCTTGTGAATATACTTGTGGACAAAATGTGCATAACCCACAATCCCCCAGGATGGCTTGTGGATAACTTGTGGATAGCCAACGCTCTCACCTGCGCCTTTCACTATTTCTGCAGGTCAAAGGCGTGTGACTGGTGTGAAAGCTTCTCTCTTCATCGGTGGATAACTTGGGGATAGACAAACCCGCAGGCCAGGCGATTACGGTCAAACAAACCCCCAGGTCGCCTAAATCCTTAAATTATTCACACTTTATTCACCGCCATAACCGCTAGCCCGGTCGCCTTTCCGGCCGCCATGTAGATCAGCGCTATGACTCCCACTACAGCCACCGCCTCGACCGCTCCCTGCTCCCACCCGCGCGCCTCCAGCCCCCACACGTACGCCCTTCATGTTCGGTTTCCTAAGGGGAAGTAAAATATGGGTTTTCCTACACACTGCACAACCTTGGAGTACGGTGTGCCTCATGAATCCCACACCCACCGACCCAACCACCAGCTCCTCCGCCAACCCATCCACATCCACCCTCCCCGCGCTAACGGAAGCTACCGCTGAGCGCCCCCTCGACCTCCTCATCGTCGGCGCCGGCCTCTCCGGCATCGACCTCGCCTACCACGTCAACAAGAACTTCCCCGGCTGGAACTGGGCCGCCGTGGACTCCAACTACGACGTCGGCGGAACCTGGGCCACCTTCCAATACCCCGGCATCCGCTCGGACTCCGACATGGCCACGTTCTCCCTCCCCTTCAAAAAGTGGCCACACAAGGGCACCCTCGGCTCCGGCAAGCAGATCCGCGACTACTGTCGCGAAGCTGCCCAGGAAATCGGCATACTCGACCGCCTGCAACTATCTACCTGGGTCGAATCCGTGAACTTCCACACCGACCGCGGCCTCTGGGAGGTCACCATGCGCGTCGGCCGCCCCGGCCACGCAAACTCCGAAGGCACCGACGGCTCTGACTCTGCCGCCTCCGCCAACCCCGAGCAGCCGACCATCACCACGTGGACGCGCCGCCTCCACTTCGCCACCGGATACTACCGCCATGCTGAAGGGTTCACGGCGGAGATTGAGGGCGTCAATACCTTCGAAGGCACCGCCCTGCACCCGCAGCAATGGCCCCGCGACCTCGACGTGCGCGGCAAGAAGGTCACGGTGATCGGCTCCGGCGCGACGGCAATTACGCTGGTCCCGGCGCTGCACGCGATGGGTGCGGACGTGACGATGCTGCAGCGCACCCCCACCTACATCGCGCCGCTGCCGGAGACCGACACGATCAGCTCCCTCGTCGGCCTGGGCTTAAGCACCGAGCCCGGCAAATTCGGCCACCGCCTGGCGCGCACCCTGCACATCGGCCGCGACATGGCGCAATACCACCTGTGCCAGACCTTTCCCAGCATCGCGAAGCTCGTCTTCCGCGGCTGGAACCGCCTTTACCTGCCCGCCGACGAGGTCCGCCGCAACTTCACTCCCCCATACGGCCCGTGGGACCAGCGCGTCTGTAAGTCCCCCGGCGGCGATTTCTTCAAGGCTGTGCGCGGCGGGGCGAAGGTCGTCACCGACCACATCGAGCGCGTCGACGCCGGCGGAGTGCGGCTGCGCTCCGGCGGGTACATCGAGGCTGATGTCTTGGTGATCGCCACGGGACTACAACTTCTTGCTTTTGGTGACGCCAACTTCTCAGTCGATGGCGCCCCAGTACCCACCGAATCTCTGGTGGCTTATCGTGCCATGATGGCTAATCGACTGCCGAACTTCTCCTACACCATCGGGTACCTGAACCAGTCGTGGACGCTGCGCGCGGACATGACCTCGCGGTACTTGGTGCAGCTGTGGAAGGACATGGATTCGCGCGGCGAGCAGTGGGCGTGCCCGGTCCTGCCCGACGGCGAGCCCGCCGACCTGCCGCTCCTGGAGATGTCCAGTGGCTATATCCAGCGCAGCGTGGGGACTCTGCCGCGCCAGGCCGCTGGGGATCCGTGGCGGATGGAGCACGACTACATCAAGGAGCGCCGTACCTACACCAGTGCGGACAATACCCACGACATGGCCTTCGGTGTGGAGGCGCTGGAGGCGGCGGCTCCGCTGGCGGCTGGCGTCGGAGGCGGAGGGGCCGCTGAACTGCGGGTTTAGCACTTGCGCTGGTACTTGGGGCGCCGTGTGTGTGCTGGAATGCGGGTTTAGCAGCTGCGCCGGTACCTGGAGACACCGAATGTCCGCTGAGCTTCGCAGGTTGGGGTCGGCACAGAGCCTCCTGGAACTACAGGGAGCGCCCCAGGGGCTCTGGCAGACCGGCGGAGCGTGAATCCTGAGTTGCGGAGCCTTAAATGTCGGAAAAGTTGCATTCTGTTATCGCAAACCATTTGCAATCTTGCAAATATGCAAGTCAGCGAGTTTTCTTTGGTTCTCGGTTCCGGTGGCAATTTTAGTTTTGCAACTTTTCCGACATTTAGCCCTACGAAGTGCAACTTTTCCGACATTTAAAACCACCTACTGCAGTATCCCCAGACATTGACTGCCCCCTACTGCAACTTCCTTAGCAATTAGCGCCACTGGCGATGGCTGCCAGGTAAAAGGGCCAGGCAATACGGTCAGGCAGTATGGCCTGACTATGCAGCCAGGCAGTGTGGTCTAGCAGTGGCCGGGCAGCCGCCGAGCAGTACCCAGGCAGTGGCCGAACATCAGAAACCGGGCAACGGAAAAGGCCCCACGCACGAATGCGTGGGGCCTCAACCTGCTGTTGTCTAAGTTAAGTTTTTCTGGTGCGTTATAGTCGCACGCGCATCTTCGCAGCTCAGCGGCTAATTCAGCAGCCGCTTCGACGCCTAGCTGTGCAAGCATCTCGGCGGCAAGATTACCAGCTGGCCCAGCAGCTAGCACAGTAGCTAGCTTGGCAGCATGCTCAGTGGCATCTTCTGAACTCAGCGGCTCCTCGCGCAGCTCCGGGGCGTGAATGCCGCCGCGTGGTGTCTAAGCACGCGAACAGTGGTGTCTAATCACTAAGCATCCGATCCGTGGTGTCTAGGCACGGATCACGCGACCTGTGGTGTCTAGGCGCAGATCGCAGGAGCTCGCGGCGATGCCAGCCAACTGGAATGCTAGCCAGCCAAGCCAGCCAACTGAAACATCAGCCAGCCAGAGTAGGCCAACTTAATAGCCGACCATGCCAGCCAGCCGAAATGCCGGCCAAGCGGGGCGAAGTTACGCGGAAACGACCTCGAAACTCAGGGATGCAACGATGCCGTCGTGCAGCTGAACGTCCACAGAGTAAACGCCGGTTGCCTTAACATCGCCCTTGCGCAGCTTGATGGTGTGCTTATCCAGGGAACGACCGTTGGCCTTCTTCACTGCATCAACAATCTGATCTGCAGTGACGGAGCCGAAGATCTTGCCGGTCTCTGCGGTGCGGACCGCTACGGTCACGCCACTCAGGTTCTCCAGCTCTTCCTTAACCTCGCGTGCGTGATCCAGGTCGCGGATCTGTCGTGCTTCCTGCGCGCGCTTAATTCCTTCGATCTGCTTCTCAGCGCCGCGGGTAGCAACAATTGCGTAGCCGCGCGGAAGCAGGTAGTTACGTCCGTAGCCAGCCTTGACCTCTACGATGTCGCCGGGGACACCGAGCTTGTCAACGTTGGCGGTGAGGATCAGCTTCATGATCCAGCCTTTCGTTGTGCTTTGGTTTGACCAATTATGTTCAAAAAATTTAACGCTGACCAGCAGCTTTTAAGCTAGCCGATCAGAATGGCGGCTCGTCGTCGCCATCACCAAAACCGGACTGTGGGGCAGAGTTCCACGGGTCGTCATCCATGGCCGCATTGTGGCCACCGAAGCCCTGGTTGTTCTGTCCCTGATTACCCTGGCCACCCTGGTTGCCGGCGTTCCCGCCGAAGCCGCCCTGGCCGCCACCATTACCCTGGCCACCCTGGCCCGGACCGCCCTGGCCACCGAAGCCGCCGGCATTACCGCCGCCGAAGCCTCCGCCGCCACCAGCGTTTCCGCCCTGGCCGCCGCCACGGTATGCCTTGTTGATATCCGCGGTAGCGAAGCGCAGCGAAGGGCCGACCTCTTCCACCTCAATCTCGAAGACGGTGCGGCGCTCGCCGTTGCGATCCTCGTAGGAACGCTGGCGCAGTCGGCCGGTCACGATCACGCGGTCGCCCTTGTTCAGGCTGTTTGCCACGTTCTCGGCTGGTTGGCGCCACACGTTGCAGGTCAAAAACAGCGGCTCGCCGTCGACGAACTGACCAGCCTGCTGGTCGTAGCGACGGGGCGTGGAGGCCACGCGGAAGTTAGCCACTGCGGCCCCGTTGGGGGTGTAGCGCAGTTCCGGATCCGCAACGATGTTGCCGACCACGGTGATTTGGGTATCTCCCTGTGCCATGTTTCTTTCCTAACGTTGTGTGGTGACGTGTGGGCGTCAAAAAGAATAGAAGCCCGAAATGGTTACTGTGGTTACAGTGCTTAGGTTAGTGGTTTAAAGGTGCCTGTACAGTCCGTTCGGAACCTGCAGCTGTGAAAGCTACTGGTCCTTCCGCAGCACCTTGGTGCGCAGGATCTGGTCGTTGATGTTGAGCAGGCGGTCAATTTCCAGCACGGTAGCCGACTCACACTTCAGGTCGAGAACAACGTAGATGCCCTCTTCCTTCTTGTTGATCGGGTACTCGAGGCGACGCTTGCCCCAGATATCAACCTTTTCCACGGAACCGTTTTCCTTGCGGACAATATCCAAGTACTTGTCCAGCGACGGGGCAACGGTGCGTTCATCCTGGGAAGGGTCGATGATGATCATCATCTCGTATTGACGCACGGACCTCATCACCTCCTATGGTCTTGTGTTTCGGCCATACCCCTTTTGGGCATGGCAGGAGGGTCGTTGCGTCAGCAACTCTCTCAGCCTACCTGGTGCCCCGCGTTTTAAGAAATGCCTCCCTCACGCCCCAAGCCGAGCCCCACGCGCCCCTACGCTGCAACGAATACCGCCAACCCCACCGGCACGATTGTCAGGAACAAGACGGCGAAGCTGAAAAGCGTCCACACCTGCTTCTTCGACTTGCCGTACATAAAACTCGCGAAGCTTCCGCCCACGCACAGGAATCCCACCAGCACACTGGCCATGGTGATGATAATGGTCGTGTTATCCATCGTTGCTCTCTTTCTTTTCGGCGCCTTTCTTATTGACGCCCACTTCTCCGCCGGAACCATTCCCGTTCTCGCGCGCGGTCTGGTTGGTTGGCGCATCCGCAGGTGCCTCGGCTAGCGCGCCATCCTGCACCACGGCTGACTCCTCCGCTTTCGTTCCGGCTGGCACGCCATCCTGCACCTCAGCCAACTCCTCGGCCAACTCCTCGGCCAGCACTCCGGCCAGCGGGTCGCGGCCTCCGTGAGCCTCGCGGATCGGGTCCGGGCTGCGGCCCATGATCTGCCGGATGACCAAAACCGCCATAAACACCAGCAGGCCTAGTCGGACGATGGTCACGGTATCGACCAGCCAGTGCGGCGCAGCCTGGTTCGCTGGCAGGAACTGCCACATGCGCAGGTACCAATACACAGTCTCCAATGCCGCCCAGCCAAAGACCAATCGCCAGCGGGGGAGAGCCAGCACCAGCAGCGGCACCAGCCATATGGAGTACTGCGGGCTCCACACCTTGTTTGTAATCATGAAGGCCAGCGTGGCCAGGAACGCCACCTGGCCGACCCGCGGAGTGCGCGGCGCGGCGAAGATGACCAGCCAGGCTAAAGCCAGAAGTGCGATCAGCAGCAGTACGCCTGTCAGCAGGTTGAGAGTTTCGACGCCTTCGACAGACCTGGTGGGAGACACGCCGTTCCAGGCGTCATTACCTACGATGTGCGCAATGACGGCATAGATGGTCGAGCCTTCCCAACCGCGTTCGGAGTTCAGCTTGAAGAACTGCGACCAACCTTCCGGCGCGAAGGCCATGATCGGCAGGTTAATGACCAGCCAGCTGCCGAAGGTCCAGCCGACCAGCTTCGCCAGCGGAACCCAGGCGCGTTGGCGCAGGCACAGCAGGATCAGTGCGCCACCGATGAACGCGGGCCAGAGCTTCAGCGCCACGCCCACGCCCGTGGCCACGCCGGCCCAGCCGGGGCGCCGGTTGGCCCAGAAGACGAAGATGGCGACGGCCGCCGCGCAGGTCAGCAGGTCGAAGTTAGTGAAGGCGTGGACGATGACCAGGGGAGAGGCCGCCATCAGGAGCGTGTCCCACACTCGGTTGCCGGTGAGTTTCGTCATCAGGCCGGTGGCGATCAGCCAGAACAGAGCCAGGAAGAATGCGTTGACTCCGAAGTAGATCGCCGCGGGAGCTACCTGCGGCAGGGGGAGGAAGTTCCACACGGCCTCCACTGGGCGCGCGATCGCGGCCATCAGCCACTGGTACAGCCCCGTGAGCACGGGGTATTCCATGTACCGCGTGACGCCGTCGTCTACGAAGGAGGTGAAGTAGGGGAAGTCGAGGTTATCCAGCCCGCGGCCGGCATACAGGGAGATCGTGTCGGAGTAGCAGGCGGAGGTGAATTGGCGCTTCCCGGACCAGTCCACAAAGGGGTTGCCATCGCCGTCGAAGCCGGTGCGGATGCACTGCGCCTTTTGCAACCAACCGAACACTAGGAAGGTGGCGGCGGTGGCGAGCAGAACGCGCAGGGGAGTCCACCAGTTCGCTCGGCCGATAAGGGCGTGGGCGCCGGGTGGGCCGCCGATGAAGCGGATGAATCCGCGGGCCATCGGCTCGGTGCGGGAGGGCAGCACACGCTGCTCGGCGCGCTGGCCCGCGGCCGACTGCGTGGCCTGCTCTGCGCTCGAGTCCGCGCCCCGGCTCGTGGCCGAGCCCGCGGCCGGACTCCCGGCGGTCGGTTTCCTATGGGTTGAGGATTCCATCGATTAGGTCTTGTAGGTCATTGTTCTGCGGCGGGTTGCCACCACCCGGAGCCGGTCGCTGCGGCTCGGGCTGCGGCGCGGGCGCCGGCGGGGAGGCCGGTTCCGGAGCTTCCGGCTCTGCCTGCTCCTGCTCCTGGGCACCGCTGTCGCCACCCTGGGAGGCTCCTCCGCCGACGTAACCACCGCCGCCGGAAACCGCTGCACCGGTGCTGAACTGCTCGACCTCCTTGCCTTCCAGCGAGCGATCCATCACGCCCTTCCAGATCTGAGCGGGCAGGCCGGAGCCGTACATGATGCCGCCGTAGCTGTTGTGAATCGGCTTGCCCTCGGCAGTACCAACCCACACTGCGGTGGACAGCTGCGGGGTGGAACCCAGCATCCAGGCGTCCTTATTCTCGCCGGTATCGCCCAGCTGCGCCGTACCGGTCTTTGCAGCCGAGGGACGGCCACCGGCCAGCGAGTTGCCGTTGGAATACGCCGCAATGGGCTGCATCGCCTGGATCAGGCCCTTGGCGACTTCCTCGGAGACCACGCGGTCGCCTTCGTCCTTGGTGTTATCCAGCAGCACGTCGCCGTTGGAGTTCTCCACCTTCTGCACGAAGTGTGGGCGGTGGTAGATGCCACCGTTGGTCAGGGTTGCCAGGGCGGTGGCCATATCCAGCGGGCTGGACTGGTACATGCCCAGCGTGATGCCTTCTTCCGGCTTACCGTTTGCCTCCTGCAGGGTCTTGCCCACACCCGGCAGCTCCTCGGCCACGCCCAGGCGGTGCGCCATGTCGGCGACGTCCTGCGGGCCGCCCTTTAACGACTGGGTCAGGCGGATGAAGCTGGTGTTCAGCGACTGCTTCAGCGCTTCGGCGATGCTACATGTGCCACAGCTGGCGCCGCCGACGTTGTTTACCTGCGCGTCACCGGTCATGACGGGGGAGGAGTCGAACTGGTCGTAGATGCTGCCGCCCTGGTCCAGGTATGCAGCCAGCGCAAAAATCTTGAACGTAGAACCGGTCTGCAGGCCTCCCCCGGCGAAGTCGAAGCCCACTGGGTTATCGCCGCCGTACCAGGAGCGCACGCCGCCGGTCTTCGGATCCACCGAGACCACGGCCGTGCGCAGGCCTTCCTGCTGGCCCTCGAGCTTCTTGTGGATCTCATCCACCGCATCGGCCTGCATCTTCGCGTCGATGGTGGTGGTGATCTTCAGACCACCCGTATTTACCTGTTCCTCAGTGATGCCGGCGCGCTCCAGCTCTTCGATCACCTTGGTCTTGATCAAACCGTTGGTGCCCACGGCTTGGGTACTTTCCGCGGTTTCCGCCGGGTCCTTCACCTGCGGGTACACGGCGTTCTTGCGATCGGCTTCCTTCATGGCACCGATCCCAACCATTCCGTCCAGAACGTAATTCCAGCGCGATTCCGCACGCTCGCGGTTGGTCCACGGATCCAGGCCAGAGGGCGCCTGGATGGTTGCGGCCAGCACTGCGCCTTCCTCCGGGGTGAGGTCCTTGACGTCCTTATCGAAGTAGGCATGGGAAGCCGCGCTGATGCCGTAGGCGTTGCGGCCGAAGTAAATGGTGTTCAGGTAGGCCTCGAGGATCTCGTCTTTCGACCATTCGCGGGCCATCTTCGCGGAGATAACCAGCTCCTTGGCCTTACGGCTCAAACTGAACTCGTCGCCGACCAGCGCGTTCTTCACGTACTGCTGGGTAATGGTCGAGCCACCGCCGGCGCCTTCGCGGCCCAGCACCTGGCCGATCGCCGCGCGGGCGAAGCCGGAGACAGAGAAGCCGGGGTTACTGTAGAACTCGCGGTCCTCCGCAGCCAGCACGGCCTGCCGAACTGCCACCGGGACTTCGTCGATCTTGACGTTCTGACGGTTACCCTCCGGCGGCACGATGCGCGCCAGCTCGGTGTTGTTATCGCTGGCCATGATGTAGGAGATCTGGTTGTTAACTAACTCTTCCGGCTCCGGCACCTTCGTCACCGAGTATGCGGTGAAGAATGCCACCAGCGGCACAATAATCATCACTGCCATGACGGCCGCCAGACCCGCGAAGAAGTTTCGCAGGGTGCGCTTATCGCGCCAGCTGCGCTTCTTGCGCGTCCTTGCCTTCAGCTTTCCATCGCCCACGGAGCGGGATCCATTCTTCTTCACGCGAGTCTGTGGTCCATTCTTGTTAGGCTCATTCTTGTTGGGCCTGTTTTGGCCGTTGTTCTGCGGCCTCTTTCTTTGTGACGCCGCCGCCCCCGCAGCACCAGCCCCAGCGCCCGCTGCGGCTGCAGTTCGGCGGGGACCACCAGACTTCACCGGCTTGGTACCACGACCCTGCACAGGCTTGCCCTGCACTGGACGGCCCTGTGCTGACCTGCCCCGTGTTGGGCGGCCTTGTGCTGGCTTGCCATTCGCAGCCCTGCGCTTGCCGGGCTGGCCTGGCTGGCCTGGCTTGCCGGGCTTACCCGACTGGCCCTGGCGAGGCCTACCCGGTTGGCCCGGCTTCCGCTGTCCGCCGCGGCCAGCTCCGGAATTTCCGGCACCACCGCGGGAGAACGGGTTCTTGGACGGCTTGTCGCTACTCAACTAGACGAGTCTCCTGATTGTCGATCGTGATTCCGATCAGCTCTTCTCGGATCAAGTGATTCCATCTACACTTCATGCACACTTCAACGGTGTGTATCGAGAACTCAGCATCCTGTTGCACATTCACTAGCGCATCAATAACACCATTGATCTCTCTTACACTACGCGCTGTACCCGACTTTTCACCTAATACGTCGCCGTGAATCCACTGCGTTTCCCTTAAATCAGGTCTTCCGCACACCGGACACGGGCGGTCGACTGCCTGACCTAGAACCTCCGCGGACGAAAGGAGCCGCGGGGTGGCGTCACCAACAAAGCGCTCGACGCCGCGCACCCGAGAAAGAGTGCGACGGCGATCGAGTGACCTATCAATAACCTTTCGCGAAATCGACACACCCACATTCTAAACACGGCCCGGACAACCCCACCGCGCGCGAGCTTGATCGATAAACCAACCCGGCTTGATCGGTAAACCTGCCGACGAAGAGCGGTTTTCACCAGGCCAAGCCCTAGCGTTGACCGCATGACATCTAAGACTTGCAACATCGCAATCGTGGGTCTCGGCAACTGCGCGACCTCACTGATCCAGGGAATTCACCTTTATTCTGACGCCGCCGCGACCGAGAACGTCCCCGGCCTCATGCACACCCAGTTCGGCCCCTACTCGGTCGGCGACGTGCACGTGACCGCCGCCTTCGACGTGGACGCCGACAAGGTAGGCAAGGACGTCTCCGAGGCCATCGACGCGGGCATGAACTGCACCATCAAGATCGCCGACGTCCCCCACACCGGAGTGACCGTGCAGCGCGGCCACACCTTCGACGGCCTGGGCCGTCACTACCAGGAGAGCATCACAGAATCCGACGCAGAGCCCGTCGACGTGCCACAGGCCCTACGCGACGCAAACGTAGACGTGCTGGTCAGCTACCTGCCCGTCGGCTCTGAGGAAGCCGACCGCTTCTACGCACAGTGCGCCATCGACGCAGGCTGCGCCTTCGTCAACGCCCTGCCGGTATTCATCGCCTCCGACCCAGAGTGGGCCGAAAAGTTCCGTGCAGCTGGCCTGCCGATCGTCGGCGATGACATTAAGTCCCAGGTCGGCGCTACGATCACCCACCGTGTGCTGGCCCGCCTCTTCGAGGAGCGCGGCGTGCGCCTGGAGCGCACCATGCAGCTGAACGTCGGCGGCAACATGGACTTCAAGAACATGCTGGACCGCGACCGCCTGGAATCCAAGAAGATCTCCAAGACCCAGGCCGTGACCTCCAACCTGCAGGAAAGCCCGCTGGCCGGCAAGGTGCACGACCGCAACGTCCACATCGGCCCGTCCGACTACGTGGAGTGGCTGGACGACCGCAAGTGGGCCTACGTCCGCCTGGAGGGCTCCGCCTTCGGCGAAGTGCCTCTGAGCCTGGAGTACAAGCTGGAAGTCTGGGACTCCCCGAACTCCGCGGGCATCATCATCGACGCAGTGCGCGCCGCGAAGATCGCGCTGGACAGGGGAGTGGCCGGCCCGGTTGAGGCGGCCTCCAGCTACCTGATGAAGTCCCCGCCGACGCAGCTACCGGACGACGTCGCCCGCGCGCAGCTGGAAGAGTTCATCAACGGCGCATAAGCGCTGGGCCCGAGGCGCCAGGAGTTCAGGGGGGAGTTTCCGGCTGGAGTGTCGGTGCACGCCTTTGCAACAGTGGGCGTCACCGGCACGTGTTTTCCAACTATGGGGGCAAAACTGCCGTACTAGGCGACCCTCATGAGCATTTACTTGCAAAACTGTTGTATTTTAGTACCTATGGCTTCCACATCTCTTGAAATTGCCAAGAAACTGCGCCTCCCGTTGACGCGCCTGTACCTGCTGTACTTCCGCCAAACGGAGAGCTCGCACATCAGCATGGCGCAACTGTCGATCCTCATGATTCTCGAGGAAAACGGCCCAATGCGCATCAGCCAGATCGCGGCGACCGAAACGATCCGCATGCCCACCGCCTCCAACGCGGTCAACCAGCTGGAGACGATGGAACTGGTCACCCGCGTGCGCGACACCTCCGACCGCCGCGGCGTGAGCGTCGCCCTCACCGACAGGGGCCGCGAGGAGCTCGAGCGCCTGGGCGAGGAGCGCGCCGAGCAGCTGGCCAGCATGCTGGACAGCCTCAGCGAGGAAGAACTCAAGGAAGTTGCAGACGCCACCTCTGTCATCGAGCTGGTCCTGCGCCGCTACACTGAGTCCATAGAGGCAAAGCTGAACAACGACCAGCACTAAAGCTGGAGCTAGCGAGCAATTTTCCTTGAGCAACACCCCTAAGCCCGCCGACCCCCTCCGTCTACTCCTCACATGGCGCCCCGAATCCGCAGGCGACGAGGCTGCGCAGGTCGCCGCGTGGATCGCCCGCACGGAAACCATCGCCCTGCGCACCGCCACGGTCATCTCGCGGTCTTGGACGGCGCAGCCAGAGCTGGAGTTCGATAGCTACTCGGAGTGGATCGAAAAGGAATCCGAGGCCGTCACCTCCGCCGCGCAGAAGGCCCTCGCTCTGGCCAAGCTGCCGGAGCAGATGCTGGACGCCGACGAACCCTCCACCGTCACTGTTGATCACTCGGAAACGAAGGCTCTTATTGACGCCGCCACCGAATTCAACGCCGACATGATGGTCTTGGGCTCCCACCCCGCCGCGCCGCATTCTCGCTTCCGAATCGGCTCGACGGCTGATGCACTGCTGCACTACGCCCCGCTGCCACTACTGCTGGCTCCGCGGACGCCGAAGCTGTCGAAACGTGGCGTCACCAGGGTCAATTGCAGTTACATCGACACCGACCAGTCACACGAGGCCCTGCGCCGCGCCGCCGACCTGGCGCACCGTTGGAATGTTCCGCTGCGGCTGGTGGCGTTTAGCCCGCGCGGGGCGACGATGTACCCGACGGAGACGGAATTCATTGACAACTCGGACATGATGGTCGAGTGGCGTGAGCAGGCGCTGGCGCTGCTGGACCGTGGCCGGGACCGTGCGCTGAACAGGCACAGCGACCTGACCGTGCAGATGGAGGTCGGCAGCGGCTACGGCTGGTCCGGCGCGATTAACGCCCTGAAGTGGAAGAAGGGCGATCTGCTGGTGATGGGATCCAGCACGCTGGGTGGTTTCCACCGCGTGTTCATTGGGCCGTCGACGAACCAGATTCTGCGGCACAGTCCGGTGCCGGTGCTGCTGAGCACCGTCTAGCGCTCCTTAGCGTGCCGCCCGGGGGCGGTGCGCCCGCCGCCCGTGTCACGCGGTTGGCGCCTGGCCGTCCGGCCCTCCACGCGCCGCCTGGCGCCCGGCCGCGCGGTGCGCGAGTCCGTGCGGGTACTGATTAATCACCGAGGGGTGTAGATTTGAGGTCATTATGAGCAATGATGGTTTGAACAACGGCCCCTCACCTGCTGATAACCCGGACCCTTCCTCCCAGCCCGAGGGGTCCTCGCCCGCAAGCTCCCAGCCAGGCGCCTCCTCGCCCGACGGGTCCCATCTCGAAATGTCCGAGCTGGATCGCCCCAGCGCCCCCACCGAACTGGACTACGAGGCCGACCCATTACTCCGCCTCGAGCGCAACAATAGGTCCACCCGTCAGGCGATTTGGTTCTTCGTTGGCGTGATCGTGGCCACCACTCTGTCTGCGATCCTGATTTGGATTTCCTCCAAGGTCATCGGTGGCTCCTACTGCGATGCAGACTCCTCCGCACAGCTGTGCAGCCGGGTCTTCCAGCTGCTGTTTGCCATAGTTCCCACTTCCGTGGCTTTCATTGGTCTGTTCGGCTCGGCTTTTATCACCTACTACAAGTGGAAGAACCACCAGCGCTGGCGTCCATGGGTGGCGGTTATCTGGTTCATCATGCCGTTCTGCATGGCTTGGATCACGTCGGTCGGCGCGTACCTGCTCCTCGACCACAACCTCTAGTTCTTCTAGTTCTCCAAACCCCGGGCCACTTCCACGAGCCCCGCGCCTCACTTCCGCCAACACCGCACCTCACTTCCGCCAGCCCGCCTGCTAGATCCACTGGCACCGCACCTCACTTCCCCCAGCCCCACCTGGTCTCGCGGGTAATGTCCCAAATCGTCGAGTTATTGAAAGTAGAGCGTTTGAAGCCCAATATAGCAACGCTCTGACCTGCAAAAACAGAATAGTTATACTTTAAGAGCTGGAATTTGGGACATTCGCCCCTCGAGCGGGCCGCCCAACCCGTCATCGACGCCTCGAAAAAGCCCAATCTGCGCCTTTCGGAAGCGTCACTGTGACGTTTCGGATGCATGATTCGCACTTTAGTTCGATTCAGCGCCTTAGAATCCGCAGCTTCCCTCCGTGACTGTAATGAAGGCGCACGCACCCCCAGCGCGGTCACGCACCCAGAACCCGCACGCGGGCGCGTCAACACGCACCCCAGCCCGGCCGCTACTTCGCGACGATATTCACCATCTTGCCCGGCACCACGATGATCTTCGCCACCGTCTTGCCCTCGATGTGCGCAGCGACGTTCGGCTCCTCCAGCGCGGCAGCCTCAATGTCCTCCCGCGAAGCATCCGCCACCACGTTAATGCGGCCGCGCAGCTTGCCCATCACCTGCACGGGCAGCTCGATAGTGTCATCTACCAGCCACTTCTCGTCCCACTCGGGGAAAGGCTCATAAGTGATGCCCTCGGAGTGGCCCAGGATCTCCCATATCTCCTCGGCGATGTGCGGCGCCACCGGCGACAGCATCTGCACCAGCGGTTCCACGGCCGCCCGCGGAGCCGCCCCAGCGGAGTAGGTCTTCGTCAGGTAGTTCACGTACTCGATCAGCTTCGCCACGGCCGTGTTGTCGCGCAGCTCTGCATAGTTTTCGTGAACCCCCGCGATGGTCCTGTGCAGGGCCTTTAGGTCTTCATCCGTGAGGGCGTCATCGCTCACAGAACCCTTACCCGTGTTCTCGTCGACGGCGAGGCGCCACGCGCGCTGCAGGAATCGCTGCGCGCCAACCACGTCCTTCGTCGCCCACGGCCGCGACGTGTCGAGCGGCCCCATCGCCATCTCGTACACGCGCAGGGTGTCCGCACCGTAGTCGTCGCAGATCTCGTCGGGCGAGACGGCGTTCTTGAGGGACTTACCCATCTTGCCGTATTCCTGGAATACTTCTTCTTCCTTTGTGACGCCCTCAGCCTCATCCGCCTCGCGAACCCAGAAGAACTTACCGTCGCGCTCGGTGACCTCCTCCGCGGGGACGTACACGCCACGGGAGTCCGTGTAGGCGTAGGCCTGGATGTAGCCCTGGTTGTAGAGGCGGTAGTAGGGCTCGAAGCTGGAGACTACTCCCAGGTCGAAGAGCACCTTGTGCCAGAAGCGGGCGTACAGCAGGTGCAGCACGGCGTGCTCCACGCCGCCGACGTACAGGTCCACGCCGCCGGAGGGGCGGCCTTCGCGCGGGCCGACCCAGTAGCGTTCATTTTCGATGTCTACCAGGGCGTTGTCGTTGTTCGGGTCGATGTAGCGCAGCTGGTACCAGGAGGAACCTGCCCACTGCGGCATGACGTTCGTGTCGCGGTAGTAGGTCTTTTCTCCGTCGCCGAGGTCCAGGGTGACCTCGACCCACTCCTTGGCCTTGGCCAGCGGGGGCTGGGGGGCGGAATCCTTATCGTCCGGGTCGAAGCTGACGGGCTTGTAGTCTTCCACTTCGGGCAGCTCGACAGGCAGCATGTCCTCCGGCAGGCCGTGTGCCGTGCCGTTTTCGTCGTAGACGATGGGGAAGGGCTCGCCCCAGTAGCGCTGGCGGGCAAACAGCCAGTCGCGCAGCTTGTACTGGATCTTGTCGCTGCCGGCGCCCTTGGATTCCAGCCACTCAATGGCCTTGTCGATGGCCTCCGCCTTGCCCAGGCCGTTGAGCTCTAAGCCGTCGGAATTGTTGGAGTTGATGTGCGGACCGTCCTCGGTGAACGCTTCGGTGAGCTCGGCGCCAGCCTCAGCGCCGGCGCCGGCCTCGCCAGCCTCAGCACCCGTGCCAGCCTCGCCAGCCTCAGCGCCCTCCGGCGCCAGCACCGGCACGATCGGCAGCCCGAACTCGGTGGCGAACTCAAAGTCGCGGGTATCGTGCGCCGGCACAGCCATGATCGCGCCGGTGCCGTAGCCCGTCAGCACGTAGTCAGCGATGAAGACCGGCACCTGCGCACCGTTCACCGGGTTAGTAGCATAAACGCCCAGGAAAACGCCCGTTTTCTCCTTGTTCTCCTGACGCTCCAGGTCCGACTTAGCGGCAATTGCCGCCCGGTAAGCCTCCACTGCGGCAGCTGGAGTCGACTGGCCGTAGGTCCACCGTGGGTCGACATCCGTGTAGGCGTCACTACCCGCAGAAGAACCACCGGACTGCGCAACGAGCGTATCCACCAGCTCGTGCTCCGGGGCCAGCACCATGTACGTCGCGCCGAACAGCGTGTCCGGGCGCGTGGTGAACACGTCAATGTCGTGGCCCAGGCAGTCGAACGTGACCTCCGCGCCGCGCGACCGGCCGATCCAGTTGCGCTGCATGGACTTCACCTTCTCCGGCCAGTCCAGGTAATCCAGGTCGTCGATCAGGCGGTCGGAGTACGCGGTGATGCGCATCATCCACTGCTGCAGGTTCTTGCGGAAGACGGGGAAGTTGCCGCGCTCGGAGCGACCCTCCGCCGTGACCTCCTCGTTCGCCAGCACGGTGCCCAGGCCGGGGCACCAGTTCACCGTCGAGTTCGAGCGGTAGACCAGGCGGTAGCTATCCAGGATCTCCTGCTTCTCGGCAGCACTGAGGTCCGTCCAATCGGAGCGCTCGGCAGCGAGCTTCTCTTCCAACTCCTTAATCGGGCGAGCCTTGCCCAGGGTGCCGTTGGCATTCTTGGCCTCCGGGTCGAACCAGGAGTTGTAAATCTGCAGGAAGATCCACTGCGTCCAGCGGTAATAATCCGTATCCGTGGTGGCGAAGCTGCGGCGCTTATCGTGGCCCAGGCCCAGTCGGCCCAGCTGGCGCTCCATGTTGGCAATGTTGGCCATAGTGGTGGTGCGCGGGTGAGTGCCCGTCTGCACGGCGTACTGCTCGGCAGGCAGGCCGAACGCATCGTAACCCAGCGTATGCAGCACATTCGCGCCCTTCATGCGGTGGAAGCGCGCAAACACGTCCGTGCCGATGTAACCCAGCGGGTGGCCCACGTGCAGGCCCACACCGGAGGGGTAGGGGAACATGTCCTGGATAAATTTGCGGTCCTCCGGCAGCTCCGCGCCCGGCTCCGCCAGGTCGCCCGTCGGGTTCGGGGCGTTAAACGTGCCGTTGTCGGCCCAG
Source organism: Corynebacterium sp. ACRPH (assembly GCF_022347285.1). GTDB lineage: Bacteria > Actinomycetota > Actinomycetes > Mycobacteriales > Mycobacteriaceae > Corynebacterium. The sequence continues at coordinate 41,937 of NZ_JAKRND010000007.1, forward strand.
TGCTTCTGCCACTTGGCCTCGATCTTAGCCGCGAGGCCTGGAGTGTAGCGGTAAGAATTGTCTTCAGTGCTGCCGTTAGTCATGTTTTAACAGTCTAGTAGGTCACCTGGACAGGGCAGGTTATTGCGTTTGGCTTGTTGGCCACCTGCGGTAATAGACTGTTTCGCATGATCGTGTTGACCGTTGTGTTGGTAGTCGTGGGCCTGGCCTTTTTCATTGCGGGTCTGCTGGGGGCTGTGGGGAAGTTGCCGGGTAATCCGGTCGTTGGCCTGCGCATTCCGGAGGTTCGCAAGACCGAGGAGCTCTGGAACACCGCGCACCGCATTGTCGGCCCAGCCTGGATGGGAGCTGGCGCAGCGTTCATCGGCGCTGCGCTGATCACCCTGAAGGTGAGCGGTTGGATGTGGCTGGTCTTCGCATTGTTGCTGGTCGGCGCTGCTTTCTTGATCGGCCTAGGCTCCGCGTTGGGCGCCCACGCCGTCGCGCGCCTGGACGCCCGTGCTGCCCAGCTCGAGGCCGCCGAATCTTCTTGTTGCTCTAGCGGTGACGCCACCTCGGACTCCTGCTGCGGCGATTCCAGCGAGGCCGCCGGTGCTTCCGACTCCGCTAGCGCTTGCTGTTCCGAACCCGGCGCTGACGCCAACACTGGCACGGGCACCGGCGCCGTCAGTGCGGAGGCGTGCGCAAGCGGCCAGGCTTGCGGCAGCTGCTCGCTGAACGGCTCCTGCGAGGGCGGCGGCGTGGACTGGGAGGCCGCCCAACGGGCTGCCTCGGCGCAAGACTCCGCGCAGGCCTAGCCCAGCTCCGTCGCCCCAGCTAACCCAGTGTTCTTCAGTATTCTGGGGAACCATGAGAGACTCCAACGCCACCGTCGTCGTATCCGGCACCACCAACGTCGACACCTTCGTCACTGTCCAGAACTTTCCCCAGCCAGGGGAAACGACCATCGCAGAACCCGGCATAGAGGGGCTGGGCGGAAAGGGCGCTAATCAGGCGGCAGCCTGCGCACACATGGGCGTCAATACCGTGCTTTTGTCTGCGGTAGGCAACGACCCGCAGGGCGAACTCGCAATCACAGAGCTGCGCGAACACGGCGTAAACACCGACTACATCGTAAGTAGCCGACAGCCAACCGGTCGGGCGTTCATCATGAATGACCCGAGTGGCGAGAACATCATTATCGTTACCTCGGGCGCGAACGAGCTGGTCAGCCCTGCCCAGCAGCGTGAAACCGTTAAGGAACTACGCCGCCAGGGGCCCGTGCCGATTGTGCTTGCACAGGGTGAACTGACCCCCGAGCACAGTGCGGAGCTGCCGAAGCTGGTGGAGAACTCGGACTCCCGGCTGGTGCTAAACCTCGCACCGGTAACCACACGCGATCCCGACCTACTGGCAGCTGCCGATCCACTGGTGCTGAATGAGGGCGAGGCCGCCGCGGTGCTCGACGCCGCCCCCGGCACGCCCATCGAGGAACTGCTGGATCGCCTGCGCCACATCGCTCGCTCTGTGGTGGTTACTTTGGGGCAGCGCGGAGCCATGATTGTGGAGGGTGACGCCGAACCGGTGCACATCCCCGCCGTCTACGTGGAGCGCGTCGTGGACACCACGGGTGCAGGTGATGCGTTCTGCGGCACGCTCGCGGCGGCGCTGGCGCAGGGGGAGGACCTGGTGGATGCGTGTACGTTGGGCGCGGCCGCCGGGGCGCTGGCCACGCAGAAGCGGGGCGCAGCTGGCAGCTACGCGACCGAAAACGAAATCCGTCGACTAGGAGAAGCATAAATGACTCAGAAGATCATCCTGGACTGCGATCCGGGGCACGACGACGCAATCGCCATGCTCCTAGCCTGGGGAAACCCTAACCTGGACCTGTTGGCGGTCACGACGGTGGCGGGCAACCAGACGCTGGAGAAGGTAGCCAAGAACGCCCTGGCGCTGGCGCGCGTCGGCAACATCACCGGCATTCCCTTCGCCGCCGGAGCGGACCGCCCGCTAGTAGCGCCGCAAATCATTCCGGAGGAAATTCACGGAGACAGCGGCCTGGACGGCCCTCAGTTGCCTGCCGCCGGAGCCGAGCTGGATTCACGCCATGCGGTGAACCTCATTGCGGACCTCATCCGCGACAACGAGCCGGGTAGTGTGACCCTCGTCCCCACGGGGGCGCTGACCAACATCGCCCTGTTCGCCCGTATGTATCCCGAGCTGGTGAAGCGCGTCGGCGGCGTCACCCTGATGGGTGGTGCGCACCACGCGGGCAACATGACCCCGAGCGCCGAGTTCAACATCCTGGCCGACCCGGAGGCCGCGAAGATCGTGTTCGGCGCGGGTTGGCCGGTGACGATGGTCGGGTTGGACGTCACACACAAGGTGCTGGCCACGCCGCAGCGGATGGCGCAGCTGGCAGAGGTCGACACGGACGTGGCGAAGTTCATCGCGGAGCTTGTGGAGTTCTTCGGCGGTGCGTACATGAAGGAGCGCCACTACCCCGGCCCACCGATGCACGACCCGCTGGCCGTCGCAGCCGTGGCAGACCCGCAGGTCGTGCGCACAATCCTGGCGCCCATCGACGTGGAGACCAAGGGGGAGCTGACGCGCGGGGCGACCGTCGTAGATCTGCGGCGCACCTGGGGAAGCCAGGGTGGCGGGCAAGATCCGACGGCCCTGGGTACGGCGGATGATTCTGATTTTGACGCCACCGCCTCCGCCGCCGCAGCGGGCGCTACCCTGCGCACCCGCGTGGCTGTGGACGTCGACGCAGAGCGCTTCTGGAGCCTGCTGGTCGAAGCGCTGCAGCGGATTGGGAATACGGGGTTTTAAATAAGGGCCTCTAAAGGGGTTAAGCGGCCTGCGCAGCCGACCAGCCGACTTGGCTAGCGCAGCCAGCCAAAGCCTAGTAGGTAGTTCTCGACGTCTAGGACGTCCTCCACGGTGGCGTCACTACCCAAAACCGTACGGTGCGCGGCGGCAATGTCGCTCGTCGTTGCCGGGATTAGGTTCTGGGTGAACAGCTCCATAGCAACGCGCTCCACGGCCGGGGTGCTATCCAGCACTTCAAGGCCGGTCCCGGTGGAGCTCGTGAATACTGTAGAAACCTTGCTCAAGATCTCGTTGAAGGTCATCATTGGGCTCACCTCTTCGCTTTCAAGTTGAATGGTGCCTTCGCTCTGCGGCACTCCATACAGATACCGCAATGGTTGCAACGATTGAATCTACCAACAAATTTCCGAGAATCCACCTTTTTGTCTAAAAAACCTCAAAAGGCCAGCAAAGTGACCCAAGTCACCTCGCTAGCCCAGAGTTTGTAGCTGCGAGCCTAAAGCTACATGCAGCCTAGTGGTGGCCGCCCATTCCCGGGAACAGATTCCAACCGAAATAGTGGTTCAGCGAGTCTTTCGCGACCCACACGATGGCCAGGACGATCACGAACGCCAGCACCGCGTAGACGGTCCATCCCAGAACTTTCATCTGGGTAGAAGCTTCGGTATCCCCAACAATCACGCCGTTGTCGTCGCGAATTGGGTCACCGGTCATGCAGCGCATGCCCAAGGAAAAGAGGATCGGGATACCGGCACCGAACAGCAGCGCCAAGCCAGCTACTCGGATGATGGCCTCGAAGATTTCAGCAACAGTCATTGTTCTTCACGCTTTCTATGTTTGTTAGTGGCGAAGCTGCGCGAGGCTTACTTGCCTGCGTTACCTGCGTTGCCTGTGCTGCCTAGACCGGGGTGTTTCGGATCCGCGACGACCTCGGCGACAGTATCGGAAGGGGTGGGGTAGCCAGCGCCAACCATCTCCGGGTCGTGCTCGGTGGTGGGGTCGCGGTCAGTGGTCTGCGCGGCGGCAGCGGTGGTACCAGTCTTGATGGAAGAGTCGACGGACTCGGAGTTCGGATCCCAGTCGTCATTGACGTTGTTCGCATCGACCGGATTCATGCGAGCGCGGACAACAATCACGACGGTCATGGCGATCAGCAGGATGAAGTCGACGATCACGCCGCCCATGGTGTTGGTCATCTTGGACACACCGGTGGCGATCCACCAGGAAACAAAGCCAACCACGGCGGCACACGGCAGGGTAATCAGCCATGCGGCAACCATGCGCATTGCCACACCCCAGCGAACTTCAGCACCCTTACGCCCCAGACCGGTACCCAGGATGGAGCCCGTGGAGACGTGGGTGGTGGACAGTGCCATACCGCCGGCGGCGGAGGTCAAGATAATGGCAGCGGAGCTAGACTCTGCGGCCATACCCTGCGGGGACTCGATCTCCACCAGGCCCTTGCCCAGGGTGCGGATCACGCGCCAGCCGCCGGACAGGGTGCCTGCCGCGATGGCCACTGCACAGGCGATGATGACCCAGGTCGGGATTCGGGCTGCCTCGTCTGCGGAACCAGCCGCCACAAGAGCCAAGAAGATCACGCCCATGGTCTTCTGCGCGTCACCGGCGCCGTGTGCCAGGGAAACCAGGCAGGCGGTGACAATCTGGCCGTGGCGGAAGTGTTCGTTCTTCACCTTGTGCGGGATGGTGTTGGTCACCCAATAGATCATGAACGTACCGACCGCGGAGACCATTGCCGCGATGAATGGGGAGGCCACTGCCGGGACAATGATCTTGCCCATGATGGAACTCCAGGCAACACCGCCGGTACCCAGGGCAGCAAAGGCTGCACCGATCAGGCCGCCGAACAGCGCGTGGGAGGAGCTGGAGGGCAGTCCCAACAGCCAAGTGAACAGGTTCCAGAAGATACCACCGATCAGGCCGGTGAATACGACAAGCAGCAAGGCATCGCCGTCACTGCCGCTGGCTAGATCATAGGAATCGAGGTTGACGATGCCCTTCGCGACCGTTGCGGCCACGTTGACGGACAGGAATGCGCCGACCAGGTTCAGAGCAGCAGAGATGGCGACTGCCGTGAACGGCTTCAGCGCACCGGTAGCGATGGAGGTTGCCATCGCGTTGGCCGTGTCGTGGAAACCGTTGGTGAAGTCGAAGGCCAGTGCGGTGAGCACCACAATGACCATGATGATGAGTGTCGTTGTCACAACTGTGACCCCTTACATTAAGTAATTTCTATTACTGGCGGTGAATTCGGAATAGGCCAGTAGCCAAACACTCGAGTGGCTCCTGTGGAGTTCCGACAGGAAATTAAGCTACTCCGCCCCCTATTGCTGAACAACATTGCAGAATTTAGCCCCGCTCTATCCTTGAATTTTCTTCTCCGTCGGCGTTTTAGCTGGTACAAGCGATTTTCTTAACGCCACACTCCAAACCCTATCGCATTGAACAAACACCCCCGCGTCAATTTAGCGTAAAAGATTCATGCTCGCGCCGGAATTTGTTAACCTTGCGTTCATTTCAGCCAGGATTGCTACCCGATGATTGATAACTCAATCTTTAGGCCTTATCGGAAACCTATTGATGTATTAGAGTGCTAACCAAATGTTCTGCTGAAGTTTTGACATAACACACGGGAGCCACCCATGAACTCCACCAATCCGCACGCCGACAACGCACCATCCGGAAAGCCCGGTGGCGAGGCCGACGGAACCACAGCCGCAGCTGCGGCAGCCTCACCGGATCCAGTCGACTCCCGCCCCGGCGGTATCGGCCTACTCATGACCGTGCTGATCACCGCGGCAGTAGCATTCCAGCTCAACGCCTCGATGCTCTCTCCGGTGCTAGCCACCATGGCCCGCGAGCTGAATACTGACGAGGCCGCCACGGGGCTCACCCAGACTGCCTTCTTCACAGGTGGCGCCATGTGCGGCCTATTCCTGCCACGCCTGTCGGACATTGTTGGCCGCCGGAAGATCCTTGTCATCATGCTGGGTGTGATGTCCCTCGGCGGACTCATCGCCGCGCTGGCGCCCAACATTGGCGTACTAATGGTCGCCCGCGCGATGCAGGGCATCGCCGGCCCCACAATCCCCATGACTCTGATCATCCTGCGCAGCCAGGTCAAGGAGGAGGTCCGACTGGGCACCCTCATGGGACTGCTCGCAGCCATCAACGGCGGCGTCGCCGGTATCGACGTGATCCTAGCCGGCTGGATGGCGGAGCACTGGGGCTTCCGCTCCGTCTTCTGGCTCATCGCCATCATCGGCACCATCGCCACCCTGGTCATTGCTTTCGGCGCGCCGGAGTCCAAGCCGTCGGACAATGTGAAAATGGACTGGGCTGGTGCTGCCCTGCTGGTGGTATCGGTACTCTGCATCACGTTGGGCGTCAACGAGGCAGGCAAGGCCGGCGAAGCAAACTGGCTGTACGTCATCGCCATGTTCATCGTTGGCGCGATCGTCTTCCTGGCCTTCTGGAAGTACGAAAACCGCCACGATCAGCCACTGGTCGCTCCGATGTACCTGGCCCGCCGCCACACCTGGGCACTGCTGGCCACCACGGTTCTGACCATGACCGGCGTGTTCGCAGCAGTCAACGGCCTGGCTATCTCCCTGGCTCAGAACCCGGATGCAGGCTTCGGCCTGGAGGCCGACAAGGCCTCCCTGTGGCTGCTGACCCCCTACGCCCTCATCGGCTGGGCCGTCGGCCCCTTCGCCGGCCGCTGGGCACCGAAGGTGGGCTACGGACGGCTGATCATCATCGCCAACATCGCCAGCGCGGCTCTCATGCTGGCCTTGGCCTTCGTCGGCGTGCACTCCCTGCCGGTGCTGATCATCACCGTGATCCTATTGGGCGTCACCTACGCGGGTATCGGCAACATCGTCATCAACAACCTGGGCGTGGTGAACTCCCCGAAGGATAACGAGGGCTTCCTGCCCGGCATGAACTCCGCCGCCTTCAACCTGGGCGCAGGCGTGTCCTTCGCCGTGCTGCCGGTCTTCCAGGTCGCAGGCTCCCCGCAGGGCTCGGATTCTGCCGCCGGTTACGTCACCGCGTTCATCGTCGCAGCGGTGATCCTCGGCATTGCCGCGGCCGTGGCGACGCTGATCCCGAAGCAGACCGTCGCGGAGCTCGACCGCGCCATCGTCTAGTTCACGCAGGCGCCCAACCCACCCTCGCTTGATCCGTTCTGGACGGTTAGGGGTCGCGGGGGCGGGGCGTCAATAGAATAAAAGCCCATGGCAGCAAAACAGTCGCTATGGCATCGCATCATTAATTACCGGCCGGACTTCCTCATTGTCCTGATCGTCATCGCAGTCGTCGCGGCGATCATTGTGCCCGTGCGCGGCGAGGCGGCGGATGTCGCCAACATCATCACGAAGGTCGCCATTGCGTTCCTGTTTTTCCTCTACGGCGCGCGCCTATCGCCGCAAGAGGCCCTGAAAGGCCTCATGCACTGGCGGCTGCACCTGCTGATCATGGTGTTCACCTTTGTGGTCTTCCCACTGATCGGCGTGGCGATGATGCCGCTGAAGGCGGCCATCGGAAACGAGCTCTACCTGGGCATTCTCTTCTGCACCCTCGTGCCTTCAACGGTTCAATCCTCCGTCGCATTCACCAGCATCGCGCGCGGCAACGTAGCCGCCTCGATCGTCGCTGCCAGCGTCTCTAGCCTTCTGGGAGTGCTTTTCACACCATTGCTGGTGCTGTTGCTGATGTCTTCTTCGGAAGGCTTTCATATTGACGCCACCACGTTCCTCGACATCGGAGTCCAGCTACTGCTTCCATTCGCCATCGGCCAGCTGCTGCGCAGGTGGGTGTATAAATTCGCGGCCTCCAAGGCCACGAAAAAGGTGGACCAGATCTCCATCGGCCTGGTGGTGTACGTCAGCTTCTCGGAGGGCATCGTCTCCGGCGTGTGGAGTTCCGTCAATTGGCTGACGGTACTAGGCCTGGTGCTGGGCTCCATCGCGCTGGTGCATGTGATGCTGGGCGTTACCAGCTTGACCTCGCGAAAGCTGGGCTTCGACTATGCGGACCAAGTGGCCATCCAGTTCGCGGGCACTAAGAAGTCCCTGGCCTCGGGTCTGCCGATGGCGGCAGTGATGTTCGGCGGGGCGAGCCTCGGCATGATGATCCTGCCGCTGATGATCTTCCACCAGGTGCAACTGGTGATCTGCTCCATGCGCGCCAGCTCCTACGCCGCGCGCTTCCCCGAGGGCGGGAAGACCACGGGCGCGCACACCTGGTAAAAGCTCGGGCTGACGCGGGCACGGAGCCTGCCGCGCACTTGCCGCACTATTCCGGTTTCTGCAACCGCTTCACGTAACCCATACGCGGACGGAAACCCGCCGGATGCTTCATATGCGCCACCGCGTCAGCGATCACCAAGCGGAAGCGTGGCTGCATCGGCGGCATCTGCGAAATCGAATACCAGCCCACCTGCGTCGACTCGTCATCGCCAATCACCGGCTCGTCGTTGAACTCGCCGGTCTCGGGGTCGGGGATCACTGTGCAGCGGACGGTGGTGTCCACGTAGCTGGTGACGTCTCCATTCGGGTACTCCACCGGGCCGACCTGGCCTACACCCAGCAGCGCGTCCACCTGCACGTGCAGGCCGGTTTCCTCCCGCACCTCGCGGATTGCCGCCAGGTGAGGTTCTTCCCGCGGGTCCACAATTCCCGTCACGGGAGTCCACTGACCATCGTCGGCCCGCTTGACCAACAGCACCTCCGGCACGGCCCAGATAGGCGCGTCCTCCGGAACGTCCCGGATGACAATGGCCGTCACGCCCGGCAACCATAGCTCGTCGTGGCCAATCTTCTTGCGCAGTTCAACGATAAAATCTGGGGTCGGCATGGGCGCCATTCTACGGTGCTGGGACTAGGTGTGGCGGGGGAGGGGGCGTCAAAAAACAAGGTTCACCAGAACCAGATACAGCACCGTGCCCAACAGGATCGACAACGTGGCCGAACGGCGCCATAGATGCAGGGCAACGGTGAAGACCAAAGCGATGCCGACCGCCGCGAGACCGCCAGGCGCATCCGCCTGGCCGGAGACGGTGTAGACAACCAAGAGGGTCATCACGCCAACGGGCATGGCCAGGCCCAGCCAGGCAACAAGGTCGGACTCCCGAAAGAAACGCAGGGCGGCGAAAGGCAGGCCGCGCAGGCCGAGAGTAACCAGGAAAACCGAGCCGAGGATCGCCAAGGTAGGGCCGAGCTCCACTCCCTCTGGAAGGCCCGCGGCGGCCTGCAGGTGTACGGCGGGCGCGGCAAGCGCGCCAGTAGTGGCGGTCAACTACTCCACCTTCCGGGAGGCAGCGTTTTCCGCGCCGACCTTCAGCCGTAGCGCGCGGTCCAGCGGCGGGCACAAGAAGCGCACGATGAGGCTCACGAAGTACAGGCTCATGCCGATCATCAGCATGTTGTCCGGCGAGACCAGCAGGCCCACGGCCCCACACAGCGCCGCCACAATCGGCAGGGAAAGGTCCTTGTAGCTCACGAAGGCCTCGATCGCCAACACTGTGAACAGGGCGATCAGCGCAAACTCCATGCCCTGGATCTCGAAGGGCAAAGCACTGCCGAACAGCGCTCCTAGCAAGCCACCGCCGACCCAGCCGATCTGAAGCAGAATCTGCACCGCCATCACGCGGGCGGTCGACCACTTTGCGTCGCGCCGGGCGGCGAGAATCGCATACGTTTCATCCGTCAGCGCATAGATGCCATAGGCCTTGGCCAGCCAACCGCGCACCTGGGCGATGGGATAGTTCAGGGCGTAGAACGCGTGGCGGAAGTTCACCAGGAATCCGTACAGCGCCGCGCTGAGCGGCCCCACACCACCCGTGACCAGCGACACCGCCAGGAACTCCATGGAGCCCGCGTAGATGACGAAAGAGAAAATCGGCGCCCACCACCACGCGAAGCCGACCTGGGTGATCAACAGGCCGAAGGCTAGGCCCAGCGGTACCATGCCCAAGGCCACGGGCCAGGCGTCGGCGATCCCGGCGCGCCATTGATCGTTTCTGGCGTGACGTGTGGTGTTCGGGGCCATCTAGTTGCGCTCCGGGTGGCTTGCCCAGGTTGCGAACAGGTTTTTGGGGAACGGGCTGTTCTTCATAATCTGACGCCACGTCTCCGCCGGTCGATCCGTGAACACATCTTCTGCGGTTGCGGCTTGGAGGTCAGCGATCCCGGAATCCAGCCAGCCACGCACGTCAGTGGCACGCAGGAGGACGTAGCTGTGGAAGAGGCGTAGGCCGCACAGCATGGAGGGGTCCACGTGGCCGACAACCTGCGCTACCTGCTCGTCCACACTGGGTGCCTCTTCGGCGGTGCTGATCAGCATGAACTGTCCGCGCGCGCCGAAGCGGGTGGGGGCGGGGGCTTCAGGGCTACTCGGGGTAGGTAGGTTGGTGGCGTCCAGCTCCAAACGGTCAGTGTCTAATAATCCGACGGCGAGCACGACGGGTTCGTTGTCGCCACCGATGAAGAAGACCTTCGGCTTGGTGAGCTTGTCCGCCAGCGCGGGCAGGTGGTTGGCGACGGCTTCGCTGCTCATGAGCCCCAGGCGGACAGCCACGATGGTGGCGCCGCTGGCCTCCGGGCTATCACCGGCCTCCAGATTCTCCTGCACTTCCAGCACCAGTAGCGCGTCTGCCCCGGGCAGCCCCGGCACGGCAAGCACGCCGGGCGAGGTGCCGAAGGCATCCACGAACGCCTCCAGGTGCACAGGGTCGATGTCCGCTGTGTCGAGGTAGCCATCCGGGTCCACGACCGCGGCTGGCGCCTGGAAGATCACGTCGCCGGGCTGCACGTTGAACTGGTCGTTCATGCCGTTCGGCTGCTGGTCAGCGCTCACTTTTGCGCCCCACCTTTCTGTTCGTCCCACCATTGTTTCAGCGCGGCGATGGCGTCCTCGCGCTCCATCGGCCCGCGATCCAGCCGCAGCTCCTTCAAGTACGCCCAAGCCTTGCCCACATCGGGGCCGGGCTTGAGGTCCAGGATCTGCATGATCTCGTTGCCGTCCAGGTCGGGGCGGACGGCAGCGAGGTCCTCCTGCTCCTGCAGCTGCTCGATGCGCTTTTCCAAATTGTCGTAGGTGCGCTGCAGCCTCTGGGCCTTTCGCTGGTTGCGGGTGGTGCAGTCTGCACGCACCAGCAGGTGCAGCAGTGGCAGCAGCTCGCCGGCGTCGTTGACATAACGGCGTACGGCGGAGTCGGTCCAAGTGGATTCGTTGTTGTCCTTTTCCCCTGCGCCACGGCGAGCGTCCTGGTTCTGCCCCTTGCCCTGCGTGTCCGCGTAACCGTGGAAGCGCATGTGCAGAAACACCAGCCGGCCGATGTCCTGGACGTGCTGCTTGGAGTACTTGAGCTTGCGCAGGCGACGGCGGGTGATGCGCGCACCGACAACCTCGTGCTGGTGGAAAGTCACCGCGCCGGATTCAGTAAACGCCCTGGTGTCGGGCTTGCCGATGTCGTGCAACAGCGCGGCCATGCGCAGTTCCAGCGAGGGCTCCAGCCCGCGCTCGGCCTCCAGGTTCACGGCGTTGCGAAGCACCTTCAGCGAGTGCCAGTACACGTCCTTGTGCTGACGATGCTCGTCTTGCGTGAGCTTCAGAGCCGGCAGCTCCGGCAGCACGTGGTCAGCCAGGCCGGTCTCAACCATCAGGTCCAGCCCCACCCATGGCGCCGCGCCAAGCATCAGCTTGTTCAGTTCAACAGCCACGCGCTCGACGGTGATGCGGCTGATCTGCTCGCTCATCGCCGCCATTGCTTCCTTGACTCTCTTTGTGACGCCGAATTCCAGCTGCGAGACGAATCGGCAAGCGCGGAGCATGCGCAGCGGATCGTCGTTGAAGCTGATCTCCGGGCTATCCGGGGTGTCTAGCACTCCGGCCTGGAGGTCTTCGAGGCCGTTCAAGGGGTCGCGGAGCTGGTGGTTTCCGTCGGGGGAGAGTTCCAGTGCGATGGCATTAGCGCGGAAATCGCGGCGGATTAGGTCTCCGTCGAGGCTGTCGCCGAAGGAGACCTCGGGGTTGCGGGACTGGCCGTCGTATTGGTCGGCGCGGAAGGTAGTGATCTCCAGGATCTGGCCCTTGACCAGCGCTGATACAGTACCGTATTCAATGCCTGTGTCCCACACTGTCTCTGCCAGAGGCGTGACAATGTCGACGATGGCCTGCGGCCGGGCGTCCGTAGTGAAGTCCAGGTCGTGGGAGAGGCGCCCCAACAGGGCATCCCGCACCGACCCGCCGACGAGGTAGAGGCTGTGGCCAGCGTCTTGGAAGGCCTGGGTAAGCGGCAAGAGGTCGCGGTCAAGCGCGCGCAGGGAGGTAAAGACCTCCTGCAGCATGCCTTCAATGGTGCGCGGCTTTTCCGGCGCAGCGGCCGAGTTTGCGGGGGAGTGGGCGGGTTTCGTCACGTTGCCAGATTCTACTAGCCCCCTCGGACCGGCCAACGGCCCCCTCATAACCTCCCAAACCTCCCGCACAGGCGCCAAGTCCCCCTCAAATCCTCCCCAACCCCGCGCACAGGCGCCAAGTCACCCTCAAAATCTCCCTAGATGGGCGGTGAATGTCGTTAGAACGGGAATACGCCGAGCAGAAGCTAACGCCCAGAAAATCCGCAATCCTCTGACCAGGCACTTTGCATAATCGACGCTCGCTTTCAATAACGTATTCCCGTTCTAACGACATTCACCGGCTTACGGCCTGCCGGAACCCCAGAAGCCTGCACACGCGCACCACCAATACCCGCACACCGCCCACGCACCGCCCGCAGCCCATCCCACGCGCCAACCCGCGCACCACCCGCAACTAGTTACAAATTCAGTTACAATTTCGCCTCCACTCGCTTCCATTCAGTTCCACATTGCACAGATAACCGGCTATCGTTATCAGAATGAGTGGAAACGACAGCACCGGAAACGGCACGCCCCGCCGCCGGCGCCGCCGTTCAAGAAGAAGGCACCGCTCTGGCAACAGCCAGCGCGGCCAAAACTCCCAGCAGCAAGGCTCCCAGTCCGGCCAGCGCAGCCAACAGAGCAACGGCCAACACGGCCAGAACTCCCAGAATAGCTCCAACCAAGGCAAACGCAAGAGCAACAGGAACCAATCCCACCGCAGGAAGGGCGCCAGCTCCAACTCCAACAACCGCAACCGCCAGCGCAACCGCAATAACTCGCGCCCGCGTTCTTTCGACGAGCACTCCAGCCTGCCGACCTCCGTGGAGACCTCCGCGGGCGGCCTGGTTCTTTCCGGCCTGGCGGAAGCCGTGCAGCCAAATGGCGAAGTCGACTTCTCCGCAATCTACGTGGCCCTCATCGGCCGCCTGGATCGCCGCGGCAGGCTGCTGTGGTCCATGCCGAAGGGGCACATCGAACCGGATGAATCCCAGCACGCCACCGCCGAGCGCGAGGTGTGGGAGGAAACAGGCGTGGCCGGGGAGGTCATCGCCGACCTCGGCACCATCGACTACTGGTTCGTCTCCGAGGGCATCCGCATCCACAAAACCGTCCACCACCACCTGCTTCGCTATGTCGATGGGGACCTGAACGACGAGGATCCGGAGGTCACCGAAGTCCGCTGGCTGCCCGTCAACCGCCTGATCGAGCACCTGGCCTATGCCGACGAGCGGCGCCTTGCCCGCCAAGCCTTCGATAACCTCGCCGATCTCGCCCGCGCCGAGGCCGAGGCTGGCCGTGCCACGCCACGCTAAGGAGCGCTAACGGATTGCCAGCCGATGCTGTTAGAACTAATAGCGACTAACTACTACTAATCACTAGCTACCAATTGCTAACAATTGCTACCGATTGCTTTGGTAAGCGTGTAATCGTGCACAAAGGTGAGCGCAATGTCTAGATTCCCCCACGCCTGCACGGCGTTTGGTGTTTCTGTCGCGCTCTGTGGCCTGTTTGCCCTGCCTGTGGCCCCGGCCGTCGCTGCCCCTATTAATGACGCCCCCTCGGCCTCCACCACTCAATACTCAGCCCAGGGGCGGGCCCCGGACCCCACCGACCCCGCGGTTCACGAAGATTCCACCTGGGCCAACCCGCTGGCCCGCGCGACGGATCCGCAGCAGGACGTGGACCTGGAGATCATCGGCATTGGCACCAGCTCGAGTGTCCACGCTGCCGCTGGCCAGACTTATACCCTCCGCATCCGCAACGACCGCTCCCACGCGCTGAACAATCTTTCGCTCACCTTGTTCTATCGCTCGGCCGCCACTGCCGCGGAAGTGCGCGTCGCGCAGCTTGCCAACCAGGGCGAATACTCCCTCAGCAGCCAGCCTCTGCAGCTCGACGGCACGCTCAGCCCCGGCGAGACGCGCGAGGTCACGGTCACCGTTCCTGCGGCCGGTGCTTCCATCGATTCTTCTCGGGACGCCCCCTCGCCCCAACCGCTGGACCTGCCGCCTCATGCTTTTGAGGAACCCGGCGCTTATCCCCTGTTGTTTAGCCTGAGCGGCCAAGAGACGAACCCGGAGAGCCCGGAGCAGGGAGGTACGCAGTACCTGGCGGTGGCGCGAACCACGCTGAGCGTGAGGGCGTCCACAAGAAAGGAAGAACAACCCAGCACCCCGGTGACGGTCGTGTATCCGCTGGCGGGGCCTACGTACATGGCAGCGGGACAGACGGGCGATGCGCCGAAGCGGCGGCCCGCGTTTGTGACGAAGGACGTGCTGGCGGCCGAGGTCGGTGAGGGCGGCAGGCTGCGGGGGCTGCTGGATGCGTACCGCGAGGCGAAGTCGTCCAAGCTGAAGCAGGCGACGTGCATCGCCATCGACCCGGAGCTGCTAGATACAGTAAACCGCCTGGCTGAGGGATATTTTGTGGGTGAGCGCACTCCTGACCCGGTGGAGGAACCGCAGCGGCTACGCGACTCCTGGGACGAGATCCTGGGCGGCGAGGAGGTGGACGCCCAGCACATGCCCGGTAATGCGGATGCGAAGAAGTGGATCGCTGACCTGCGGGAAGTCGTGCAGAGCAACTGCTCGGTGGCGTTGCCGTACGCCGGGGCGGACATCAATGGGCTTTCGCAGGTGGATTCCGACTGGCTGCGCGTGCGCGCGCTGGGCACGGGCGCCGGGGTGATTCAGCGGATCCTGGGCGTGGTGCCGACGCAGAACGTGGTGATCCCGGACGCCGGCTACGTCGCCCCGGAAGCACAGCAGGTTCTGGCGGCAGGGATCAGCAAGACTCCGGAGGGTGTGGAGCCGATCGAGGCCGACCAGTCGCGTCGGTTTGAGCAGTCCGTGCAGGGCAAGCCGGCAATACCGCAGGCCGGGCACGTCACCGCGCTGGTGGCGGAGAATACGGTCAACATCGAGCAGCCGGCGGCGGCGCCGTCCCCGGCGACAGACCCAGACGGCACAGGCGTCGACGAGGACGATCCAGACTCCGGCGCGCCCAACCCCACCGACGAGGCATGGAACCAGCGTCTGGTGAACCTCCCCGGCGCAGCGCAGACCACCGCCACCGCGCTGACGTACTCCGCGGACCTCGGCACGGTGCTCAAGGCCACCGGCGAGCACCCGGAGATCGCCGCTTATTCCAACCCTGACCTGCGCTTTAACCTCGCCGACGATAGCTCCGGCGCCCGCCTGGCCAGCGCGCAAGCGGTGCTGAACCTGGAGCTCGACTCCGGCCGCCCGACCCTCGCCGTGCTACCCGCCGCATGGTCCGTGAACAAGGCCCAGGCCAGCAGCTTCCTGCAAACCATCAGCCAGCACCTGGACGATCACTCGGCCACGCCCGCCCCGCTGCCGGAGGCCGTGCAGCCCCGCGGCATCGACCTGGCGGATGTGGGCTCGGGAAGCACCACGGTGCCCTACACCGACCCCGGCGCGTATTCCGCACCTTACCTCGGAACAGTGGCGGATACCGCCCGCAAGCTGCGGGAACTTACCTTGTTCATGCAAAATGACTCCGCCATTGCGCTGACCCGCGAGGGCTTCACCAGCCCCCTGTTCTCCGACCTCCTGCGCGGCCTTTCCACCTACCGCAAGCGCGAGCGCGGCCACGTGGACGTCCTGCGTGAGCAACTCGGCACCAACCTCGCCCGCGTGGGGCAGGTCACCTCGCAGCTGCGCCGCTCCATCAGTCTGCTGCCGCCGGGCAACGTCTTTACCCGCACGTCGGATTCCTCGCCGTTGCTGATTGTTGCGCGCAATGGACTGCCCCTGCCGGTGACGGCCAAGGTTGGTTATTCTTCTGACGCCGACACGGATGTCACCGTCCACGTGGATTCCACGGCCTCGCCGACGATCCCGGCGAAGGGCTCCATCACCTGGTCACTAACCACCGATATCGCGGACACGTCCGAGCAGGTCAACCTATCTTTGTGGCTGGCGACCAACAGCCAGGAAGGCAAGGGGGATCTGGAAGACGGAACCCGCATTTCGGATCCGGTGGAGCTGCGCGTGCAGTCCGTGCCGGGGCTGTCCTCCCGCGGGGTGACCATCATTGCCGGGCTTCTGCTGGGCATCGGCGCGGCCGGCAAGATGCTGTGGGACCGCCGGAGTGGGCGCGCTTCTAAGCGCAAAACGGCCACTGCTCTTCGGCCTGCCCCGCGACCGCAGGAAGGCGATCAAAACTAGACACGCCCAGAACTCCGTTAGGGAATGCACGGTTGTTGCATAAAGATGGAGTAGTGACTTCTGAGCAAGAGAGGGATGACCAACCGGCTAGGCCCTCGGCCGGACAGCGCGGACGTTTCCGTGCGACCCAGCCGCCGGCGCTGGCGCCGAAGAAAGACTGCGCGAAGGCTGGAGCGCCGACGGGTGGAGACGGGGCGTCACAAAGCCCTACAGAGGTAGCCCCGACCTCCCAGAGCGGCCAAGACCAGAGCGTCGGTGGCCAGCGCAGTGATGGCCAGTCCGGCGGTGCCCACAACGGCGACGGCACGACCGCGGCTCAGGGCGCGGCAGCCACGGCGGCAACCGCGGGCACCGCGACCGCAGCCAGCGCGAGCGCCGCCACTGCGACCGCAGCCGAGGAGCCGACCGGCAACGGCGGCACTGGCGGCAGTGGCAGCAACGGCAACAGCGGCGGCGACAACACAGACGGCCAGAGCCAAAAGCAGAGCGACGAGCAGATCGTCCGTGCCGGCGGCTCCATGGCTATCGCCACCCTGATCAGCCGCATCACGGGCTTCCTGCGCACGGTGTTTATCGCCTCCGCGCTGGGCGGCGCGGTGGCCAGTGCGTTCAACACTGCCAACACGCTGCCGAACCTGGTGACCGAACTGGTGCTCGGCGCCGTGCTGACCTCCCTTGTCGTGCCCGTGCTGGTGCGCGCCGAGAAGGAAGACGCGGACCGCGGCGAGGCTTTCATACGAAGACTCTTGACGCTCACGTTCTCGCTGACCCTGGTGATCACCCTGGTCTCCGTGGCGTGCGCGCCGCTGCTGGTGCGCATGAGTCTGGATTCCGAAGGCCACGTGAACATCGGCATGTCCACGGCGTTCGCCTACCTGGTGCTGCCGCAGATCATGTTCTACGCCATGTTTGCCGTGTTCATGGCGATCCTGAACACCAAGGGAGTATTCAAGCCCGGCGCGTGGGCGCCCGTGGCCAACAACGTGGTCACGCTCGCCGTCCTGGGGCTGTACATGTTCCTGCCGCGGGATACGAAGCTGCAGCCCGCGGACAACGTGACCATTACCGACCCGCACGTGCTGCTGCTGGGTCTGGGCACTACCGCGGGCGTGGTGATGCAGGCGCTGATCATGGTGCCCTTCCTGCGCAAGGCCGGCATTAACCTGCGCCCGCTGTGGGGCATCGACGAGCGACTGAAGTCCTTCGGCGGGATGGCCATTGCCATCGTGGTGTACGTGGCCATCTCTCAGGTCGGCTGGCTGCTGAATAACCGCATCGCCTCCGACACGTGGGAGGTCGCGCCGACGATCTACATGCAGGCGTGGCAGCTGCTGCAGATGCCCTATGGCGTGATCGGCGTGACGTTGCTGACGGCCGTCATGCCCCGCCTATCCCGCAACGCCGCGGAGGGTGACGACAAGGCCGTGGTACGCGACCTGACCGTCGCCTCGAAGCTGACGATGCTGGCGATGGTGCCGATCATCGTGTTCTTCACTTGCTTCGGCACCCTGATCTCCGCCGCGCTGTTCGCCTACAAGGAGTTCTCCCTGGAGGACGCGAACGTGCTGGGCTGGACCATCAGCTTCTCCGCGTTCACCCTGATCCCCTACGCCCTGGTGCTGCTGCACCTCCGCGTGTTCTACGCCCGCGAGGAGGTCTGGACCCCCACCTTCATCATCGCGGGTATCACCGCGACAAAGTTGACCTTTGCCTACATCGCCCCGCAGATCGCCACCGAGCCGCGCCTGGTTGTGGTGCTGCTGGGTGCGGCCAACGGTCTGGGCTTTATGGCCGGTGCAATCATTGGTGACCGCTTGCTGCGGCGTTCGCTGGGGGACTTGCAGTTCCGCAAGGTGACGATGACGGTTCTGTGGGCATTGGGATCCTCTCTGATCGGTGCGCTAGTCGCGTGGCGCGTGGATGTGCTGCTGACGCACTTCGCCTTCCCGACGCTCGCCAACCCCTGGTTCATCATCCGCCTGCTCATCGCCGGCGTGCTGTTCCTGGGCGTTACCGGGCTGATCCTGGTGCGCGCCCCGCTGCCGGAGATCCAGACTCTGGTGCGCGCCCTGTCGCGCATCCCGGGTATGTCGCGGGTTCTTCCTTCTCGACGCCCACTTCCCAGCGACGAGCAACCCATCGAAGAGGACCAGTCCCGTCGCCTGTCGGCCCAGGAGCTGGCCGCCCGGGAGGCCATTGCTCTGGACCACATGATGGCCGGCGTGGCGCTGCCGCCACTGGCGGCGGGCCGGGTGCGCGGTCCGCGCCTGGTTCCGGGCGCTCCACTGCTGGAGGGCCGCTACCGCCTGCTTGCCGACCACGGCGGTTGGTCTGCCGCCCGCTTCTGGCAGGGCCGCGAGCTGGCTACTGGCGACATCGTGGCTCTGACCATCATGGATCCGGTGGCCTATGCCCGCTCGCAGGTCGACCCTGGAGGATCCGTGCCCGTCAACGGCGTGGAGGTGGCGCGCGCGAAGGACGAGATGCTGCGCCTCTCCGCGAAGCTGAAGCAATTCGACGTGCCGGGTATGGCGCAGGTCAACCGCGTGATCGACTACGGCAACCTGGTGGTCATCGTGTCCCGCTGGGTGCAGGGTTCCCCGCTGACCACCGTGGCGGAGAGCCAGCCGGAGCCGCTGGCGGCTGCCTTCGCCGTGTCCTCCCTGGCCGACGCTGCCGCGCAAGCCGAGGACAGCGGCACCTCGCTGGGCTTGGATCACCGCGACCGCGTGCGCATCGGCACCGATGGCGCGGCCGTGCTGGCCTTCCCGGGTGTACTGCCGAACGATGACACGGCGCAGGATGCACACGGCGTGGCCGTGGCGCTGCGCCTGCTGCTGGAGCACGTTCCCTACGAGGAGGTGCCGGAGAACCTCACCCGCACCTACAAGAAGATCTACGAGCTCGACGGCGAGAAGGTGGGTCCGGAGGACCTGCGCAAGGTAGCGAAGGACCTGCGAGAGCTGCAGGCTGGCGGGCTGGCTGTCCAGGAGGATGCAACTCCGGATCCGAGTGCACGGTCCGGCTTCGGTGCCCGCGGCAACCGCCCAGTGGGCATGGCAGCCGCTGCCGCCATCGCGTTCGTCTCCGTGCTGGTTATCGCCGCGCTGGTTGCGGCGGTGGTCAGTGTGGTCGGCGGCGACCGGAAGGATTCGCCGCTGTCCACCGACTCGTTGCGCCAGGGTGCGCAGGCAGTCCGTGGGGTGGACCCGGCGGAGGTTCCTCTGAGCCGTCCCCTCGAGTGGCTGCCCGCCGACGTGAACTGGCCACTGGACCGCCCGGATCTGGCACGCCTGATCACCGATGGCGACCCGGAGACGTTCTGGCAGTCCAACCCTGCATCCGTGCAGCTGGGCGGCGAGCCTGGCACCACGAAGCCCGGAATTGGTCTCTTGATGACGCTGCCAGAGGGCACCGCCCTGTCGCAGGTTCAGCTGCGCGGCCTGACCCGGGGAACCACCCTGGAGCTGCGGCTGGCTCAGGCCGACACCGACGGCAAGCTAATCTCCCTGGATCAGACGACGCTGCTAAAGACCGTGCACGCGGACTCCGCCGACGCGACCGTGGATCTGGCCGGCATGGGCGCGGATCACGCAGACACCACCGGCGACTCCGGCTGGGGTGTCGGCCGCGAGGGTTCCTCCGCCACGCCGGGCGAAGGTGCAGGCGAGGGTAACGGCGGCAATGGCAGCGGCGACAGCGAGAACGAGGACGCCGCGGGAAGCCAAAAGGGCCATGAGAAGGGTAGTGAGAAGGGCAAATACGATACCGATAAGGTCAGCGCCGCCAAGGGCAACCGCCTGCTGATCTGGATCACCGACCTGCCGCTGCCGAGGTCCGCCACGCTGGCGGAGGTTACCGCCGTCGGAAACTGGCTAGACCAGACCAGCGACGAAGATGCCGGCGATGCTGGCGCCGGCGACTCTGGCGATGCCGGCGGGGATACTTCCGGCGCCGACAACTCGAGCGCCGACAACCCTGACGCGGGCGAAGCCAACACGGAAGAGGGCTCCCGCCCCGCACGCCCCGTACAGCCCGTCGGATAGCCGATCGGATAGACGCTCGGAACGCCCGCGCCCCTATAGCGCATCACGGCGCCTGCCTCAACTGTGAAGTTCACAATGAGGCAGGCACCGTTCCCAGTTATCCACAGGCCAGGAACTTCAAACCCACAATCTTCCCGCCGAAGAATAAAGTGTTGAGCACGGGGGCGGCACGGCTCCCGAAGACACACTAGGGGGAAGATGATGCTGGGGGCGTCACAAAGAACAAAGAGCAACACACGACCAGCGCAACAAACCGACCACGAGCTGCTGCGCGGCCACAACGAGGGGCAACCCGGCGCGTTCCGCGAGTTGATCGACCGCCACCAGCGCACGTTGTGGTGGGCGGTGCGGCGAGTGAACGTGCCCGAGGCTCACCAGATGGACGTTTACCAGGAGGGATTGCTGCGCGTGCATCGCTTCGCCGCACGCTTCAACGGGGAGCGCTCCGCCAGCGTGAGCACCTGGATGGCGACCATTATGCGCAACGCGGCACTGTCGTACATGCAGCGCTACAGCCGCGAAGCACAGCCGGGGCGCGAGGATTTCAACGAGCGCACGCGGACGCTGCCCGCGCGGGGGATGAGAGAGGAGGCGACCGTCGCCCGGCTGGATGTGCACCGCAGCCTGCGGCAACTCTCGCCCGAGATGCGAGACGTGATGGTGCTGACGGAAATTCGGGGGCTGAGCGAGGCCACAACCGCGGAGCAACTGGGGATTCCCGTGGGCACCGTGAAATCGCGGAAGAACCGAGCAAAGCGGATGATGTACGAGCACCTCGGCGGGGCAGGGGAATACGGAATGGCCGTAGCCGGTTAGACTGGGGTGAACAACATCTTCGACCTCAAAGGATAGATATGAACCAGCCATTCCTGCAGGCCAGCGGTATTCTCAGCAATGATTCGAAGGCCGCGGACGCGGATAACGCCAGCGCCACCAGTGCAGACAGCGCTGCGAACGCGGAGGCAGGCAAGGTTCACGACGTCATCATCATCGGTTCCGGCCCGGCCGGCTACACCGCCGCCGTGTACGCAGCGCGCGCAGAGCTGAACCCGGTGGTTTTCGAGGGCGTGGAGTACGGCGGACTGCTGATGCAGACCACCGAGGTGGAGAACTTTCCCGGATTCCAGAAGGGCATCATGGGCCCGGATCTGATGGAAGAGATGCGCGCCCAGGCCGAGCGTTTCGGCGCTGACCTGCGCCAGGAGGACGTGGAGAAGGTCGACCTGACCGGCGAGATCAAGAAGGTGTGGGCCTATGGCGAGGAGTACCAAGCCCGTACGGTGATCCTGGCTACCGGTGCTGCCCCGCGCTACCTGCACGTTCCCGGCGAGCAGGAGATGCTGGGCCGTGGCGTATCCGCCTGTGCGACGTGCGATGGCTTCTTCTTCAAGGACAAGCAGATCGCCGTGGTGGGCGGTGGCGATTCCGCCATGGAGGAGGCCGACTTCCTGACGAAGTTCGGCGAGAACGTCACGATCATTCACCGTCGTGACGAGTTCCGCGCTTCCAAGATCATGGAGGAGCGCGCCCGCAACAACCCGAAGATCAAGTTCCTGACCAACGCGAAGGTCGTGGAGGTCAAGGGCGACAAGTCCGTGGAGACGCTGGTGGTGGAGGATACCCAGACCGGCGAGCAAAAGGACGTTGCGATGGATGCCATGTTCGTAGCCATCGGCCACGACCCGCGCACCACCGTCTTCGAGGGTCAGGTGGAGCTACAGGAGAACGGGTACGTGAAGGTCGAGGAGCCCTCCACCCGCACTAGCCTGCCGGGCGTGTTCGCAGCCGGCGACCTCGTGGATTCCCACTACCAGCAGGCCATCACCGCAGCCGGCTCCGGCTGCCGCGCCGCCCTAGACGCCGAGGCTTACCTCGCCACCCTGTAGAAGCACACTGGGCTGTAGCGGGGCGGCGACCTGTGGCGGGGCGCCGGCCTTGTAACGGATCGGACACGTTCGGTCACCGTTAGGTAACTATGGCCGGTCGGGCATAGGATATTTACACGTTGAAGGGTAACCTCCAACCTAAAGAAAAGCGCCCCCAACCAGGAGGTTTGTCGCCACTATGTCCGACATCGTGAACGTCACCCAGTCCAGCTTCAAGTCCGAGGTCGTCGAGGCTACCCAGCCTGTTCTAGTCGACTTCTGGGCCGAATGGTGCCGCCCTTGCCTAGCTATGACGCCCATTCTCGATGAACTGGCGGCGGAGTTCGATGGCAAGGCGAAGATCGCCAAGGTGAACGTCGATGAGGAGCGCATGCTGGGCGCTATGTTCCAGGTCATGTCCATTCCCGCCCTTATGATTTTCAAGGACGGGGAGAAGGTCGCGGAATTCACCGGCGCTCAGGATCGGGACACGCTGCGATCTGCGATTGAAGCGCAGCTTTAGAAAATAGCTGATACAACACGCCTGACCTGCAAGTAAAGCAGATCGGCGGATTTGTCCCTAGAATTGCACCTATGACTCGCCGCTGTCGGCGAAAGATCTTAAATGTGATTTGTCTCACAGTGGATACAGTGGCTTTAGTGCCGCGAAAGTTTGAAGAATTGGAGTGTTGAACCCAGTGGATCGTTTGCTTCTCCATGTCGGCGACCGCAGCCCGCGCGTCGCTGAGGTCCGCGGCACCTTGGCGCGCCTCGGTCTGCTGGAAGGGTATGAAGGCGACACGACCGGCAGCAAGTCGCAGCGCTGGACCAGCGAGGAAGAAGTTTTCGACGAGGCCCTGGCGGAGGCGCTCAAAGCATTTCAGCAGCAACGTGGCATTATTGCCGACGGCACCATCACTCCCGGCACATTGCGTGCGCTACGTGAGGCCTCCTACACCCTGGGGGCGCGTGTGCTCTCGCTGCAGGGCAACCAGTTCGTCGGCGACGACGTGGCGCAGCTGCAGACTCAGCTGCACGACCTGGGCTTTTACACCAGCCGTGTGGATGGCCACTTCGGTCCGCGTACCCACTCCGCCGTCGTGAACTACCAGCTGAACTACGGGCTGAACAACGACGGGGTTGTCGGCCCAGACACTCTGCGCGCGCTGTCTTACCTGGGGCGAAGGATCACCGGTGGCTCGCCTCAGTCCATCCGTGAGAAGGAGCAGATTCGCTCTGCCGGACCGCAGTTGACCGGCAAGCGTGTGGTGATCGACCCGGGCCTGGGTGGCTCGGACAAGGGATACATCGTTGACGGCCCCTTCGGACAGATTTCGGAGGAGGAGATCCTCTGGGACCTCGCCGGCAGGGTAGAAGGCCGTATGATCGCAGCGGGAATGGAGACGATCCTTTCGCGCCCCCGGTCTGCTAATCCCACTAACCAGGATCGTGCCAATATCGCGAATGCTTTCGGCACGGACGTCATGATTAGCCTGCGTGCCGATATTTATCCGAATGAGAAGGCCAACGGCGCGGCTACGTTCTACTTCGGCTCGCTGACGGGCTATTCGTCAATGGTGGGCGAGAAGCTCTCTGGCTTTATTCAGCGCGAGATTGTGGCTCGCACTCCGCTTCAGAACTGTTTTAACCACGGTCAGACGTGGGACATTCTGCGTCTGACCAGCATGCCGACGGTGCAGGTCGTGCCCGGTTACCTGACCAGCCCCAAGGATGTTGAGATCCTCACTGATCCTGCGATGCGCGATACCATCGCCGAGGCCATCGTTGTGGCCGTGAAGCGCCTATATCTGCTGGACAAGGATGTCCACGCTACTGGCACCTTTAGCTTTGTGGAGCTGCTACAGGAAGAGCTTCCGAACAAGTAGATTCTGCACCGGACTGGCTTGACTGAGCTTGGTCATCGGGCTAGACGTTCTGCCTCTTCCAAGCGCTGCGAGACTTCCAGAACTTCCGGAACCTTCGGGCGTTCCAGGGTTTCCGCGCGTTGCGAGCGTTCTAGACGTTCCAGTTACTTTTAGTGTCTGGTTTCCACCAATTACCGTGGAAATCTTCTCCGGTCCATTGACCTGTGCGTGATCTTCTTCAGCAAAGTCTCCAAAGAGGCTATGGGGCCCGTTGATCTCAAAGCGATAGCGTGGGAAGTGTCGGTGGTGTTTAACCACCTTGAAACCCTCCGCCTCGAGAATGTCCTCGGAGAGCATCGGGGCGCTATCCAAAATGTTCGCGTTGCCCCCGTGGGTTTCCGCGGCGGTCTTCCAGCCCCGATAGGATTCAGGCACATAATTCAGGGATTCAAGGGCACTGTACCTGCGCTTCTGCTCCTCTGGTGTCCACTTCGGCTCCTCCGGCTCTTCCTGCACCGCCGGCCACGAAGCCACACTGAGCTGCCTGGCAAGTTCCTCGTCAAAGTCCTCGACTCGAGCGAAAGCCTCCACGGCCTTCACCCCGCGCCGGTGCGCCTCGGTAAGCACAGTATCGATGAGTTGATGCTCCAGATATAGGCCCATATACGGAACCGCCACGTGGACGGTGCTCAGCAGGATTGCATCAGGGGAGATTGGCGCAGTTGGCAGGTTCGCAATGCCCTGCATATAGCGCGCGGGGGCAAAGAATACCGTCGCAGCAGGGACCGGTCTCGTACCAGCGTCTCCGGTGCCTACGAACGCCGTGTATCCGCAGATTCCCCATTCCAGGAGGACGTTCTGCAGCCATACCTGCTTATCAAATACCGGGTCTTTGGACGAACTATTCTGATTCTCGTAGCCCGGGGGGAGCGCCCAGAATGTCGATGCCGCAGCACTGGGCTCGAGATCTTCGGAAAGCTGAGGAGTGATGGCTTTAATGTGTACTTCCACAGCGCTCCTTTCTGTTCATTGAAGACATCCGAGAGTCCCTGAAGGTAGCGAGTCTGGAATGCACAATCGGCTGCGTGCGGTTGGTTTCTACGAAGATCCTATAGGGCACCAATCGTTCCCGTGGCAAAATCGCTAGTTTCTTGCTACACAAAACCCCGATGTTTCACGTGAAACATCGGGGTTCAGAGTGGAGGATTCTGCGCTTAATAGTGGTTATCCACTCGGCGGTTCACCGCACGACCCGGGTGAGTGGGCTCCTCATTGGGGTAGCCGGCTGCCACTACGAGTGCGATTGAACGATCATCGCGGCCCTCGAGGCCAATTGCCTTCTTGACGCCCTCTTCGTTCCAACCGGTGGTGGGGGAGGTGGCCAGTCCCTGTTCCTGGGCTGCAAGAAGCAAGAATCCAGCAACGAGCATGGCATCCCTGATACCAATTTCGCGCAGTTTCTCCGGGGACGCAGAGCCATTGAAGCCACGGACCTTCTCCGTAAGCTCTGCTCCCAGAACCTCTTCAGCGTCGTCAGGCACCACCTCGGAGCGGCCGACCACAACAAACACGACCGGAGCATGCAGGAACTGCTGTTGCCCCGAGGCGTCGAAAATCGCCTGCTTTACGGCCTGATCCTGGACAACTACTAGGTCACGCATCTGCGCGTTGAACGCGCTAGGGGCTTCAAGAGCATTCACAACTACGCGATCCAAAACTTCCGTAGGAATCGCCTGGTCGGTGTACTGGCGCGTTGCTCGACGAGAAGAAATGGCTTCGGTCACGGTCAAAGACATAGAAATTTGTTCCTCTTCTTAAGGTTAACTTGCGCTGGTTGGCTATGCGGTCATCCAGTTTGTCTGGGTTAGCCCTGCGGTAGTTCGCTTAGTCTGGGTTGGCTACATGCCGGTTGGCTTTGTCTGGGTTGAGCTAAGCGATCTAGTGCTTCTTAAACTTCAACAGCTCAATGATTCTGTCGAAGTCCTCAGGGCCTCCAAATTCAACAACAATCTTGCCCTTTTTCTTCCCCATTTGGACACTGACCTTGGTCTCCAATGCATCGGAGGCATTATCCACCCAGTTGGAGACATCTTCGGGCAATTGTTGGAGGCTGCGTCCAGCAACCTTTGTGCCACTAGCTGCCTTATCGCCTCGGTTCAGGAGGGTCACCGCTTCCTCCGTGGCGCGCACGCTCAATCCCTCGCTTACAACACGGGTAGCAAGCTTCTCCTGTTCCTCAGTGCCGTTCTTTAAGCCCAGGAGAGCGCGAGCGTGACCTGCACTAAGGACTCCGGCGCCGACTCGCCGCTGCACGGATACAGGCAACTGGAGAAGGCGGATCATGTTAGTGATCAGAGGACGAGATCGACCGATCTTCTTAGCCAACTGTTCCTGGGTTACGCCGAACTCCTCCATAAGCTGCTGATACGCCGCGGCTTCTTCCAGTGGATTCAACTGGACGCGGTGAATGTTCTCCAGCAGCGCGTCGCGCAGCATCTCGTCGTCTGCGGTCTCGCGGACGATGGCGGGAATTACTTCGAAACCCGCTCGTTTGGCTGCGCGAAGGCGTCGCTCACCCATAATGAGCTCATACGTGGAATCCTCGTCTGGGGCTCTGCGTACGACGATCGGCTGCATAAGCCCGAACTCCTTGATGGAGTGGACGAGCTCTTGAAGGGCCTCCTCGTCGAATACCTCGCGCGGCTGCTTTGCATTTGTACGAATGGCATCGAGGGGGAGTTCTTGGTAGGTCGCCCCGAAATCGTCTTGCGATGTTTCACGTGAAACATCCACGTCGCTCGGAGTCGCGGGACGGCTCTCGATGGCGTCGCGTTCCGTACCGGTAGCCTTTCGGGCTACCGAACGCGAAGCGTCACTGTGACGTTTCGCGCCCATACCTGGGGTACCCCCTCGGATCTCATCAGGTCGATCAAAGCTCGGCTTGTCAGAGTCACCTTGATCCGCTTGAGGGTTCACAGGACTCTTCTGAGATTGAGCAGTATCTTCTACCGGGCGATCGCCCTTTCGGTCGTTAACGGACGGTGAGCCAGCATCGGCCTTCTTTCCACCGCTACCGATACTCTTCCCGCTGCCCAATACAATGTCGGCTGCACCATCCCCAAGAGAGGGGCGAGCAGGTCCGGTCGGGATGAGCGATGCAAGACCTCGACCGAGTCCGCCCCGTCGAGCATTGCCTACAGCGTTAGGAGAGGGCATCTGCGGCTTTCGAGAGCCACCACTGGACTTGGTTGCACCCAGAGCTCGCCCAGCTTCCGACGCTAAGCTTCTACCAGCATTTTCGGGCATCTTCGCGCCCGCCGGCGTCTTCTTCGGCAACGGACTCTCCTGACTCTGAGGTGAATTGGCCACATCGTGAGGCCCTGAAACTTTACGCGAATCCTTCGGAACGCTATTCTCGGCAGATTTAGAATCCTTTCTCGACAGTTTAGAATCCTTTTTATTACTTTTCCCCACTATTAATCACCCTGATCATGAAGTTCTGGGGCAATTCCAATAGGCGCGGTTTCCGTCGTCGGAAGGTAATCGCCGCGCTGAGCGAATTCCTTCGCTGCGTCATAATAGGCAAGCGCACCAGGGGCGCCGCCGTCGTACTGCAGCACGGTCATGTTGTAACTCGGAGCCTCGGATACCTTCACATTACGCGGAATATGGTTATCCAGAACCACGGATCCGAAGTGAGTTCGAACATCGTCACTGACGTTCTGTGAAAGCCGTGTGCGACCATCATACATCGTTAAAAGTACGCCCGAAATGTGCAGGTTCGGGTTCAGGTTCTCGCGAATCATTGCGATGTTATCGATCAACTGGCTTACGCCTTCCAGGGCGTAGTACTCGCACTGAATTGGGATCAGTACTTCATCCACGGCAGTCATTGCGTTGATCGTGAGGAGCCCGAGGGAAGGGGGGCAGTCAATAAACACATAATCGAAACCGTGTTCTTCGATCCACTCGTCGCTGAGCGCGGAGGAAAGTCGATACTCACGACGAACTTCGCTAACAAGATTAATTTCGGCTCCGGCCAGATCGATGGTGGCTGGGACGCAGAAGATATTCTTGTTCTCGTCGTTGCCCTGCATCACTTCATCGACGGACATCTCATTCAGCAGTACCTCATAAGACGAAGGCGTACCGACATGATGCACCGCATCAAGTGCAGTCGATGCGTTGCCTTGAGGATCCAGGTCGATAACGAGAACCTTCATGCCCAAAAGGGAGAGGGACCACGCCAGGTTAACAGTAGAGGTCGTCTTGCCCACGCCACCCTTTTGGTTGGCAATGGTGATCTTCCTGCACTTCTCCGGCCTCGGAAGTTTGTTCCGATTCGGGTTCTTCAAGCGCGCAGCCTGTTGGGCAGCTCGCCCGATGGGTGTTTCATCCATGTCGAAGGTCGACATCTATGTCCAATCCTGAAGTCGAAAGATGATGCTTCACGTGAAACATCGAGGTGTATGTAAAGGATAGATCAGCCTCAGAGAGGCCACAATGAGAGCCCTACTTGATGCGCGGAATAGTAATCACGTGTGTAGGTTCCGCCACCTTAGACTCGCCTACTAGCTGGATGGTTCCATCTCCGCCACCGGCCTTACCAATCTCTTTGGCATCTCGCTCGAGTTCTTCTGCGACCGAACCACCCTTAAGGGCCTTCATCGCTCCACCAACGCGCACCAGAGGCAGCGACCAACGGGTAAGTTTACCGAGCGGTGCCACAGCTCGGGAGGTAGCAACGTCTGCACCGCCCAAGGCCTTAACTACATCTGCCTCTTCGGCACGACCGCGGACGACCTCGCATCCCAGATCGAGTCCGTCATTGATCTCGAACAGGAAGTTATAGCGTCGTAGCAGTGGCTCCAGGAGCTGAACCTTCAGATCCGGACGCGCGATGGCCAACGGGATACCTGGTAGACCCGCACCAGAGCCAATATCGACAACACGGCATCCCTCATCAATTACTTCCCCAAGGACAGCGGAGTTAAGTACGTGCCGCTCCCAGATACGCGGAACCTCGCGTGGGCCTAACAGTCCTCTTTCAATGCCGGCTGTTGCCAAGAACTCCGCATACTCCCGGGCAAGGGGAAGACGATCGCCGAAAACCTCCTGCGCGGCCGCTGGAGGTTCACCTAGTTCCGGGCTTTGAATGTTCACGTCGTCTCGATTTGCCATCTAGACACTCCTTCAACGGTGGGAGGTAGGGGCAATGTTTCACGTGAAACAATCCGGGTTGTTCCACACGATGTTTCACGTGAAACATTCGGCTTCTATTACTCCGCCCATTCTATAGTCCGTTGACCTCAAAGCAGCACCCGAGTCTCCAAGCCGCGAACGGCTCCTGCAGAAAATAATGGGCAAACAAAAAACCGCCACCATGGCGGTGACGGTTCAACGCGGTTAAGGCCTACTTCCGCTTCTTACCCTTCTTCTTGGGGTTATCCGGGCGGGCGCCGACCTTCGGAGCAGAGGTGCGCTTAGAGGCAGCGATGGCTTCCTTCTCCGCCTCTTCCTCAGCATCCATCTTCTTGTAGAGGAAGTACTGCTGCAGGTAAGACCACGTCATGTTGGTAGCCATGTACAGGGCAAGACCAACCTGCCAAGCGAAGCCACCCATCAGGTACAGAACCGGCATGACCCACAGCATGAGCTTTTGCATCATGTCCATCTGCATCTGAGACTGCATGGCCTTAGGGTCATTCGCCTTAATCGGGTTCTCCGCACGGCGCTTAGCAGCGCGATCCATAGACATGCGAGCCGAGAAGTGCATCAGCACGGAAGCCAGCAACATCAGCGGGACAACGACCAGGATGATGTTGGTTCGGGTGAAATCCACGTGACCATCCGCGGAGAACGCGCGGTAGTTGGCCGGGTCCATGGAGATAAAACCGGACAGGGGAGTACCGAAGATACGAGCGTCCAGGAAGGACTGAACCTCGTCCACACCGAAGAAGTAGTTCGGCGTATTACGAGTCTCCTCAACCGTCATTCCCAGCTGACCCACACCGGTGCCCGTGCGGTTGAAGGAACGAAGCACGTGGAACAGGCCAAGGAAGATCGGCATCTGCACAAGCATCGGCAGGCAGGAAGCCAACGGGTTTACGCCCATTTCCTTCTGCAGTTTGCGCATCTCAATCGCCAGGGTCTGGCGATCGTTCTTGTACTTGCGCTGCAGCTCCTGCATCTTTGGCTGCATTTCTTGCATCTTGCGGCTGGAACGCAGCTGATTAGCCATCGGCTTCACCAAGAGGATACGAATGGTGAACACGAGGAACATGATTGCCAGCGCCCAAGTGATGCCCGAATCTGGGCTCAGGACGTAGCTGAACAGCTTATGCCAGAACCACAAAACGCCGGACACTGGATAATAAACAAAATCCATGGCGACTCGAGGTTTCTCCTGAAATTGATCTATTAAGGCCCGTAGGGTCGGCGCCGCCGATAGTTGGCGTCCGACAAAGGAACACAGCTAGCGGCGCCGCCCGCCCCACGAGCACAGGGGACGACGAGGCGGGACAGGATCCCAACCTCCCGGATGCCAAGGCCCACAGCGGGCCAAACGACCCAACGCGAGAAGCGACCCCTTAATCAGGCCATGGCGGCCTATAGCGGTTAAGGCGTAGTTGCTGCACGTAGGATCAAAACGGCATGTTGGCCCCATTTTAAGGGGTGACACATAACTTTGGTAACCAAGGATCAATCGGCGAGCCATTCGGGCGCCGACACCCGGCCGGCCACTACGGCCATCATGGCCATCTCGGTCACCATGACCCTTACCACCATTACGACCATCACTAGTGGTAATCGCATCACCATTGGGCGAGGGCTCGCTAGTGCGAGAGTGGCCACTAGTGGGCGAGGGCTCGCCGGATGCAGCTGCGCACATCGCCGACCAACTCCTCAAAGTTCGCAGTGGCGCTCTTAGGCAACGCGCGGATCACTACCGTGGTGCCGGCGGGGAACTCCAGGCTGCCTTCCTGCAGCCCTTCGTCCAACACGGCACGGAAGGCATGACGGAGCTTCCGCGAGGTATTGTGCCTGGTCACAGCGTTGCCGACCGCCTTAGAAACCACGAGCCCCATACGCGGCCCAGCAGTCGCCCCCTCCTGCAACGGCAGTGGGAGCTCTTCGGCTCCGCCGCCACCCGCCAAAACGTGAACCACCACAGTGCGGCTGCCCTTCTTCCGACCCTTCCGTATCGTCTGCCCAAACAAGGCAGTCGACCGAAGCCGGTGCTGGGAAGCTAGCACTGTGGTGGCTCTTTCTTGTTTATTGACGCCCCTACGACAATCCACCCCAAGAGTATTGGGGTGGAGCGAACGTCTGTACCTAATTTAGGCGGTCAGGGACTTGCGGCCCTTGTTGCGGCGTGCGGAAACGATGGCACGGCCGGCGCGGGTACGCATGCGGGTACGGAAACCGTGCACACGTGCACGACGACGGTTGTTGGGCTGGAAAGTACGCTTGCCCTTGGCCACGGTACTTCACTCCTTAACTTTCGCTAGCAGCGGACGAGCCACGTGCAGCCACAACAGACACCCAGCCCCTACATGGGCTGGGATCAACGCTTAAGCCAGCGGCGCGCCCACAAATTTAAGTGGACAATTGCACCGGCAAAGTCCCGGAGGACCTAAGAGCCGGTACCGGAGGCACCCGATAGACAGCGTGGTGACCTGCTGTCGTACGTGGGTTGCCATAGACGAGTCAAGGATACGTGCTGTGACGGAAGTTATCCAAATTTTAGAGGGCCACTACGGCAACTGGAGCGAGAAGTGCCACCTCAATGGGCATAAAACTGCACCGCAATCATCCATTTTTGCCGTCGAAGTCTGGGTGTGAACAAAAACCCGTAAGGGTGGAAACGGACTTCGTCAAATATCGATTGGGCTTGTGGAAAACTCCTCCACCCCCAAACATTAAACCTTTACTTTACACCTTATACATGCAGGTCACAAGCATTTTCGTACTTTAATTAGAGTTATCCACAAGAGCGCTGTACCTTGGGGATAACATGTGAAAAGAAGTTATCCACAGGTGTGTATAACTGTGTGGAAACGCAGGACAATCGGCGTTTCGTACTGTGCACTGGGCCGTGAACAACTGCCAAACAGCGCGGCCCGCTAGACTACCCGTGGTTTAACCCCCGTTAACCTTTCGGCCACCCCCGACCAACCCTGGAGCCCCATGAGCCACTCGAACTTCTCCATCGAGGAACACTTCCCAGACATGTGGGATGCCATCATGCACGATTGGCTTGCCGATAGCTCGTCGGCTAATCCCGATCCGGACCTGCCGGCCATCTCCCCCAAGCAGCGCTCCCTGCTGCGCAAGGTCAGGCCGGTGGGGCTTATGGGGCGCATTGTGGTGCTGGAAACCCCGAACAAATGGACCAAGGAGTCCATCGAGAAAGACCTGATAGATCCCATCAAGCACGTCCTCAAGACACGGCTGGATCTCTCCGTTAGCCTCGCCGTCACCAGCACTAACGGGGAAACCGAGGATCGCGCCGAGGCAGCCAACGACAGTCACACCGATGCTGATGCTGCCGGCGATACCCACGAAGGGGCGTCACAAAAAGGGTCGGTGGCAACCGCAGACGAACTTTCGATGTCGCAGGTAGAGGAGCTGGTCAACAAGGCCGAGCAGAGGGACGGCGCAGCGCAGGCTGGGGATAGCGGTGCGGCCGAAACTGCTGAGGAAGCGGCGCGGCGTCGGGAGCATGACGCCGACGAACTCGCAGGGCAATACGCAGCGTCGGAGAACCGTATCGACCCGAACCCGTCTCCGACGCCCACGCGCTGGACGAACAAGGAGACCGCGCACCGTCCGGCCCCGCGGCACACATCGCCCCACACCCCTTCGCCGCAACCGTCCTCGAGCTTCAACGATGGGCTCGACGGCGAATCGCTGCTGAATAAGAACTACACGTTCGAAAACTTCGTGGTGGGTTCCTCCAACAACTTCGCAGCCGCGGCCTGTCGAGCCGTGGCCGAGGCACCGGCCAAGGCCTATAACCCCCTGTTCATTTGGGGCGAATCGGGCCTAGGCAAGACGCACCTGCTGCACGCCATTGGCCATTACGCCAAAGAACTGCAGCCGAATATGCGGGTGAAGTATGTGAGTTCGGAAGAGCTGACGAACGACTTCATCAACTCGATCGCCAACGACACCCGCGAATCCTTCAAACGGCGTTACCGCAACCTCGACATGCTGATCGTGGACGATATTCAGTTCCTGCAGAACAAAGAGTCCACGCAGGAGGAATTCTTCCACACGTTCAACGCCCTGCACCAGGCGAATAAGCAGATCGTCCTGAGCTCCGACCGGCCTCCCCGGCAGCTGACCACCCTGGAGGATCGCCTGCGCACGCGCTTCGAGGGCGGCCTGATTACGGATGTGCAGACTCCGGATCTGGAGACGCGCATTGCGATTCTGACGAAGAAGGCGGAATCCGACAATGTGCAGTTGCCGGAGGACGTGAAGGTGCTGATCGCCAGCCGCTACGAAAAGTCCATCCGCGAGCTCGACGGTGCATTGATCCGCGTGACGGCCTACTGCGCGCTGAGCCACGAACCTTTGACGGTGGAGACGGCCGAGATTGCGCTTCGCGACATTTCGCCAGCGGATCAGGACGTGGAAATCGTGCCGCAGCACGTCATCGAAGTGGTGGCGAACTACTTCAACCTGACCACGGACGAGCTAGTGGGGAAGGGTAGGGCCAAGAAGTTTGTGCAGGCCCGGCAGATCGCCATGTATCTGTGCCGCGAGCTGACGGATCTATCCCTGCCGAAGCTGGGAAGCGCATTCGGCGGCCGCGACCACACCACGGTGATGTACGCGGAGCGGCGCGTGCGGGAATCCCTGTCGGAGGACAAGAAGGTCTTCGATCAGGTGCAGGAACTAACACAAAAGATCAAGTCCCATGCCCGGGATTAGCTTCGTCACCCGGTAGCACCACCCCCGACGGCAGTGCAGGGCGCTAGTTTCCCACAGTTTTCCCCAGATTCGCCGAGTTATCCACAGCGAGCCTGGGGATAACTCACGAGGCTCTGACCTTTACTAGATCAGGATTCAACTGAGTTATCCACAATTCCACAGGGTTTTCCACAGATGTAATTTCAAACTTGTAATTCAAGGGGTAGCGGTTTCGGCAGGCTCCGGGTGCGCCGCAGAGGATGAAAAGTTAGCTGCGTCACAAAACAGCGCCCCGCCCCCTGGGGAAAACTACGCCTAAACTGGGTAAACAGCAGTGGAGAAGATGTGTACAACTCGCGACCCGGCGAAGTTATCCACAGTCGAGATCTGTTATTCACAGCTTGTCCACCGGATCATCAACACCTGAACTCGCGGTGCGACATGCATCGATTAGGGTTTGTGCACAGGATCCACAACACCTACTACTGCTATCTCTCTAAATTAAAGAGAATAAACAGAAATAGAGCTTGTGGGTTAATCTTGATCAGACGAACCTCGAGGCCCGCTAGACCCCGAGAACCTCGAAAACCACGAGAGCGACGAGAGCACGGAAGTTAGATTGAGCATGGATAGCCAAACAGTGAGTTTCATTGTTCCCAAGGATGACTTCGCATCCGCACTCGGTTGGGTAGCCCGCTCCCTGCCTAGCAAGCCGACCCAGCCCATCCTGCGCGGCGTGATGATTGTCGCCGACGACGAAGGGTTGGAACTTTCCGGATTCGACCGCGAGGTCTCCACTCGCGTGCGCATCAATGCCGAGGTCAACGAGCCCGGCAAGATTCTCGTAGCAGGCAAGCTGGCCTCCGACATTGTCGGCTCTCTGCCAAACAAGCCGATCAACATCGAGTTCGACGGCACTACCGTGACTCTCAAGACTGGCAAGTCCAAGTTCGAACTGCCCGCAATGACCATCGAGGATTACCCGGTTCTGCCGGAGCTGCCCGAGGTTACCGGCACTATCGATCCGAACCTCTTTGCGGAATCTATCTCGCAGGTCGCTGTGGCGGCCGGCCGCGACGACACCCTGCCGATGCTCACCGGCGTGCACGTGGAAATCGACGGCGAGAATGTCATTATGGTCGCCACCGACCGCTTCCGCCTGGCCGTCCGCAGCTTCCAGTGGAACCCGGCGCAGGCCGACGCGCAGGCGAAGCTGCTGATCCCGGCCCGCACCCTGGCGGATACCGCGCGCTCCATGGATCCGAACAACACCGACCCCATCGAGATCGCAGTGGGTAGTGGCGAAGACATCGGCGCCGATGGCCTGCTGGGTATTTCCACCGAATCGCGGCACACCACCACGCGCCTGCTCGACGCGGAGTTCCCGAAGTTCCGCCCGCTGCTGCCGAAGACGCACACTGCACTCGCAAGTGTGGAGATCGCCCCGCTGCAGGAGGCCATCAAGCGCGTCTCCATCGTCGCCGAGCGAAACTCCCAGATCCGGATGGACTTCAAGGACAACACCGTCACCCTTTCCGCAGGTGGCAGCGATGTCGGTTCCGCTACGGAAACCCTGGACTGCGCTTTCGCCGGCGAGCCGCTGGTCATCGCGTTTAACCCCAGCTACCTGAAGGAAGGCCTGGCGGCCATCCACACCCCGCGCGTGGTGTTCGGCTTCACCATGGCCTCCCGCCCCGCGATCCTGCTGCCGGATCCGGGCGAACTGCCCGAGGCCGATGCAGAGGGCAACTTCGCAACCCCGGAAACGGACTTCACTTACCTGCTGATGCCAGTACGCCTGCCGGGCTAAACCGGGTTAGGCCAAGTTTGATTTCTAGGTTGATCTCTAGCTAACCGTGTACGTCTCCAATCTTCGTCTGAGTAATTACAGGTCGTGGGAGGAACTCGACCTGCAGCTCAGCCCTGGCATCACGATCTTTTCCGGCCCTAATGGCCACGGGAAAACCAACATCGTCGAGGCACTCGGTTACCTGGCCCACCTAAGCTCGCACCGCGTCAACACCGACGCCGCCCTGGTGCGGCGTGGGGAAGACATCACCAACATCTCCGCCACCGCCGTGAATAACGGCCGCGAGCTCACCGCTCACCTGGCCATCCGCGCCCGCGGCTCGAATCGCGCGCACATTAACCGCGCTGCCATGAATTCCCAGCGGGATCTGCTGGGGGTTGTGCGAACCACGCTGTTTTCTCCGGAGGATCTGGCGCTGATCCGCGGTGAGCCCGAGCAGCGGCGTCATTTTCTAGACACAATCATGATCTCCAGATACCCGCGCCTAGCTGCCGTGAAGGCGGACTACGACAAGGCCCTTCGTCAGCGGAACGCGCTGCTACGGCAGTCGGCCTTCGCCCTGCGGCTTGTCGTTGGCGCCCCGAAGGGGGCCAGCCACAACCTCTCGGAGGACATCAAGGCCGATGCGGAATCCGCCCTGGCAACTCTTGACGTGTGGGATAGCCAGTTGGCCGCGCTGGGTGGGCAGATCATGTCGGCGCGGGTGCAGATCGTCCACGACCTCGCCCCGCACCTGCAGCAGACTTACCAATCACTGGCTCCACAATCGCGCCCCGCACACATGTCTTACACGTCCACCATCGATGCGGAGCTCGCTGAACTGGGCATTCGCCTGGGCGTGAGCGAGCCGAACCAGCCCACGGCACTGCTGAGCCCGGAGATCGCCGAAGCCACGCTGCTGCAGGCCTTCGCCACCAAGCGACCCCAAGAGGTCGAGCGTGGCACCACACTGCTTGGCCCCCACCGCGACGACGTGAACTTGATCCTCGGCCACCAGCCAGCCAAGGGTTACGCCTCGCACGGTGAATCCTGGTCTTTTGCCCTCTCGCTGCGGCTCGCTGAGTTTTTTATGCAGCGCGGGGACGGGGTCGAGCCCGTCGTGATTCTCGACGATGTTTTCGCGGAGCTCGATTCTTCTCGACGCCACCACCTCGTTGACCTCATCTCCAGCGCCGAGCAGGTTCTCATCACCGCTGCGGTGGATGAGGACATTCCAGAAGCCCTGCGGGATGTGGCGAAGATCTACACTATTGATGAACTCAAGACTCCCGCGGCTGACGCCCTGGCTGATACTCCAGCGGGTGCTCCAACGAGTGCCCGGGAAGATGCAGCAGCAAGTTCTGCAGTAAGCGCGGCGGAACGCAGTGTGAAGGATGGCGAGACCGATGGCGACTGACCCAGTAGCCCAAGCCCTCGCTGCCATGAAGAAGGCCGGTGGTTCCCCGCAGGCCGAGTTGCCGCTGGTGGCGTCACCAAAAAAGAACAAGAAGGCAACGTACCGCAAGGCGACCAGGTACAAAACCCGCATGGATGGGCGGCTGGACCGCAGTTACCGGGAGCCGAAGCGTTTCGGTGCGCTCATTGGGCGCGAGATCAAGCGGCAGGGCTGGCAGCAGCGGGTGAGCGTTGCGCGGATCATGAACGCCTGGCCGGAGCTGGTGGGCGACAAGATCGCCGAACACACTCGGCCGGTGCGCTATGAGGAGGAGACGCAGATCCTGGTGATCGAATGCGATTCCACTCCGTGGACCACTCAGCTGCGCTACATGCAGACCGTGATCCTGCAGGCCATCGCCAAGCGTGCGGGCGAGGACGTGGTGGCGCAGCTACGGATCGAGGGACCCAACATCCGCCGGCCGAAATACGGCAAGCTGCGCGTGCAAGGGCGCGGGCCGCGAGACGACTTCGGATGATCTAAACACAGCTCAAATAGCTCAAACGGCCTGTCCAATGGCACCTTTAGGCTCGCGACGCGCTAGAATGGGGTGGTTATTTACGCGCGAGAAAAGGAGTTTGACCCACCGTGGCTGAACCACAGAAGCAGAGCGACTACGGCGCGAGTTCAATTACGATCCTCGAGGGCCTGGAGGCCGTTCGCAAGCGCCCCGGTATGTACATCGGTTCCACCGGCGAGCGCGGCCTGCACCACCTGGTGTGGGAAGTTGTGGACAACTCGGTTGACGAGGCCATGGCGGGTTATGCCAAGGAGGTCAGCGTAACGCTGCTGGCCGACGGTGGCGTGGAGGTCATCGACGATGGCCGTGGTATCCCGGTGGAGGATCACCCGACCGGCCCGCCGACCGTGCAGGTTGTTATGACGCAGCTGCACGCGGGCGGCAAGTTCGACTCGGACTCCTATGCCGTATCCGGTGGTCTGCACGGTGTGGGTATCTCTGTGGTCAACGCCCTGTCTACCCGCATGGAGACTGAGATTAAGCGCGATGGGTACCTGTGGCGTCAAAACTTCAACCAGGCTGTGCCCGAGGAGCTGCAGCAGGTGAAGAAGGCCCGCGGTAGCGGAACGAAGCAGCGCTTCTGGCCGGACCCGGAGATCTTCGAGACCGTCGAGTTCAACTTCGATACTGTGGCGAAGCGCCTGCAGGAGATGGCCTTCCTGAACAAGGGGCTAACCATCAAGCTCGTCGACGAGCGCGAGAACCTCGAGGACGACGAAGAGCTGGAGAGCGCAGCCGAGGATGCGGCGGCGCCGAAGTCCGCCGAGGAAAAGGCTGCCGAGGCAGAAAAGAAGAAGGGCCCGCGCACTCGCGTCTTCCACTACCCGGAGGGCCTAAAGGACTACGTTGCCTACATCAACCGCAAGCGCACCGCGATCCACCCGACCATCGTCTCCTTCGACGTAGCTGAGGAGGACCACGAGGTAGAGGTCGCATTGCAGTGGAATAGCGGCTTTAGCCAGTCCGTTCACACCTTCGCCAACACCATTAACACCTTCGAGGGCGGTACGCACGAGGAAGGCTTCCGCGCGGCGCTGACCTCCCTGATGAACCGCTACGCCCGCGAGCACAAACTGGTGAAGGCCAAGGATCCAAAGCTCAGCGGTGACGATGTGCGCGAAGGCCTCGCGGCAGTTATCTCCGTGCGCGTAGGCGACCCGCAGTTCGAGGGCCAGACGAAGACAAAGCTCGGCAACACCGAGATCAAGGGCTTCGTGCAAAGGGCCGTGAACGAGCACCTCGCGGATTGGTTGGATGCCAACCCGGCGGAGGCGAAGGCCATCGTGGACAAGGCAGTGGCTTCCGCCCACGCCCGCGACGCAGCCCGCAAGGCCCGCGACATGGTGCGCCGCAAGTCCGCCTCCGACATCGGCGGCCTGCCGGGCAAGCTGGCCGATTGCCGTTCCCGCGATCCGAAGCTCAGCGAGCTGTACATCGTGGAGGGCGATTCCGCAGGTGGTTCCGCGAAGTCCGGCCGCGATTCCATGTACCAGGCCATCCTGCCGCTGCGCGGCAAGATCCTGAACGTGGAGAAGGCACGCATGGATAAGGTGCTGAAGAACAACGAGGTTCAGGCCATCATCACAGCCCTGGGCACCGGAATCCACGACGAGTTCGACATCAAGAAGCTGCGTTACCACAAGATCGTGCTGATGGCCGACGCCGATGTGGATGGCCAGCACATCGCCACGCTGCTGCTTACTCTGCTGTTCCGGTTCATGCGTCCGCTGGTGGAGGAGGGCTACGTGTACCTCGCCCAGCCGCCGCTGTACAAGCTGAAGTGGGCCAAGGGCGAGCCGGGCTTTGCCTTCAGCGACCGCGAGCGTGACGAGCAGCTCGAGGAGGGCCTGGCGCAGGGCCGGAAGATCAACAAGGACGACGGCATCCAGCGCTACAAGGGTCTGGGTGAGATGAACGCCAAGGAGCTGTGGGAAACCACCATGGACCCGACGGTGCGCACCCTGCGTCGCGTGGACCTGGAGGATGCTGCGGCCGCCGACGAGATCTTCAGTGTGCTGATGGGCGATGACGTTGTGGCCCGCCGCAGCTTCATTACCAAAAACGCGCGCGACGTGCGCTTCCTTGATGTTTAATCGAGTGTTGTGAGCGATTCGAAACACCAAGCGAAAACCACTCGTACGCAGCCACGCCGGGAGCCGACCCTGCTGCCGGTTGAGATGGCCGATGGCACCACGTCGCAGGTTCGCCTGTTCCTGCCCGGCACGGCGAAGGTGGGGGAGGAAGGTATTGACGCCACCGTCTCCGGCAGTACCGCGAACCCAGCAAACAGCCCAGCGGATGCCGCATGGGATCGTGCGCGCCCCCTGATCGTGGTCTGGCCGGGCTTCGGAATGGGCGCCCGCTACTACGACCCAATCGCCTGGGAGCTGGCCGACCGCGGATACCCAGTAGTTACCGGCGAGCTGCGTGGTCAAGGTAGTTCCACGGCTGTAGCCACGCGGAAGCACCAGTGGGGCTACCACCACCTGGCCTCTGAGGATTATCCGCGAACGATCCGGGCTGCGAAGGAGGCGCTGGGCGTCAATAAAGATCACCCCACGTTAATGCTTTGCCACTCGATGGGCGGACAGATCGGTGCGCTCTTCCTTGCGCGACCCGAGGCTGAAGAGCTGGGCATTCACGGGATGATGGGCGTGGGTTCCGGCACCCCGTATTACAAAGGGTTTGAGGGTAAGCAGCGTACGCGCCTGCGCTTTGGTACCTACCAGATCATGCTGAATATCCTGCTGTTTGGTTACCAGCCCGCGGGCGTGCTGGATCTGGCGGGTTATGGGCGCCAATCGGGTACGCAGCTGCGTGAGTGGTTCCGTTATGGGCAAACAAACCGCCTGCACAAGCTGGCGGACCAGGACATGGACTACGAAGAGGCGAAGAAGTCAGTGCGCACCCCGGTGCTGCTGACGCGCTGCGCGAACGACGAGGACTGCCCGATCGCTTCCGCGGAGAACCTGGGGTCGGAGTTGCCCGCCGACGTGGTGCAGGTAGAGGAGCTCGATTCGCAGCTGGGGCACAACCGTTGGGCGCGGGAGCCGGAGCTGGTGTCCGATCGGTTGGAGGAGTTCTGGCGGGAGATGGCCGACTAGCGGCGCTCTCGGCGCTCGGCCCCGCGCTCATAGGCGGCTCTGAGAGAGTCTGGAGCGTGCTCAGAGCCTGGCGCGTGGGAATGCATGAAGAAACCCGCGGACCTTCCAAAGTGAGAAGGAGCCGCGGGTTAGTGGGTTAAACGGAAGGCGTGGTCCGCCTTTCCGTGATTACGCTATGGGAGCGTGAGTTATGCCTGGCGGCGAGCGAACATCATCCAAGCGCCAGCGACCATGGAGATCAGAGCCAGACCAGCCAGGATGGAGATCTCCGGCTTAACGCCGGTGTTAGCCAGCTGAACGTTGCGCTCTGCCGGTGCCTCAGCGTCTGCAGCCGGAGCCTCTGCGACCGGTGCCTCAGCCTCGCCCTCGGCCGGTGCCTCAGCTGCCGGAGCCTCGATGTCCTCCTTAGCCGGAGCCTCTCCGTCGGCAGCCGGGGCCTCAGGCTTACCCTCGCCCTCAGCCGGAGCCTCTTCCTTCTCGCCATCCTTCGGTGCCTCAGCCTCGTCCTCTGCCGGAGCTTCCTCGCCCTTGTCGCCGGCGTTGCCCAGGATTGCACCCAGAACTCCCAGGCCAACGATGGTGCCACCGATGCCAGCAGCGATCTTGTCTTCCTTGCTCATGTTGGAGGAGCCGGTCGGCTCGCCCTCGCTTTCACCTGGCTGCTTTTCGCCCTCGCCTGGCTGCTTTTCGCCTTCACCTGGCTGCTTTTCGCAAGCGCAGTTGTCTCCCTCGACCGGAGCCTCCTGAGCTGGGGAGCCCCCCTTTTCCTGAGCGTTAGCAACCGGGGTCAGCAGGGATGCGGACGCCAGAATGGTAGCAGCGGCGGTAGCGGTGATCTTCTTGGACAGCTTCATGTCTTTCTCCTGTTTTTGTGAAAAGCCAAACAGTTTAGCTTTTGGGTGAAACGTCGGACATTTTTAAGGTAGCTCCTGGCCTCGGGTTCGTCAGCGCTAGAAATTACAAAAACTCCTTCCCAGGCGCATTTCCGAGGAATTCTTTCTAAACTGACTGATCAGCGCGAGATTGCACATTTGCGCAACTTTCCACACCAGTCACTTTGATTTACCCACGTATGGGGGAAAGAAAAGTCCCTTACCTAGGAAGTCCTCTCTCCCAGACACTCCGGGAAATACGTAGAAATACCCACCGCCGTACGGCCTGATGTAGTCAGCCAGCGGTTCGCCCTCCAGCCGCCTCTGCACGGTAATAAACTGCCGCTGCAGATCCTGCTGGAAGCACACAAACACCAAACCCACGTCCAGGGTGCCGTTGTCCAGCACACCATTGTCGTAGTTATAGGCACGCCGCAGCATCAACTGGTTCGCCGTCTCCT
Source organism: Corynebacterium sp. ACRPH (assembly GCF_022347285.1). GTDB lineage: Bacteria > Actinomycetota > Actinomycetes > Mycobacteriales > Mycobacteriaceae > Corynebacterium. Next base: position 84,268 of record NZ_JAKRND010000007.1, read on the forward strand.
CGGTCCGCGGGTTCGCCAAGCGGATGTGCGCATCCACCGGAATCACATCCCCTGTGGGGTCATCCAGATAGTCCGGCTCCTCCCATTCGTCGCCGCCGGAAAGCGGCCCGCCGCTGAAGCGTTCGCGGCCAAAGATCTGCTCCTGCTCCGCGATAGAGATGCGATCCCAGAACTCCGTCAGCATCACGATCAGCCGCACGGCCATGTAGCTACCGCCCGCTGCCCACTTCGGCTCGTCGCCGCCGGCCCACACCAGCTCGTTGTGCTGCTCGGGCGTGGGATTAACGATTCCATCCTTAAATCCCAGGTGGTTGCGTTGTGTGCCACTCGGCCGGGGCGGGTTCTGGTAACCGGATTGGCGCCACCGCACCGCCATCCCCCCGCGCGTGTGCCGCAGAATATCGCGCAGTGCGTGCATTGCCGTATCCCGGTTGTGCGCGCAGATCTGCAGCACCAGGTCGCCGTGGCACTGTGCGGGATCCAGCGAATCATCCGCGAAGGCCTTCATGGTGTTGAGGTGCTTTGGCTTCTTGGCCTTCAACCCGAAGCGATCGTCGAACAGCGTTGCGCCCGCCCCTAGCGTGATCGTCAGCCCGTCCACCGGCACGTCCTCGCCCAGCTCCCCGGAATCCGTTGCCGGATACGCGATCCCATCGGGCGCCGCCGGACCCCCGGTGGTCAGCACGCGCGCCCGTTCGGTGATTGTCTGCAGCAACTCCTTTAGCTCCTCGCGCTTTTCAACCAGCACGTCCAAACCGCAGATGATCAGTTCTTTTTGCGGTGGCGTAATCACGCCCTGCTGGTGTTTGCCCTCAAATGGGTAGTCGGGTAGCTCGTCGCTGCCGTCGTTTTCTTCGGCGGTGGCGCCGGTTTTTGCAAGGGTAGTGACGCCACCCGCTCCAGCCAGCCCCAGCATTCCGCCGAGCATGGTGCGCCTCGAAACCCGGCTGCCTGCGGGGCGGTTCTTCTGCTCGCCGTGGTTATCTGCGGTGGCACGGGAATGAAAAAGACAGTTCACTACATCCTCCTGATCACAGTCATCGTCGCCAGCGGGGCAAGCAGCTCGTTCAGCTCCCCAATGGCCGCTCCTAGTTCCCGCTGATCGGCCTGTTTCCACGCGGTGAAGGGCTTCTTTCCGTCGTATTTGGCGGCCATCTTCTTGGCTACCTTGTCCGTCCGATCTAGCTGCCTATCTAGTTCTTGCAGGTCCGCCCCGCGGTCTTCTACCAGTTCGCGCAGCGGATCGAGGGTAGAGCGGGTGGAGTAGAGTGCGGCCCGCACCGCGCTGCCCGTGATGTGGGCGCCGAAGTCGTTGTGACTCTTGAGGTCGAAGCGCTCGACCTCCTCGGTGACCTCGTGTGTTCGTAGGCCATAGTTGGGTGCAAAGATCGCAAAATGCTCGGTGCCGTCCGCCACTTTGCGAACGTTCTGGTTCAGTTTCTCGGCGGGTGCTACCAGCGCACCCATAGGCTCGCCGTGCCACAGGCCCCACTCCAGCCGGTGGTAGCCCGAAAGGTCTTTGGCCTGCGCACCGTTGGCCTTCGAACTGGTGCCGAAGTCCGCGATTTCATCCACCGGCCCTGGCCACTCGTGGTTGGAATCGTCCAGCCTGCGGTAGGCCAGATAGGCCGTCTTCCAGGCTTCCTGCGCGGCCGCGCGGTCGCCGGAACGGACGGCTCGCAACAGTGCGTCGTCCTTGGAAACCCACTCGCGCACCTGAGGTTTTTGTGCATGCGCGTGGGCGATGGATACGTCCGTGACCTCTTTGTCCGTGATGGGTTTCATTCTGGGGGCGTCACGAAGAGAAGAATCAGTGACCCTAAACTCGTCGCTGGCGATCGCCTTCTTTCCCTGGAAGACGCAGGTCAGGTGGTATGTACCGTCGGCAAGCTTCACGGACCAGGAGCGGGTGGCGGAACTGCCGACGCGCTCGAGGGTCTGGTAGGCGAAGCCTTCTTGGTCGGCGACGTAGACCGTGGTGGAGGCGTCCGCGGTGTTGGCCACGCGGATGTGGTTGAGGTCGCCGTGCAGATCGCCGGGGGAGGGGCAGGCGCGGCGACTCTTGATGTGAATGTCGGCATCGACGGAAAGGCCGGTATCGCCGGAACCATCGCCGCCGCCGCCACCAGTGCCGCTGCCGCTATCCTCGCTAGAGCAGCCGGATAGCAGCAACGCGCTCGCCGAGATAGAGGCCACGGCGAGGGCCGCGACAACCCGGGCGGGCCGCCGCAGCGGGCGGGGTCGATCCGATGGTTCAGGGGAGGTCATGGCTGATACCGATGGCGGCTATTAGTGCTAGCTCTCGGATTCGCCCTTACGGTTGGAGATCCAGGTGAGGAAGCCCAGCACGATTACGGCCACCGCGCCCATGCCCAGCCAGGCGCCCAGGTGGTTGGAGTCGGACTCACCCGCAGCATTGTTCTTGCCGTTAGAGGCTGCTGCGTTCTGCACGTCCTTCTCCGTGACCTTCGGGTCGTTCATGCCTTCGGCGACGTCCTTCAGCTTCTCGCCCGCGCGGTCGCTGTCATCCACCCGTTCGATGGAGTCGTAGTCCTTGGCGACGGTGCCGTCGGTCTCGTTGAGGAACAGCTTCTCTGCGCTGGCGTTATCGAAGTCGAACATGTTGTCCAGCTTGCCCGCGCGGTTATCGAAGCTGTGCTCGCTGAGGCGGCCCAGCTCCCAGTTGTCCTGGATGAACTTCGTCACCGAGGTCTGCTCGGTGTAGGTGTTATCGATGTGGTTGACCTTGGAGTACGGGGAAATAACCAGCAGGGGCTGGCGGGTGCCCGGTCCGCACTGGCCGTCTGCGTCGCCGGCCACGCCGACCTTCTTGGCAGCGTCAGTGCAGATCTTGGAATCGATCGGCTTACCGGTTTCTTCCAGCTTGGTCTTGTCCTTGGAGCCATTCAGAACCTCCGGGGCACGGTGGTCGTACCAGCCGTCGGAATCGTCGTAGGCAATGACGATGGCGGTGGAATCCCACTGGTCAGAGTTCTGGATCTCGTTGATGTAGTGGGTCATGAAGGCCTGCTCATCCAGCGGGTTGGAGTAGCCCGCGTGGCCGTCCTGGTAGTTGGAGGCCTTCAGGTAGCTCACGGCCGGCAGGTTGTTGTTCTCCAGTGCAGTATCGAAATCCTGCAGGTCGTACTGGTGGTTAGCCTGGTCGGACTTGCCGATCATGTCCGGGCTGCTGGGTTCCAGGTGGTGCGGGTTGGCAGTGGAGGCGAAGTACTGGAACGGCTGGTGGTGCGGATTGTAGTCCGTCTTCTCCTGGCCGGTCAGGGTCTTGTGGGTGGCACCGCAACGAGCGCGGGCATCGTCCGTGGCCTTCTCCGTCGGGCGGAAGCCGCCCTGGAACCAGCCCCAGGTGATGTCCTTCTCGTTCATCTGGTCACCGATGTTTTTGTTGTGCAGCGCAGCAACCTCGTCGGTCTTGGAGGAGGAGCTGTTGGAGCAGTCGTCGTACAGCGGATCCGGGTCGCCCACGACGGTGACGGTCTTGCCGTCCTTGGATACTCCGGCGAACTCGTCGGACTCACCCGGTGTGATCTTCACCTGCTCGCCGTTCGACGGATCGTGGATGGTGGCGCCGGCGACGGTGGCGCCCACCAGGTTCAGCGCGCCGGGGGTCGACGGGCCGAAGATGGTGGAGTAGCTGTTGTCGTTCATGGCATAGTGCTGCGCGTAGTTCCACAGGCCCGTGACGGTGTTGCCGTCGTAGTAACCCATGGTCATACCCGGGCGGGCGTACAGGCCCTCGTTGTCCTTATCCACGTCGGTGGAGACAGTCTCCGGGAACTTGTCCATCTTGCCGCCGTTAAAAGCCTCCTGCAGCGCGGAGTACTCGTGGTTCTGGTCCACGGTGACGGCCTGATCCGGGCCCAGGCGGAAAGGCTTGACGGAGTTGGGGTTGTTCTTACCCAGCAGATCCTCGCTAGCCAGGTTGTTGACCTTCGGGGTGCCCTTCTTTGCCTTGAACTTCGGCGCATCCTGGTCGTTGGACTGCAGCTTCTCGCCGTCCTTGTTCGCGGCCTTGGGGTAGGTGGCGAAGTAGTGGTCGAAGGAGATGTTCTCGCTGTAGATGACGACGACGTGCTCGATGGGAGTCTTCGGCTTGGCCTGAGCATCGTCAGCGGCGGCAACACCCATGCCGCCGGTGGCTGCGGCGACCAGCAGGGCGCTGGAGGCGGCCATCGAAGCGACTTTGCGCAGGGCGGTGAAGGGCTTGGGAGAGTTCATGATTGGGCTTCCTCTTGCGATAGCGGTCATAGCCACCAGTCGGCTATGGCTGCAATAGGGTCAGTGTTTGAACACTCCTGATCTAACTCCTGGTTTAGCGGCCTTGCACGGCAAAGAGCATGCATTCGCATGAGTTCAACGGTTATTTACCTGTGTAACATCTCGAATTCACCTAACGGGGCGGGAAAGGTGGCGTCACAAAGCCTCCAAAGCGCAGGAAACTCACAACAAGGGGGTAGAATGGATGGGTCTGAAGGCTAAACAGAAAGGCTTCTCAAAACAGTGAGCGACGACAACAACGGTAGCGACAACCTCTTTGATCGAATCACACCGATCGATCTGCAGGAGGAAATGAAGTCCAGCTACATCGATTACGCCATGAGCGTGATCGTCGGACGCGCCCTGCCCGAAGTCCGTGACGGTCTGAAGCCCGTGCACCGACGCATCCTCTACGCGATGTTCGACAACGGCTACCGCCCCGAGCGCAGCTACGTGAAGTCCGCAAAGCCCGTCGCCGATACGATGGGTAACTACCACCCGCACGGCGACAGCGCGATCTACGACACTCTCGTGCGCTTGGCTCAGCCGTGGTCCATGCGTTACCCGCTGGTCGACGGTCAGGGTAACTTCGGTTCCCGCGGTAACGACGGCGCGGCTGCTATGCGTTACACCGAGTGCCGCATGACGCCCCTGGCGATGGAGATGGTGCGTGACATTCGCGAAAACACCGTCGAATTCCAGCCCAACTACGACGGCAAGACCACCGAGCCGACCGTGCTGCCGTCCCGCGTGCCGAACCTGCTGATGAACGGCTCCGGCGGTATCGCCGTGGGTATGGCTACCAACATCCCGCCGCACAACCTCAACGAGCTGGCGGAGGCCATCTACTGGCTGCTCGACAACCCGGAGGCGGAGGAGGCCGACGCGCTGGAGGCCTGCATGGAGCGGGTGAAGGGACCGGACTTCCCGACGGCCGGCCTGATCGTTGGCGACAAGGGTATCCAGGACACCTACCGCACCGGCCGTGGCTCCATCCGCATGCGCGGCGTGACCAGCATCGAGGAAGAGGGCAACCGTCAGGTCATCATCATCACCGAGCTGCCCTACCAGGTGAACCCGGACAACCTGGTGGCCTCGATCGCGGAGCAGATCCGTGACGGCAAGATCGCCGGTATCTCCAAGATCGACGATGAGTCCTCCGACCGCGTGGGCATGCGCATCGTCATCACCCTGAAGCGCGACGCTGTGCCGCGCGTGGTGCTGAACAACCTGTACAAGCACTCCCAGCTGCAGACCAGCTTCGGCTCTAACATGCTGTCCATCGTGGATGGCGTGCCGCGTACCCTGCGCCTGGACCAGATGCTGCGCCACTACGTGGACCACCAGATCGACGTGATCGTGCGCCGCACCCAGTTCCGCCTGGATGAGGCCGAGAAGCGCGCCCACATCCTGCGCGGCCTGGTGAAGGCCCTGGACATGCTGGACGAGGTCATCGCCCTGATCCGTCGCTCCCCGACGGTGGACGAGGCCCGCACCGGCCTGATCGACCTGTTGGATGTCGACGAGGTGCAGGCCGACCACATCCTGGCTATGCAGCTGCGCCGCCTGGCCGCGATGGAGCGCCAGAAAATCATCGACGAGTTGGCGGAGCTGGAGGAGACCATCGCCGACCTGAAGGCGATCCTGGAATCCCCGCAGCGCCAGCGCGACATCGTCCGCACCGAGCTGGCAGAGATCGTGGATAAGTACGGTGACGAGCGCCGCACGCAGATCATCGCCGCTTCCGGCGACGTGTCCGAGGAAGACCTGATTGCCCGCGAGAACGTGGTTGTGACGATCACCTCCACCGGCTATGCGAAGCGCACGAAGGTGGATAGCTACCGTAGCCAGCGCCGCGGCGGCAAGGGCGTGCGCGGTGCCGAGTTGAAGCAGGACGACGTGGTACGCCACTTCTTCGTCTGCTCGACGCACGACACGATTCTGTTCTTCACCAACTTCGGCCGCGTGTACCGTCTGCGCGCCTTCGAGCTGCCGGAGGCCACCCGTACGGCCCGTGGCCAGCACGTGGCTAACCTGCTGGAGTTCCAGCCGGGTGAGCAGATTGCCCAGGTTATCCAGATCCAGTCCTACGAGGATGCTCCGTACCTGGTGCTGGCTACCGCACATGGTCGGGTGAAGAAGTCCCGCCTGACGGATTACGACACTGCCCGTTCCGGCGGCCTGATCGCCATCAACTTGAACGAGGGCGATCGCCTGGTCGGCGCGCAGCTGTGCACCGCCGAGGACGACCTGCTGCTGGTTTCCGAAGAGGGGCAGGCCATGCGCTTCACCGCTGATGATGAGACGCTGCGCCCGATGGGTCGCGCCACCGCCGGTGTTAAGGGCATGCGCTTCCGCGAGGAGGACCAGCTGCTGGCCCTGACGGTCGTGGCGGAGGATTCCTCCCTGTTCGTGGCTACCTCCGGTGGCTACGGCAAGCGCACGCCGATGGAGGAGTACCCGACGAAGGGCCGTGGCGGCCTGGGCGTGGTTGCGTTCAAGTACGACAAGAAGCGCGGCAAGTTGATCGGCGCGCTGACGGTCAACGACGACGACGAGATCCTGGCCATGACCTCCAACGGCGGCGTGATCCGCACCGAGGTTAGCCAGATCCGCCACAGCGGTCGTGCGACCATGGGCGTGCGCCTGGTGGACCTGGCCAAGGGCAACGAGCTGGTTGCCGTGGACCGCAACGTGGAAGAAGAGGCAGAGGAATCTGCCGAGGCCACTGCGAAGGCGGAGACGGAATCCGAGTAGGCCGAGTACCCCGGGCAACCCCGGGTAGCCCGGGTAGGCCTGAAGGGTAAGCATTGAACCGAAGTAGCCTGGCGGTCGATACCGCTAGGCTACTGTCGTAAAGGCATAAAAGAGCACAACCGAGCACGAACGAGTACTGAAGAGTGCGAACAAGTACGGAGATGCGATGACGCACAAAACGCCCCCGCCGAACGCGAAGAATGCCAAGAACGCGCAGAATGCGAAAGCCAAGAACGTGCAGGCAACCGCAGGGAAGGCCAAGAACGCGAAGGCAAAGAACGTGCAGGGATCCGCGGAGCAGGCCAAGGCGCCGGTGCAGGATCAGGCTGTGGCGAAGAACCAGACCACCGCGAAGGCTGGCGAAAACGCCACCGCGAAGGCCGAGCAGAAGGCCGAGCAGAAAGCGCCGGAGACTAACGCGGCTACCCAGCCGACTAGCTCTAGCCAACCTGTCCAGCCTGACAACAAGCCCAACAAGCCCAATAAGCCCGGCAACCCGGCCAAGCGGGGCGTGCAGCGCACGATCACGTACATCGAGCCGATCAGCGCCCTGAAGATGGCGCTTATCTTTAACCTGGCGCTGTTTGCGGTGTGGTTTGTGGCTATGGCGCTGATCTACATCATTCTCGGCGCTGCGGGCACGTGGGACCGTCTGGATTCGCTGATCGGTGACCTGACGGATTCCTCTGGCATGTCCGCCGGCATGTACTTCGGTGGTGTTATCGCCATTGGCCTTTTCGAGGTTGTGCTCTTCACTCTTCTGGCGCCCGTCGCCGCACTGATCTACAACGCCTCGTCGAGCATTCTGGGCGGTCTGCGCATCCAGCTGGATCGCTAACTCTTTTGTTCTTTTTGACGCCCACTTTCCAGCCATAAAAACCGCTACTGACCAGGCGATTTGGTGATTGTCCGGGTTGGTGGGTAATGTTTCTACTCGTTCGAGGGCCTATAGCTCAGGCGGTTAGAGCGCTTCGCTGATAACGAAGAGGTCGGAGGTTCAAGTCCTCCTAGGCCCACCATCGAACACTCTTCGCTAGAGATTAAAGCGTCTGATATAGTTTCGGAAGCTTGGTTCGATAGTCAAGGGGCATTAGCTCAATTGGTAGAGCATCTGCTTTGCAAGCAGAAGGTCAGGAGTTCGATTCTCCTATGCTCCACAACTAAAAATGCAGGTCAGGACTTTGCCGGGAACACTCCTAGCAAAGCCCTGACTGTTTTGTTTCACACTGGTTTCACACGAGGATTCTTCTACGCCGCGTTCTTGCGTATGAGAGAGTCGATTTCAGTCCCCACTCGGTCTAGATCTGAGTCAAAAAGAGATCCGCGTAGGTGTCCAGCGTCATCTTGGCACTGGCGTGTTCCAGCATGCGCTGTACCGCTTTTACATTGGCTCCTGCTTGGATAGCGATGCTTGCTGCAGTGTGTCGGAGGTCGTGAATGGTGAGAAGCGGAAAGGTTGGCTCGTTTTTCGGATACGGTCTAGCGCTGGCACGTATTGGCGACGCCGAAAGTTTGACCCGCGCAGCATCTTTCCCCGGTGTGATTGAAAGACCCGATCTCCTGGTGCTTTGTTCTTCGTCAACTCTCGAAGCTCCGGTGCGAGAGAGCTCGGAAAAGGTACAGTACGCCGTTTGTGGTTCTTTGGAGTGCCGTCCTTGTACTTTCCACCATCGTGTTCATCCGTGCGGTGAATGTCGAAGCGGCGAGTATCGAAAATCAATGGAATCAACGCGCAAGGCGGTCATCTCGGCCCATCGAATGCCGGTATAAGCCAATACTCTGATGACGGTGGGGTATTGGGCATGGAAAGCGGCGTAGACAGCCTTTTCTGCTTCACTCAAACCAAGCTCCTCTGGAGGTTCCAGCATTTCCTTTGCCAGTTTCTCCACTTGCTTGATGGAGAGATAACTGCGGCGGCGGGTGGTGGTCTTAGGTAATTGAACGCTAACCACAGGGTTTACAGCGATCATTTCAGCATCTACTGCGTACCCGAGCGTTCCTCGGAGAACACCCACCGCTCGTTGGATCGTTCTGTTGCCTACCTTGTCGCTAGACATGGCAGCGATCCATTTAGACACATCTGATTTGCGGATGTCAGAGATTTTCCATTCAGCCCAATGCGGCTCAACGTGGACTCGCCAAAGACTCAATCGGTCATCGCGAGTCTTTTGCTTGTTGTTTACTGCGGTGGGCTCCCACTCATTGAAGACATCCCTGACCAAGCGTTGGCCAGATGCCTTATCGCGGTATTCTCCACGATTCACTTGGGCGGTAATAGAGTCTGCGAAGTTCCTAGCATCTAACTTGCGAGCAAAGGACCTGCTAACCTGTTTGCCGTTCGCTTCGTTCCACCGGACTGACCATCTCTTTCCTAGTCCGTGTCGCTTAGTTTTTCCACCGTGTCTGGTAAACCAAAGATCTTGGATTATTGGGTTACCCGTAGTTCGAGTGAAAGTTGGCATAGTTCGTTCTTCTCGCCGCTTAGCTTTCGTACTCAGCGACGGTGTCGAGTTGACGCTTCAGTTCGTATGCGGTCGGCTGAAACTTTTCAATTTTCTCTGCTGCGCACACAAACTGTTCTGAGCATCGGTCAAACATAGCCATTTGAGTGGGGTCCCAGTCGGGGTCCTTAGGTTGGTTGACGAAGGTATCTATTCCCTTGGTTACACGACGGCTCAAGTCTGCAAATCGGTCTAATAGAAGGCAGAGCTCCCCAACATTCAAACCTACGGTATAGGCCTTAGCCTGCAAGGGAGCGTCATTATCGAATTCGGCAATTTGGTCTAGTGAGAGTCCGTAAGTACGTGCCAGCGCACGCGCTTCTGAGAAGGAGAGAGTCCTCGTCCCGCTTTCTATCTTAGAGAGGGTGGTAGGGCCAAAAGAGTTGCCCAACCATTCTGATACTCGATCTGCAGCGGATAACTGTGTGTACCCCGCCTTCAGTCGGGCTTCGTATAAGTACTGACCTAGTGCTCTCTTTGAGGTGTTAATTCCAGTGTTGTCCACTGTTTCTCCCACGCCTTTCTGAACTCGATGGAAGTTATCTTCTTCATTGCTATTAACGCAATATGCTTGCGACCACAGCATACTAACGCTAATGTCGGACTTGCCATGATCGAAAGTCTATGCGAAAGGAGCATATCATGGTAATTCTCACGACCGAGCAAGTGGCTACTCGCACAGGAATCTGCGAGGCAACACTGAAGTATTGGCGCGAAGCTGGAGAAGGTCCAAGGTCTTGGAAGATTGGGCGACGCACAGTCTATGACGAAGCAGATGTCCTAGCTTGGCTTGAGGCTCAGAAGGAACAGACAAGCAGAGGGGGAATGGCGTGAAGCTGCTGTAGGGACTCGTCTTCGTAGAAAGGACCGTAATTGAACTCAAAAAATGAAAAGACCCCACGATTCGATGCCGCGAATCATGAGGTCGATAGGAATGCAATGCAACATTCGGACTCCAGAATACAGTCAGATCGGCCTGACAAGCTAGATGCTCGAAGGATTCAAATGCTTCCAGCCTCGAAGGTCAAGATGGAAAAGATCAATTGGCTAGTGGATCAGTGGATTCCAGCGAGCTCATTGACTCTTCTAGCTGGTCGAGAGGGTATCGGTAAATCGACAATCGCCTGTTACTGGGCAGCGGCCGCAACAAGAGGTGATCTAACTGGAACCCCGATCAACGTCGCATACGTCGCTTCAGAGGACAACATCGCTACAACGGTAGTCCCGAGGCTCAAGGCGGCAGGAGCAGAACTTGAAAGAGTCCTCTTCCCAGAGGTGGAAATCACCTCGCCGGGTGATCCTGGCACAACAACCTCGGTGGCTCTTTCACTTCCAGGTGACTCGATGCAGCTTGCCAAGAGAATCAAGGAGGATTGTGTTGGTTTGCTGATCCTTGATGCGGCAAAATCCGTCATGTCAGAACGGCTCGACGGCAACAAAGACACGGATATTCGCCAGTTTCTAGAACCTCTTTCAAAAATGGCCCAAGAAGCTAACTGTGTTGTCCTGGGGTTGGTTCATTTCGGCAAGAAAGATGGAGCCGATACCGGAAAGTTGATCCTGGGATCGGCTGCGTGGTCACAGGTCGCCCGGTCGGTGCTAGCTGTGCGGCAAGACCCGGACTCGGGGACACTCTTTGTCTCCAATGCCAAGGGGAATCTCTCACGAAAGACTGTTTCAAGAATGGCTACTGTGGAATCGGCCGAGGTCGGCCTTCCCGATGGTTCCGTTGAACATGTTGGGGTGCTTAATTGGGGCAACTACTCAGATCACGATGGATCTCATTTGGCGAGTCTTCTAGATACCGATGGCGATCCAAATATGAGCGACGCTGAAATCTGGCTGTGGGATCTGCTTGAGATGAAGGGGAGTATGAAGAAGCGAGATGTCCTCACGCAGGCACACAAGGACAATATTGCTGCCCCCCGAACCATACAAAGAGCATTCGCAAAGATAGGCGGAGTAAGCGAATACAGTGGCTTCCCACGGATGGCTACTTGGAGTCTTCCGTCTAGCACCTCTCAGAATGGTTCATCAGACTAGGAAAACTCAGTTGAGCCAGTGTTGGCCAAGCTGGCGGTTTGGCTAACACGGTGGCGTAACTGTGGGACCTTGGATGACCTGCTAGTTTGTTGCAGGTGGTTCAACCTTGGACATCAGTTGAGCCACGCGCACGCACATGGCTCAACTGGCATCGATACAGCCCACCCCAGCTCGCTACGCCACGCGCACGTATCGACAACAATGCATCCACTCGGATACTTGCCCGTTTCACTATCGCTACGGGCAGTCGCCCTTCAAATTCACCCACACCTTTTGCACATCATGTGCTTCGGGTTGCGTTGTGACGAAATAGGTTACTGTGGATGCATGGAGACACCCCCAGAAACCACGCCCTTACGCTGCGTTGAATGCGGTATGCGACTGTTCTACGCAGGGGTGGGGCGTAAGCCTCGCTACTGTAGCCAAACCTGTCGCAGCCGCGCCTGGGAAAAACGTCGCGCAGCCCGTGACGGATTGATCGCCCAGGAGGTCGTGGAACGTCCCGTAGAGGTCTATAAACCCATCGATGCCGAGCAGGTCACCCAGTGGCTAAGTGGACACCCACGGCGGCTATCCGCGGTGTTGAAAATGATGGAGTGGACAGACGAACATCTTGCGGCATTCCGCACCGGATTAGAGCACAGTGCCGAGGAGTTAAGCCTGATTCCTATAGAGGAAAAAGAACGACTCGAGTCCGCCTTACGGGAGACGTTTCGCCTCAGGGATGCTCTTGCTTATCAGCAACACCGGCTACGCGAACAGAAGAAGGAAAACGCCGCACTTCGGCGAGAACTCGAACGGTCCAATAGTCGCGAACGACCCGATAGTCGCAAACGCCCCAATAACGCAGAAGCCCCCACACCTGTTGCAGAACAACGCCCCGCCGCCAAGGCCGCGCCACTGCCTACGTTTAGCGGGGAGACTAAGACCACCAAAGTGGCCGGCCAACTAGTCACTGTTCCGGCCCATTGGAACCGTAAAAAGATTCGTCAATGGATGCGGGACAACGGACGGTAGAGCCTGTAAAAACCAACCTGTTTTGTCACAACGTAACCCGACGCACATGATGTGCAAACGGTGTGGGTGGATTTGAAGGGCGACTGCCCGTAGCGATAGTGAAACGGGCAAGTAGCCAGGTGGATGCATTGTTGTCGATCCGGTCGCGATGGGACTGGAATCTAGAGCTTGTCGAACAGGTGTGGGTAGCGCTTCTTCATGGCTGCGCTTAGGGAGGGGTCAGTCAGTAGACAGGTCAGTTGGGTGAGGATGTCCTCCGGGTGAGCGCTGAGCGCATGGGTGAGGGCATCACCGATACTGTCGTCGAAGTTCTTCTTGAGATTGGTGATTGCGGCAACCATTTCACGACCGGCCGGCGTGAGAGCGTGGAGGGTTGCTCGTTTATCTGTGGTGGACTGGGAGGTCATTGTCAGCCCTTTGGATGCGAGAGTGGTGAGCAGGCGACTGGGGCTGCCGGATTCGCAGACGAGGTAATCGCCGACTTCTCGAGTGCTCATCGGGCCGTAGGTGCCGATGACTTCGATGGCTTCGGCTTGGGAATTGGTCAGGTCCAGCTGTGCAAAGAGGTTGTTGAGTTGTCGGTTTCCTTGCCGTTGGAGGGCGAGGATCAGGTAGCGGAACTCTTCAGGGTGGTCGGCAATGGTCTTGTTCATGAGGAGATGTCGTGTGGGGAGGAGTTGTTGAGGGTCTGGGCGAGGCGGGTCAGGCGTTTGTGGGGGACGAGCGAGGCTTCGTGGTCACCGATGATGGCGGTGAGGACACCGTGCTGGTTGATGGTGTGGGCGACCGTCGTGCCGCGAGGATCTGGGGTGAGGGTGAAGGTGGATTCTTCGGTGAGGCCCGGGATCTCAATATGAAACGTGATGACGTCAGGGGAGGGTTGCGTGTAGGTTAACTTTCCTTTCATGAGGCTACGGATGGTTACGGAATGCGCACCGTCGGAATCTTCTGGCCCGATATTGCTGAAGGCAGGGTTCCATGTGGAGAGATTGCTGATGTCGAGCAGGATTTTTCTAATCATAGACGGATCATGCTCAAGAGTAATAACTGCGGAGTTCTGAGTATTTAATGACATGGCATGAATAATAGGTGATCACCCAGTAAAAAGGGAATTGGTGCTAATCAAGCTGGAATTATGTAACAATCTACCCCCAATATTGGGTACTTTACCGTTCGTGTGGAGCGCTTTTCCGGCCTGAATTATAAATACCAATGACGCAACAATGATGTTGTGTCACGGGTATTTCTTGAAAGGATCTAACCATGACCCGCATGCTGACCGACATTCCACAGACCAACGACACCAAGACCACCGCTCGCCTCCGTGCAGAAACCCACCTGGCTCCCATTGAAGACATCGTCGCGGATATTGCCGCCGGCAAGATGGTCGTTCTCGTCGACGATGAAGATCGAGAAAACGAAGGCGACCTCATCATGGCCGCCGAAGCGATCACTCCCGAGACTGTCAACTTCATGATCACCCAAGGCAAGGGATTGCTGTGCGTTCCCATGACCGCTGAGCACGCCCGCACCCTCAACCTCGCTCCCATGGTCGAACGCAACGAAGACGACTTCGGCACCTCCTTTACCGTCTCTTGCGATGCCATCGCCGACTTCGGTATCACCACCGGCATTTCCGCCTCCGACCGCGCCGCAACGATCAACCTGTTGGCCTCCGGGGGAGTAGCCAGCAACTTCCACCGCCCCGGCCACGTCTTCCCACTCATGGCACGCGAGGGCGGCGTGCTCACCCGCATCGGCCACACCGAAGCAGGCAGTGACCTCGCCGCCATGGCTGGATTCGCGCCTGTGGGAGCCATCGTCGAAATCATCGGCGACGACGGCGAAATGCTGCGCCTCCCACAGCTCGTGGAATGGTGCGCCGAACGCGGCATCGCACTATCCACCATCGAACGCTTGCGCACCTACCGCCAAGAACAGGTCGCCGCCGGTGTCGCGATCACCCAACGTCCCGACGGCTCCCCACTGGCCACCCCCCTGACGAGCGTGAAGTAAGTGCCACCATGGTCAACTACAACACCACCCGCATCGGGCAATCCACCCGCAAAATATCGACCCCTCGCATCCACGACCTCGTCCTCCGACACGTCGGTTATGTCGAAGGATTAGAGAATATCCCGCGCACAGGACCGGTCATTCTCGTCGCCAACCACTCGTCCTACATGGACCACTTCGTGATGAAAACCCTCGCCGAGTCTGTTCGCCCCGGCCGCGTCTGGTTCCCGACAAAGGCGGAAGCCTTCGACACCTTCTTGTCGCGCGTCTGGCACGAATCCATGGACTGCTACCCCGTGGACCGCAACGCGCCCAGCGAAGAAATCTTCCAACGTGCCCGCGACGTCCTGGATCGTGACGACACACTCGTTCTCTACCCCGAAGGCACCCGCAACACGGGAGATGGGCTCCTCCCGTTTAAGTCCGGAGCGTTCCGGATGGCATTGGCCAACAAGACGCCCGTCATTCCCGTCGGGATGACCGGCCTGGCCGAGGTGCTTCCGAAGGGTGCGTCCATTCCCCGCCGTCGGTTGCTCTCTGTCGCGATTGGTCAACCGTTAACGGTTCCGACCAGTGGTGATGAACGTGCCCGAGCGCGCGCCATGCGCGATGACGCTTTCGACAAGATCTCTGGTCTGAAGTACCGCTCCAGTCACGTCACCGCGAAAGATTCCGGCCAAGCACTCGACGGGATGGTTACGCTCTCCCAGACCATGGTGGCTGAGAACCTCACGGTGGACGGAAACCTGCCCGCCGAGGTCGTCTCCCGGATTCAGCTTCTGCTGAGAATTGCAGATAAAACGTCTCGACGGCGCTTGGACTTGCAGGTACAGAAAACACGCATCGACGGCTTCCGCGCCTTAAACTCACTGACTCCCGTGGGCACGATGGTGCGTGCCGCTGCCGTGAATCAAAAAGCCGATCGACTTTCCGACCTGCATTCGTCCTACGACTTCGCGGCCTACCTCGCTGGCCGTAGCTCTCTCGTCCTGCCGCCATGGATGGGAGGCGGCACGAGGCAAAGCGAGCACACACTTCAAGCGTGCCGTCGCCCGCGAAGGGCAGATGACATCACAGGCCTATGTGGGGCTTGCGGAGTCTCTGGCTGCCGCCGGTGACACCTCCGGCGCCGTCGACGCCTACGAACACGCACTACACAACATTGATGCTGCTGATCCCCGAGGAGTCGCGCGCAAAGAGAAGATCTCTGGTGCCTTAGCCCAGCTCACCGGCGCAGCACACGGGAGGCCATAACTCATGATTCTTACATTTGTTCAGCGTCACGCCAAGCTCGTGATTCTCTTGTGGGCAGTAGTGTTCGTCCTCAGCGCGGTCGGCGCATGGCATCTTAACGACGCCGTCAAAGCCGGCGGCTTCAATGACCAACACGGTCAATCGTTCGCCGGCCAAGACGTCAACCGCGAGGCCTTCGGCGATGCCGACAATGAACTCTCCGTCGTGCTCACCTCCGACGAGACCGTTGATTCTTCAACACTGGATGCCGTGGAAACTGCCATCCACGAGCTGCCACACGTTGAGTATGTGACGGATGGACGACAAGTCGCGCAGCTCGGCTCTGACTCCGGGCAGACGCAGATTGTCCAAGTCGGCTTCGACGCCGACAACACGACGACACAGAACATGGTGCCCACACTCCGTGACAAAGTCGCCGAGGCTGTCGACGGCACCGCGGTAGACAATCACGTTACGGGCGCTGCGGCACTGGACTATGACCTGAATATTCAGTCCCAGCAAGATGCCCTGCACGCGGAAATGATCGCTTTCCCGCTGCTCATCCTCGTGCTGCTGTTCATCTACCGCGCCGTCGGTCCGACCGTGGTCACGCTGATCACGGCAGGCATCTGCCTGGCGGGAACACAAGGTGCCGGGACGGTCTTGGCTCAGTTCATGGATGTGTCGAACATGTACGTCACGGGTGCATCATTGATCGGCTTGGCCGTGAGCGTGGACTATTGTCTCTTCCTCATTGCTCGTTACAAAGAGAACATCCACGCTGGGGTGGACAAACCGGAGGCATTGCGCCTGGCGACGCATACCGCGGGGCATGCCATCCGCTTTGGCGGCCTGAGCGTCATCGCCGCCTTGTGCGCCCTGTTTATCGCTCGGAATATGGTCTTTTCTTCTATTGCGTTGGCAGGGATCATTGTGACGACGATTGCGCTGCTTGCTCTCTCCACCCTGGTGCCGGCCATCATCACCGTGCTCGGCGACCGACTCTTCTTCGGCAAACTGCCGGGCTTCCACGACGCGCTGGTTATCGAGGAGGAAAAAGATTCACCGATGCTCCGCGCCGCACTGACCAAACCAGCCATCGTGGCTCTCGCGGTCGTCGTGCCACTGCTCGTATGTGCCGCACCGTTGGCGGGAATCAAGCTGCAGGTCCCAGTCGCCAGCGCGTCGATCCTCCCAGAGGGCAAGGATTCCCGCGAGGGCATCGAAGCGATCCAGTCCGAACTCGATGCCCGCGCCTTGTTCCCCACGAGCGTGACCTTCGAAGGGGCACCGGGCGAATCAGCTGAAGACGTGCAGGCGAAAGCCACAGCATTTGCCGACCAACTTGGTGGCGTCAGCAACGTCGATCAGGTGCTTGTCCCGGGGACGCCAGAGAAAAAGTTCTCCCCCTACCCACTATCGGGATCGCAACAGTCAGTGAATTACTCTCGCGTGCTCGTCACCTCGACGGGACTGCCGGATTCTGATGACGCCCACGAGATGATCCGAGATATTAAAGATCTCACAGGCGACCAGGCTGATGTCTACGTCTCGGGAGCCACCGCCCAGGGGGATGATTTCGACCGTTTGGTCGAAAGCTCCATTCCCTGGATCATCGCAGCCGTGGTGCTCATCTCGTTGGCTCTGCTGGGCTGGGCATTCCGCTCGTGGCGCCTGCCCGTCCTCGCGGTTGCCCTCAACGGACTGGTGGTCTCTGCGGCGATGGGGCTGTTGTCCTTTATATGGAAAGCCGTGACGGGTGATTCCATCAACTCGGTCACCCCGATCGTTATCTTCGCCATCGTCTTTGGCCTATCGATGGACTACATGGTGCTTATGGCGTCCCGTATGAAAGAAGAGTTTGTTAAGACCGCGCGTCATAGACATGCCATTTCTCTCGGAATCGCGAAGACATCGCGGTTGGTAATCTTCGCGGCGATCATCATGATCGGAGTATTTCTTTCGTTCATGGTTGCGGAGATCAGCATCGTGCGTGAAATTGGTTTGGGTCTCGCCATGGCTGTGGCAATGGACGCGTTGATTGTCCGCCCACTCCTGTTGCCCTCGGTTCTCACACTCATCGGCCCCAGTGTGTGGGGTGGATCACCTAGTATTACGGCAGATTTGGGAGGAGGTGCGGACGATGACATCCGATGCCCAGAGTCAATCCCCATGGCTATTTGATAACGCTGACATTGTGAACATCTACCCAGTGCAACTGATGCATTCCTCGGACAACGACTAGACGTGCGTAGGTATGCGATGCGTTGAGGAAGTTTGAAGTGTCCCAGGTTTTGTTCCGTTTGAGTAGATGGGAAAATCTGGAACATGCCAAGAAAATTTGACCAGGATGCGAAGGACCGTGTGGTCCGTCTTGTCGAGGACCGCATCTTGTCGGAAAACATGTCGATGCAAGCCGCGTGCCAGGCAGTTGCTCCAAAGTTGGGGGTTTCATGGCACACGGCTCGTCAATGGACCCAACAGGCCCGCCGTGCGGGAAACATCCCAGAACCCGTGCCTGAAGATCTGGCCGCCGAAAACGCGAGGCTTCGCCGTGAAAATCAAGAGCTACGCGACACCAATGAACTTTTAAAGGCTGCCTCAGCTTTTTTCGCGTCGGAACTCGACCCAAAACGTCGGAAATGATCCGGTTCATCGATTAATACCGGAATCGTTTCTCTGTCGAGTTCATCTGTAAGACGTTGAAGGATAACCGGGCTGGTGGGTTCATCACCTCGCGTGGGTATCGCCAGTCCAAGGCCCGTGGGTTAAGTGCTCGTCGCCTTCGTGGTGCTGTGCTGCTTTAATCGGCACGCTGTTGAAGAAACGGCGCCAACGATGCTTTATTCGGATTTGCAGGTAGAAGGTCAGGAGTTCGATTCTCCTATGCTCCACAACTAAAAATGCAGGTCAGGACTTTGCCGGGAACACTCCTAGCAAAGCCCTGACTGTTTTGTTTCACACTGGTTTCACACGAGGATTCTTCTACGCCGCGTTCTTGCGTATGAGAGAGTCGATTTCAGTCCCCACTCGGTCTAGATCTGAGTCAAAAAGAGATCCGCGTAGGTGTCCAGCGTCATCTTGGCACTGGCGTGTCCCAGCATGCGCTGTACCGCTTTTACATTGGCTCCTGCTTGGATAGCGATGCTTGCTGCAGTGTGTCGGAGGTCGTGAATGGTGAGAAGCGGAAAGGTTGGCTCGTTTTTCGGATACGGTCTAGCGCTGGCACGTATTGGCGACGCCGAAAGTTTGACCCGCGCAGCATCTTTCCCCGGTGTGATTGAAAGACCCGATCTCCTGGTGCTTTGTTCTTCGTCAACTCTCGAAGCTCCGGTGCGAGAGAGCTCGGAAAAGGTACAGTACGCCGTTTGTGGTTCTTTGGAGTGCCGTCCTTGTACTTTCCACCATCGTGTTCATCCGTGCGGTGAATGTCGAAGCGGCGAGTATCGAAAATCAATGGAATCAACGCGCAAGGCGGTCATCTCGGCCCATCGAATGCCGGTATAAGCCAATACTCTGATGACGGTGGGGTACCGTCGGGCATGGTACGTGGCTTGCGGGACTGGGCCAAGTGAGCATGAGGCGCTCATGGCTTTTGTCTCGCCGGGTCAACCATGGCATAACGGGTTTGTCGAGTCATTGCATAACCGGATGCGCGACGAGTTACGTGAGGATAATCTTTTTGAGGACCTCACCCACGCCAGGGTCATGGTTGACTGGTGATCGCGCCGGTACAATTCTGAACATCCGCACTCGGTGTTGGGCTATCTCAGCCCGGGCAGGTATGCGGAGAATTGGAAGAAAAAGCAGCAGGCAGTGGCTTAAGCCTACTGAACCTAATTCTCAGACCACCCCAGCATGGGTATCAAACCTCGGGTGATAGCGATCAAGAATTTGGTGGATAGCCGGTGTTGAGGTGTTCAAGCTGAATATATGCAGGCAGGAAACCAGTAACGGGATGGTACCCAGCCGCCGTGACCCATGTTGAAACGTCGGTTATTTGGTTAGCATCGATAACCTCGCACGTGACATGTGGACCGATAGAGTTTTCGGCAAAAACCGCATTCACTGCGAGGGTCAATTCCTGATTGACGGCCACTTTGTCTGCGTATTCAGACTCGAACGCGACCGCCACCCTAATCAGATGCCTCCCACTGGCAGAGGTTTTTCTAGCATGAGCTACCCCGATCCATGACAGGCCTTTGGTGCAACAGTGGCGCAGAGCACGGCGAACGGCGGCGAGCGCGAGTGCCTGATTTGTGGCAGCTATTGATCGTGCCCCTAACGCACGGGGCCATAAGATGGGGAGTTCCAGCGACGTGGCCTGTGGGGGTGCAGCGTTGGGAGAGGAGGTGCTGACGCCGGCCTCTTTCGGTGGATCGAGCCACAGTAACTCAATCGGGAAGTCCGTAAAGGAATCGATGCCCAGGTCACCGAGAACATCACACACGTCATGTGCCACGGTGCCGAGTGGCGCCTGCTCATCGACCTCAACTGTCAACAGTGGTTGATGAATGGAACCTTCCACAGCGGAGGTGCTATTGGCGCGCACGCTAAGCACGGAACACACTGAACCTGCGGTGCTGTCGGATGCGAGACCCCAAGTGCTGAGAGATTCCCAGATCAGCGTCGGTGTTACAGCTGCGGCGAGACAATCAGGATCAGCCATCGCCTTTTCCTGTTGTAATTTAGAAACAAGCTCCGAGGATGCGAGATAGCCGCCGCGGTGAATTGCACGATCGACGATGCTTGTTCCTGGGATGAAGCTGCGTACCCGTATGATGCCGCTATCTGGGAGTCGACGAATACTTAGCAAACTCCGTTGGGGAGGCTCTCTCAGTGCGTTATCGGCTGTGCGGGCGGCGCTGTCACCCAACACCTGCGTTAAGGATTGGACAGGGAGAAGCTCAGCGCTGAGCGGGATTCGGTACAGGATGATTGGTGTTTCTTCAGCATCCGGTTCATGGACGGTGCTAGGGAACGCCTGGTGGAAAATGATGTTGTGGAATACTGACTCGCAATGAACGCCACTTCCACATGCGCTAGCGAAGGCCTGTGCCCGGTCAACGATGTGCCTCAACACAGATTCTGTGAAAAGAGGATCATCTTCCTGAACGTGCAGGGTGATCACCGGAGCGGTGGTTGCAGAGTCATCATTAACTTTAAACGCCACACTATAGGCGAGGCGGCCACAACCGAGAACTTCCTGGGTGTTTAGAGAATCCGAACGAAGATCCTCTACATACTTCCGAGTAAGTTTCCGTACTACCGCGCCCGTGAAGTATTCACGAACAGCAAGAGCTAGCAGCCCTAATGACTCGGCCATATTCCAGGCAGGAATATGTTCTGAAAGAGCCGATCCTATCGCGGAGTTGCTGAGGCGCTGAGCTGCGGCCAATGCTTCCTTGGGACTGTAGTCGGGGCGGCGATCAGCTGCAGACGACTGCCTGAAGGAGTAGTTTTTGCTCCCGCACGCGCTATCGCTGACATCCAGGATGGCGAAGTCATGGTCGAGGAGCTCATAATGCGTTAAGCAGAGCTGCTGGTAGTACACATAATTCAGCACAGATTCATCACTAGGAGCTCCAGCTAGCAACCACTGGATATGTGTGTACTCGCGCTCAATGTCCTCGAATGTTGTGGCGCGTCCCCCGGCGCTCTGGATTAAGATTCTTCTGGGAGAATCCCCCGGAAGAACAGCCAACGCCTGGCAGTTTCGTGGGATGGCTAAACCACTGGTCCACGCTGCAATTCCAATCCAGCGCACATAGTCAGTTGACATGGTCATTTCGCCAGTTTAACCTTTTGGTTTGCAGTGGAGTGTTTTAATATTCTCTTGCTTTCCAGGCCAGTCTCGTTCGTCAATAACATCTACATCGACTAGATTCCGCCAGCTCACGGGATGAGCAGATTTATGGCAATATGTACGTGCTGTAACCCTCCGTCTGCATCCCTTTTTGTCTATTAACCCTTCTTGTATCTGTGGTGTCCAGAGCGCTTTCGGGTTAAGGGTTAAAGTCCAAACTCATAAATCAAAGTGTGAAACTGCTAATTGTTTAACACTTTAATTCGCACTTTGAGGTTCAAACTGTGAATTAGCAGGTAGTGAAAGTGTGAAAATTGATCTAAACTGATCATCATGAGCTGGAATGCTGAACGTCTTGCGGAAATGATCAGGGAGCTCCGTGCCTTCGGGGACGACACGACTCTTGTTGAATGTAAAACCGCGGCAGGAGGTGTTCCGGAGAACATCGGTGAGACGCTATGCGCATTCGCCAATATGCCGCAAGCTGGCGCGATTATTCTTGGCGTTAGCGAGCGAAAAGGTTTTGAAGTCACCGGTATTGATAACCCAGCGGAAATGCAGAAGGCGATCGCATCGGTCAGCCGGTCTTCAGTGAAGCCGGCCCCGCAGCTTGAGTTCTTTCACCACATTATTGACGGAAAACACGTTTTGGTGGTGGAAGTCACGCCGTTGACACCGACAGAGAAACCGGCAAGGTTCAAGAACAAGGCGTACCTGCGTCAAGCTGACGGCGATTATCAGATGAACTCTAACGATCTAAAGATGCTAGAGCTCTCTGCGCTAACGGCTAGCCAGCAAACGCACTTCGATTTTCAGATTGTTCATGGAACCGATACTGGTGTGCTCGATGGCGAAGTGCTAAGGAGCTTTATTGAATCGGTGCGTCAGTCTAGAACTCGCCTATCCAGGATTGACGATGACTCACAGTTGCTCCATATTTCTAACGTAACCGATAACCAGGGCAATCTTCGTTTGGGGGGTTTGTATGCGCTCGGTTATCTGCCTCAGTCAGTTGAACCTGCTCTTGGCGCAACTGTTGCGGTGAGGTTAGCTCGAGGTGATGGAATAGGGCGCCATAAAAATCTCAAGGAGATCGAAGGTCCACTGCCGGAGATGCTTGTGGAGATTATGAACTGGATCAGGCAAAACTCGGACACGGTGAGCAGGTATACGGAAATTGGCCATCTTGTCGATGAACCGGAGTTTCCGCCTTCGGCTATCCGAGAGGTGCTGGCGAATGCCCTGGTTCACCGGGATTTGGGGCCATCCGTGGAGGTGGGCAAAAAAGTAGAGGTTCGAATTACGGAAAAGATGCTAGTAGTGGTCAGCCCGGGTGGTTTGCGTGGATTATCCGCATCCCAGCTGGAAAGCCCGGAGCTGACCAAAGCTCCTGTAAACAAGCGGCTTTATGAGATTGCACGCTATCTAAGGACGCCGGATGGCGAGCGCGTCATCGAGGGTGAGGGTGGTGGAATTCAAGAGATTCTCACTGCTACGAGGGAAGCTCGTTTGCCAAAGCCGCAGTTCATCGATACCGGTGTCACGTTTAAAGTGTCATTTCCCCGTGGTTCACGTTTCAGTGAGATCGAGGATAAATGGCTCGAGGATCTGCAACGACAAGGAAAGCGGCGTCTCGTTCCGATTGAGGAAGATCTACTGGTGAATCTACGTAGTCAGGGCGGGGCGACGCGGCAGCGCATCGTGCAGATGTACGCCCCGTTAGGCGAGAGAGCATGTCGACGGATGCTTGATCAGCTCTCGGATGATGAGTTCCTTAATTACGAAGACGGCGTCTATTACGCCGTCGGAGAGGAGACCGGTACTGGCGATAAGGCGCGTCGTAAGAGCACGGACGAGCAGATTCTACGATCCTTGGGAAAGAACGTTCCTAAAGTTTATGAAGCCATTGGCTTGAACGGATCGGCGACAATGAAGGAGTTGCAGGATAGGACAAGTCTGTCTCCTGCGCAGGTTCGCTACGCACTTGATCCACTCCTCGCACAGGGATACGTGTCCATGGTCGGGGGTCAGGGACGAAAAGCGACGGTTTACAGCCGCGAGTAGCGGTTGGAGTCTAAGTGTGAATGAAACTATGAAAAGATTCGTTGAAAGTCGCACTTTCATTCAAAGTTTGACACTTTGATTCTCAGTTTGATGCAAAGTCGGAATCCTTGAGGAGACGGCTAGGCAGGGAAGTTCTACGCATTGTCCGTTAGGT
This sequence comes from Corynebacterium sp. ACRPH, assembly GCF_022347285.1. Lineage (GTDB taxonomy): Bacteria > Actinomycetota > Actinomycetes > Mycobacteriales > Mycobacteriaceae > Corynebacterium. The sequence goes on from NZ_JAKRND010000007.1 coordinate 108,137, forward strand.
CATCACTCTTGCCTGTTTGGCTTTCCTTCTTGCTCTCAGCGATGCGTGTGCGGAGTTCCTGGGCACGTTCGCTGTCGCCCAAACCGTGTCGTTCCAGTACTTCCAGTACAGCTTCGTCGCCGGTGATTTCTCCTCGGAGGATGCGTCGGACATCCTCTTCGTCTCGGGTTGTCATGGTGTATCCGGCCATCGTCATGGAGGCGCGGACGGCAGCAGCCTTCTGATCTTCGGTGCGATTGTCGGGGGTCATGGTCTGTGTCCCTTCCGATATGTTGTTGAGTTGTTTACGGTGGGCAAATGCCTAGGCATCTTCGGTGGATGTAGTACTTACTGTAGCGACGGGGTAAGACATCTAAAGTGGTCTATCTGCTCGGTAATCAAACGTTTGTTTGCCTTACTGCACTTCTGTGAACTGGTGGGGCATCTCTTGGCAAGTGTTCGGGAATTTAAGAATTCTCGAAAACTCCCAATCCGGCGTGGGGGAGGGCGCCGTATGTACCAATGAAGCGGCCCTGCGACGGGGTCGTGTGGAAAACGATCGCTAACCCGAAGGAGCAGTACAAATGATGATTCGCAAGACCAACTCTGCAGCTAACCGTGCAGCCGGATTCTCTGTGGGCCGTGCCGCCATGGCCGTAGCTCTGACCGGCGTGATGGGTCTGGGCCTGGTTGCGTGCAACGAGGACGATGACGCTGCGGATTCCAAGATGAGCGAAACCACTTCTTCCGAAATGACCAGTGAAAGCAAGATGACCGAAGAGAAGATGACCGAGGAGAGCATGATGCCGGATAAGCCCGCCATGTCCGAGAAGATGGACAACAAGATGGACGGCAAAATGGAAGACAAGGTCGAGAACATGATGGAGACCGACGAAAGCATGATGCCGGATCTGCAGGGAAAGCAGAACCAGTAGATGACGAGCAGGTCGTAGGCCCCGGGGCGCTACGATGAAAACGGTGGCCATCGTCGATAGAGAAATCCTCGAGAGCTTGATGCTGCTCACCCAACAGGGTGATGCGGCGGCTTTCGCACGCCTCTACGACCACATCGCCCCGAATGTCCTGGGCCTCACGCTGCAAATTCTCCACGACCAAGCGCAGGCGGAGGAAGTCACCCAGGAAGTTTTCATCGAGGTGTGGCAGCACGCTGCAGACTTCGACCCGGCCAAAGGCTCGGCGAAATCATGGATCCTCCGCCGGGCGAGGCTCCGCGCCATTGACCGGGTTCGAAGCGCCATCGCCACTATGAAACGGGATGACCGGGAGGCCTTCCTGGTGGCGTCAATAAAAAAGAAAGCGTGGAAGACGAGGCCTTAAGGAATGTACAACGCCACGCCGTGCGGACCGCGCTGGAGATCATAGGCGAGCCGCACAAGACCGCGATTCTGCTGGCGTACTTCGGCGATATGACTCACGCGGAGCTGGCTGAAGCCACCGGCGTAGCGCTGGGAACTGCGAAGACGCGCGTGCGTGATGGGCTTCGTAAGCTAGAGAAGATCCTTAAAGAACAACGTGACGCACTGGCGGAAGGGGGTGCCCGATGAAAGACGAGAAGCCGGACTTCGGCGAGCTAGAAGCCGACCTGGCGGACTTGGCCGGACCGGTGGCGCCTCCGCCGCAGTTGAAGTCGAACATTATGGATGCGATCGCTTCGGGCGAGTATCCGCAGGTCGCGCCGTGTGAAGAGGCTGGTGCGGATAACGTTGTGCCTTTGTCGAAAACGCGCGGGACTCGCCGTGGATTCGCACGCGCTGCCTTTGCCGCGGCTGCTGCAGTTGTACTACTGGCAGGCGTGGGGATCGTGGGCACCACCAGCGGGCTGTGGGGTGGCGGCGAGAATGCCGACCTTGCGGAGAACAACACGAACCAGTCCGTTGAAGGAGCTGGTCAGGGTGCGAACGGTGAGGAGCCCATGCAGGGTGCGGAGGCGGAAGACCACATGCACTCCATCATGGCGATGGGTGACGTGCGCAGCGTGTCGCTGAAGGCCGACGGTTCGACGTTGGACGTGGTGGTCTCGGCGGAGATGGATTCCGGTGGGGCGATGGTCAACGGCGCGCCAGTGTTGAAGGACGGCATGGGCGCGCAGGTGTGGTCTATCAACGAAAACGGCGCCGCCCGATCGGCCGGCGTGATTGGCCAGGATCCGCACGACAACGTGTGGATGCCGCTGCCGGCGGACACGATGATGGTGCGCGTCACCGAGGAGCCGATGGACGGCAGCGATACGCCGGGTGGGACCGTGCTGGCCGAGGGGAAGCTCTAGTTCCCTTCGGGCTCCACAGCGAACTTCTTGCCCTGGATGCGGATCCGCCTTCTGCCGGGGTGCTAAACCCGCTTTTGTGTGGATCAGCCCTGGCCGCTGCAAGTAATGTGGAATGAGCGAGCCCAATCAAACCGCAAACCCCAACCCAGGGAGCCCCACGACTTATGACCGGCACGACCACCACGTATCGCTACACCGACCCCTTCACCGGGACGCCGCAAACCATCGATGGCCCTGAAGGTAAGGCGTACATGCTGGTGGAGCGTGGCGAGGAAGTCCGTGTCGGCGACCCGCTGGGTTTCTACAACGACCGCGAAAGCGCCCGCGAAGCCGTGATGGCCCGCCTTAACGAGAAAGCCCGCACTCTACGGGACTACGAAGAGTATTACGTCACGCATGCCACCCTGCGTGGAGCCCAGCACTAGCATCCATTCCACCCATGCATAAACTGCGGCGAAGAATCCTCCCGGGCCTAAAGCGGCGGGCGAAGTGGGCCTCCCTCACCACGCTGTCCTACTCCTTCCGCGCCGCCGCCGGCGCAATTGACCTCTACGCCAACCTCTTCCCAGGCGTGCGCCTGAACAGGCGCTATGCCCTGGATCCCCGCCGCGGTTTCGCCATCATCGGGGCGGAAATCGGCATGTGGAATGCCCTTTCGCCCTCTCTGCTACCGCACCCCTGGTGGGCCGTTGCCGGTAACGCCTCCACGTCCCAGGCGGTCGGGCACTTCAACGGCACCATCATCGCCAGCGCAGTTCTGCCCGCCTTCCGCGCCGCCGGTCTGGACCTGCGGGAACTCGTGAACAAGCCCGGCTACCGCGAGGCCTACCGCGCCATGCACGCTGCATTCACCCTGGCCACCGCCGTCGCGGCCTACCGCTTCTACAAGCGCCAAGGCGAATCCGCTGCGCTGGTGAACAGCCAGCGTCTCGGCGCCCCCTCCGCCTTCGTTGGCATTGCCGTCAGCACCCTCGGCTACGGCGCATTCTTGCTGCTCGGCGAGCTACTACAGTCCAGCTTCGACCTCACTCGGCATTCGCTGCGTCGGTTCGTCCCCGCCCCCGTAGCTGTGCCTGTGGCTGCTGGGGCGGTGGGCGTCATCGCCTACCTCATCTCCGACAAGATCCTGCTACGGCAGTTCCTCGAGAAGTTCAACGAGAAGGCCGAGCTCGTAAACCGTCGCGTGTACTGGGGTTACCAGCAGCCGTGGGAGCCCGAGCGTTCTGGTTCGGTGTGGTCACACGAAAGGTGGATCTCCCTGGGCGCCCAAGGTCGCGTGTTAGTCGGCGGTGGCCCCAGGGCGCGCGACATCACGGAGGTCACGGGCCTGGATGACGTGCACGAGCCGATCCGCATCTACGGCGGCCTGGCCCCCGGGCGCACGCTGGAAAGCATCGTTGATCTGGTGAAACGGGAGCTGCTGCGGACCGGCGCCCTACACCGCTCGGCTATCGTCATCCACACCTCCACCGGCACGGGATGGGTGCCGGATTGGCAGCTGGATACCGTCGAGTTCCTCACGGGCGGCAACTGCGTGAACGTGGCGATGCAGTACTCCTACGTGCAGTCGCCCGTCGCCTATGTGCTTGACCGCGATACCCCGGTGCGCGCTGCCAAGTTACTTATTGACGCCGTGTTTGAGCTGCTAGACGGCATGCCCAACCCACCAAAGGTGTTCGTGACCGGCGAATCCCTGGGGGCGTATGGCACGGCAGCAGCCTTCGACGGGCTGGAGGACATGCTGGCAAAGGTGGACGGGGCGGTGCTGTCCGGCGCACCACGCTTTACCAAGATGATCCGGGACATGACCACCTACCGCAGCGAAGGCTCGCCAGAGCGCCTACCGTTGTACGACCAAGGCCAGCACGTGCGCTTCATCAGCCACGCCGACCACCTGGACCGCGACTGGCGCGGCCAGGAGTACGGCCAGCCGTGGCAGCACCCGCGGGTGGCTGTGGTGCAGCACGCCTCCGATGCGATCGTGTGGTGGGATGCCGATCTGTTCTGGAAGGAACCAGACTGGCTGCGCGAACCCGGCGCCCGGGGCGTGCCCGCACCGGCCACCCAGCACAACGATGTAGTGCATAAACTCCGCTGGATTCCGTTTACTACCGGCTGGCAGGTGGCCATGGACATGCTGACCTCGAAGCAGACTCCCGCAGGTCACGGCCATAACTACCGCGGAATCATGGTTCCCACCTGGGAGCGAATCCTAGGCCCCGACCTGGTGCGCGCGCCCCTGAATCCGGAGTTGCAGCAGCGCATTACGGATTGGATCACGGAGCATTCGCGGGACACGCGCCGGGAGGAAGACCGTTTCCTCGACCGCTTCGGCTTCGGCGTGGCACGGGAGGACTAGCCCCGCGCCTACTGCGGTGGCGTCAGGTATTCGTCGATCGGCCGTGCGATGGTCTGCAGGGCGCGCTCCTCGCTTACCCCCAGCATGCGCAGCAGATCCAGCGCCAGGTCGTCCCCGGCGGTCCTGCTGTTCAACGTCGGATCCTCGTGCAGACGCTGCCCTAGCATCGCGTTGGCGCCGAAGATAATCGCCGCAGCCGTTTCGGTGCTGGCCACGTGGAAGGAACCGTCGTCCACGCCCGCGCTGATCCGCTGGCGCAGCTTGCGCACCAGTTCGTTGGGCATGGTGTAGAAGTCCGGGGAGCGGCGAACAATCGACTTCGACAGCGTCGGTACTAGGCGGTGCGCATACGCCAGGATGCGGATGTTCGTCGCCGCCGCGTCGATCGAGTCCAGATCCTGGTCCGCCGCCAGGTCAAAGATGCTGGCCAGGTTGTTCACCGCGTACTCTGCAACCGCGTCGAAGAACTGCGTGCGGTCTTTAAAGAAGTTGTAGAAGCTGCCGTTGGAAACCCCGGCCTTTTGGGTGATCGCCAGGATAGAAAGATCGGTCTGCTCTTCGGCGATCAGCTCGATGCCGGCGTGCAGTAGCGCCTGTTTAGTCCGCTCGCGGCGCGTGCCGGCCTGCTCGCTGCGGTTGAAGATGGCTTGCATCCACGCGGCGGTATCGATGTGTTGCTCGCCTGCTCGCACGCGCGGATTCACTCCTCTTTCTTCTCTTGGTGACGCCCACCGTTCCAACCACACCCGCCTCAGCATCGCTGTTATTGCGGGTAAGCATAGCTTTCTTTCAGGCTAACCTATCGGCTTCCAAGGTTGCGAAAGAAGCCACTTGAAAGCTACTCGAAACGTACTCGAAACCTACTAGAAACAAATTTCGAGCCTCTGACCTGCGATAAACAACGTACTCGAAAATATTTCGAGTAGAATGTTAGATTGTGAGTGTGCAGCGAAATTTCCACGAGGAGCCGAACCAGCTTCTGCAGTTCCCCGAAGACCAGTGGTTCGAGCGCAAATCTTTCCGCATTAAGCCGAAGGACTTGGCTAAGACAATTGTCGGCATGGCCAATTCTGAGGGCGGCGTAATTGCGGTTGGCATTTCGGACCGGCAATTCGAAGGAAAGCCGACCGCTACCCAAGACAATGCTCTGCGGCAGACGTCGTTGGATCACACGGATCCGACGGTTCGCGTCCAGATCGAGTTGTGCGACGTGGATGATCGTACGCAGGTGTATCTTTTCCACGTCTTGCCCAGTGAGCGGGTCCATTACCTGAAGTCAGGGGACTGCTTCTTGCGAGTGGGTGATGAAACGAAGCACTTGAGGGCTGATGACATTCTGGAGCTTCGTTACACCAAGGGTGAGCAGCAATACGATGCCACGGTTCCCGCGAACGCTACCCCGAACGACCTCAACATGGATCTGGTTGAGACTTATGCCGAGACCATTGGTTCTTCGAGTGCCGAAGATGCTCTGAAGGCGCGCAACCTGATTGACCGGGACGGCAGGCCACGTGCTGCTGCGATATTGCTTTTCGGGCACAATCCTCAAGAGTTCTTCCCGAACGCACACATCCGGGTTTTACGTTTTGGCGAGGACGAGCGATTGCCTGGCCAGATGCAGCAGTTGATGGATGACCAGCGTTTTGATGGTCCGATACCGCAACAGATTCAAGCAGCTCAGGAAGCAATTAGCGGAATGCTGCCAAATACTCGACGGCTCACCGGCGCGGGTCTTTTCGAGGATGAGAACCTTATCCCTCACGACGTTTGGCTTGAGGGGTTGGTCAACGCGGTGGTGCATCGCTCGTACAGCATGGTCGGGGATCACATTCGTTTCGAAATTTTCCCGAGCCGGATTGAGGTCTCTAGCCCGGGGCGCTTCCCCGGCCTTGTAGATCCGACTAAACCGGAGTCCATTGCCCGCTTTGCGCGCAACCCTCTGATTGCGCGAGTAACCGCTGAGCTCCGCATTGGCCAGGAACTGGGTGAGGGAATCCGACGTATGTTTGCAAGTATGCGGCGGGTTGGGTTTGCTGATCCGGTATATACGCAAACTAGTGGCAGCGTAGTTCTTACATTGAACGCAACACAGCGTTTAGACGCCCAAGTGCTGGGTGGTCTCCCTCGTCATTCCGAGGATGTGCTTGCTGCTCTAGAAATGAGTGGTCGGCCAATGTCCACGGGTGATGTTGCCGAGGCGCTGGGCTTGTCGGCCCCGCCAGTGCGCCGTGCATTGCAGGCCATGCGTGATGCTGGGCTGGTTCATTGGCGTGGAAATGGACCGCGCGATCCGCGTGCCGTGTGGTCTGTAAAGGGGCCGCTTAGGTAGCTAGGAAAGCTACTCGAAAGGTACTCGAAACCTACTAGAAACAAGTTTCGAGCCTCTGACCTGCGATAAACAACGTACTCGAAAATGTTTCGAGTAGAATGTTAGGCGATTTGGCCCCCGAGTGTATCGAGTAGCGCCGCCGCTTTTACTAGCGTTTCCTGGTACTCCGCCAGTGGATCCGAGTCCGCGACGATCGCGCCGCCGACCCCGAAAGAACACTCCGCGCCATCGTCGACGAGCGTGCGGATCGTGATGTTCAGCTCTGTGGCGGAATTGGGGGAGATCCAGCCGATCGCCCCGGAATAGAACCCGCGCGGATGCGGCTCCAGCTCCTCGATAATCTCCATCGTCCGGATTTTCGGCGCGCCTGTCATGGAGCCGCCGGGGTAACTGGCCGCAATCGCGTCGACGGCGCCGAGCCCCGGACGGAGCTGGCCGGTAATGGTGCTGACCAGCTGATGGACGTGCGAGAAACTCTCCACCGAAAAAATTTTCGGCACCTCCACACTGCCCGGCACGCACACTCTGCCGAGGTCGTTGCGCAGCAGGTCAACGATCATCAGGTTCTCCGCCCGGTCCTTGGGGTTGCTCATTAATTCCTGACGCCCCCTCGCATCCGCCGCTCCGTCCTCCCCACGGGGGCGGGTGCCCTTGATCGGCTCGGCGGAGACCTCTCCCTCCGGTGAGACCTTGAGGAACCTCTCGGGGGAGGCGCTGAGGATGTGCAGTGGCGCCTGACCAGGGCGGTCGAAGCGCAGGAATGCGCCATAGGGAACCGGGCTGACTTCGCGGAGCCGCAGGTAGGCCAGTAATTCCGGTGACGGTGCGTAGGGCGAGTTCGCGCCGGGCTGCTGAGTGGGCTGCAGTCCGGCCAGCTCCCGAAGTGCCGGGCCGCGGGCAGTATTCGTAAGGCAGACCTCGTAGCTATCGCCTGCGGCAATGTAATCCAGGCAGCGCTGGATGCTCGCCAGGTACTGCCGCTTCGGCTGGTCGAAGCGGAAGGCCGCCGCGCGCTCAATGGTCACGGACTCGGCGGGCACCGTGTCACGGGGCGGTGCACCGCCCGGAATGCTGCTCGGAAAGGTTTCCGGAATGGCTTCCAGTCCCGCACCGCTTGTCTCGGAGACCTCGCCAGCGATCCGTCGCACCTCGGCGACGGTGGTGTCCAGCCATTCCAGCTGCTCATCGTGGGTGCTCCCGGCATCCCCGGCATCTTTGGCACTCGGCAGCATTGCCATTGCATAGGCCACCGCGTGTGCGTGGTCGATCACGACCGCCCGGTCGGCGAACAGCAATGCCGCATCCGGATGGTCTTCCCGGGAGCGGGCAATGTCCTCCACTCCGTATCCCAATGCGCCCACCCAGCCGAGGGCGAAGTCGCACGGCCAGTCTCGCGGAATCTCAACCGGCTCGTCGAAAGTGCCTCCGAGCTGCGCGAAGAACGTATTCGAGCTTTCCACCTGTGGCATCCACGTTCGGGCTAGGGGACCCGCGCTATTTGCCAGCACACTGAGGGCGCCGCCGTTGCCGGAAGAGTCCAGCCAGGCGGCGGTGGGGGCGTCATTAAATAAAGACAAAAAGACCCGCGGCGCGACACTTCCGGTGATGTCCCGAGCGTCTGCCTGCGGCAGCGGGATGGTGCGGAATGTGAGGCGGCGCGGGGTCATGTACGCCATTATCGCGCGCCGGATCTAGCGCGCGATGTGGGGGTGCGGGTTACAGGCGGTGCTTGCCGCCCTCGTCCGGATCCTCGCCCGGGCCATCGGCCAGCGGGAAGTCGGCCTCGGCGGCGTCGGTCGCATCCGTGGCATCGGCAGCGCCCTGGTCGCTACCAGCCTGCGGAGCAGCCGGAGCACCCGGAACAGCTACGCCCGGTGCGGGAGCGCCCGGTGCACCCGGGGCAGGTGCGGACGGTGCGGCGGGGGCAGCCGGAGCCTGCTTCTCCTCGGTCTTGGCCTCTTCGGCCTTCGCATCCTTAGCCTCGTCGACCTTGGCCTCGGCGGTCTCCTTCACCTCGGTGGCCTTCGCCTCAGCCTTGTCAGCGGTCTCGGCGGCCTTCGCCTTGGCCTTCTCGGCAGCGCCGGTGGCCTTGTCCGCGAAGTCCTGCACCTTCGGGGAGTTCTTCGGAGCGTTCTCGCCACCACGCAGGAACTTAAACGCAGCAGCGCCCGCGGCAACCAGGATGGCCAGCAGCAGGAACTTGCCGAACAGGCCGCCCTTCTGCTTCTTCTCCTGCTTCTTCAGGCCCTTCTTCTCGGCCTTCGCCAGCGCCTTGCTCTGCGCCTTGTTGGTGGCGCGGGCTACCTTCTTGTCCAGCTTCGCAGCGCGCTTGCGGGCATCCTTCTGTGCGCCCTTGGTCTGCTTCTGCGCACGCTTGGCTGCCTTCTTCTTGGTGGCCTCCAGCTTCTTGGCCAGCTGCTTGCGGTTCTTCTCCGCGCTCTTCGCCAGGTCGCCGCCACGGGACTCCGCCTCTTCGTACAGCTTGCTGGTCGCAGTCTGGCCACGTTCCTGCAGATCGTGAGCGTTTTCCTTCAGCGCAGCGGTAAGCTGAGCGATCTTCTGCTCACGCTTCTTGGCCTTCTTGCCGGCCTTCTTCTGGGCCTTCTCCTGCGCCTCGTCGAAACGGTTGCGCAGCTTCTGCGTGCGCTTGTCGATCTTCTTGCGCAGCTTCTCGGCATCCGCGCCGAGCTTCTCGGTCAGTTCATCGGTGTTCAATTCTTCGCCCTTCTTCTTTAGTGACGCCACCATCCCAGCAGCCTCGCCCTCAACCTTCTTGGTCTTCTTGGCTGCCTTGGCCTGTGCCTTCGCGGCCTTCTTCTTTGCGGCCTCGGCCTTCTTTTCGGCCTTCGCACGAGCCCTGTCCGCCTTGTCGGCGGCCTTGTCAGCAGTGTCGGCAGTGTTCTGGGAACCGGTGGAGCTCATGTCCGCAACATCCGCAGCAGTGAGCTCGTCGGAGTGGTGCGCCTGGTGGTGCTTGCGGGCAGCCGCAGCCGCACGGGCCTGCTCGAGGGCAGACGCAGCACCCTCTTCCTTCAGCATGAGCTCCGCGACGGCCTTCACGTGAGCGGGAGAACCAGCAATGATGCCCTCTCGTTCGCCCTCCGTGGCCAGGTTGTCACGCAGCTGCTGCAGCGCGTCGAACTCCTGGCGGCGCTTAAACTCCTTGCGGTTATTCAACATGGTGCGACCCTGCTTGGCGCCGCGCAGCGCCAGCTTCAACGTGGTGGGGTTCATCGTGCGAGATGCTCCTTGGAGATCTATTTGGGTATTTCAATATGTGTTCGTGCTAACACCCATCCTAAAGAAAAATCCCCACCGGGATGGGCAATACAGCTTTTGAGTCGCCAAGGCGCCGGAAGCCGTCGCGGCTTTTTAGTACAATGGATCACCGTGACTAATAAGACTGCAACCGCAATTCTGCACACCAACCAAGGCGACATCGCCATCGATCTGTTCGGCAACCACGCGCCGGAGACCGTAGCCAACTTCGTTGGCCTGGCGCAGGGCACCAAGGAGTACTCCCAGCCCAACGCCTCCGGCACCAACGAAGGCCCGTTCTACGACGGTGCGATCTTCCACCGCATCATCGATGGCTTCATGATCCAGGGTGGCGACCCGACCGGCACCGGTCGTGGCGGCCCGGGCTACCAGTTCGGCGACGAGTTCCACCCGGAGCTGCAGTTCGACCGCCCGTTCCTGCTGGCCATGGCCAACGCTGGCCCCGGCACCAACGGCTCCCAGTTCTTCATCACGGTGACGGCCACCCCGCACCTGAACAACCGCCACACCATCTTCGGTGAGGTCACCGACAAGGAGTCCCAGAAGGTCGTCGCAAAGATCTCCCGCGTCGCAACCGACCGCATGGACCGCCCGAACGACGACGTCGTCATCGAGTCTGTCGAGATCCAGGAGTAAAAACTCCTTGCCGTGGCTGGACGCGCAAGCCCGCCGGAATAGCCGGCGGTATTCCGTCACCAACGTATTCATCGCAGCCTGCTGCCTTGTCTACGTGGTGACGGTTTTTCAATCCGGCAGCATCGCCAGCCCCCTCGACGGCCGATCCATGTTCGGCCTCAGCTCGAACAACCTGGGGCAGGAGATGCTCTTCAACGCCGCCAACGTCACCTTGTTCGGTGAATGGTGGCGCATCCTTACCGCCGCATTCGTTCATTTGGACCCCGCCCACCTGGGCTTCAACATGCTGCTGATCTTCCTGATCGGCCGCGATGTCGAACGCTTTTACGGGCCTACCGTCATGCTCAGCCTCATCGTCGCCAGCGCCGCTGGCGGCGCGCTGGCCTGCATGTACTTCCAGCCCAACGTCCCTGTCGGCGGTGCCTCCACCGTCGGCTACGGACTGTTCGCCATGCTCATCTCCCTGTCGCGGATACGGCAGCGCGACCTTCGCGGGCCCATCATCCTCCTGCTGGTGAACCTCGGGTACTCCCTCATGTACTCCAACGTTTCGCTATGGGGACACATCGGCGGGCTCGCCGGAGGCGCCGTCATAGCACTCATCACCAGCACCGTTGGGGAGGGCGGCAACGGGGGCGTGGGGGCGTCAATAAGAAAAAAGACCGTCGCAGCACTAGCCGCGACGGCAATCTTGGCCTTCACCATATGGACCGGCCTGGGGTGGCACTACTAGGGTCGCCCAACTAGGGCAGTGCCGGGAAGTAAACTTGGCGCTACTTCCAACCCATGGTCATTAGCAGACCCACGATCAGCAGGGCGAAGCCGATCAGGTAGTTCCATGCGTTCAGATCGCGCATGAACGGGATCTCCGGGCCGGCAATGTAGTTAACAACCAGCCAGGCCAGGCCCAGAAGCATCAGCGCGAGCATCAGCACGATGTACCAACGCGGAGTACCGCTGGAATTCAGCTTCACGGGTGTGCGACGGTCCGCGGAAGAGGAGCTAGTGTAGTTCTCCTCAGCGGAATTAACCTTGGACTTTGGCATTGTTCAAAACCTCGAAGCGATTGACTGCGGAGCGGACGGCCTACGAGGTACCGAGCGCCCATGGGCAAAATACGTACCAGACGATAGTAGCAGCACACCGCGGCAAAGCCATGCACGCTGCCGCGCTAAACTCTTTGCTATGCGCATTCTCGTGATCGATAACTACGACAGCTTCGTCTACAACCTCGTGCAATACATCGGGCAGCTGGGCTTCAGCGGGGACGACTGTGTGGTGCTGCGCAATGACGCCCCCGAGCTCACCGGCGCCGGCAACCCCGATGGGGCCGACACGGATGCGCTGGCGGATATGATGCAGGGCTTCGACGCGATTTTGCTATCCCCCGGACCCGGCGAGCCGAGCGCAGCAGGCCGCATGCTGGATGTGCTGAAAATCGCTGTTGAACAGCAGATTCCGCTATTCGGGGTGTGCCTTGGGCACCAGGCGATCGGCATGCACTTCGGCGCGGAGGTCGTGCGGGCAGACGAGCTTTTCCACGGCAAGACCTCGCCCGTGGCCCATGACGGCACCGGCGTGCTAGCCGGAGTGCCGAGCCCGTTCCGCGTGACGCGCTACCACTCGCTCACCGTTGATCCGGGCACCGTCCCGGAGGAGCTAAAGGTCACGGCGACCTCCGATTCCGGCATGATCATGGCGATGCGCCACCAGTCGCTGCCGATCCACTCCGTGCAGTTCCACCCCGAGTCCGTGATGACGCAGTACGGCCACCTGATGCTGGCGAACTGGCTGAACGAAGCCGGGCGGTTGAGCGGCAAGGGCGAGGTAGTGCCTGCTGAGCTGGTGGACCGCCTGGTGCAGGAGCAACTGGAGGTTACCGGCGCGATCAGCGCCGAAGCCTCGGTGCTTTAGGGTGCCCTTTTTAGAGCACCGGCTCTAGGGCGCTCGCTCTGTGAGGCTGCCCAGGGGCGCCGCCGCTGCTGCTAGGGCAGCAGGTTGAAGACGTACACCGTGACGGTGATGTCCTCGTCCCGCTTGACTACTTCACCACTGTGGACGGACTGCTGTGCGACCTCGTCTACGCGACCCAGATCCGTGGTGTTCTTGTTCTCCCGGTGTAGCTGCTCCGGAGTGCCACGCCAGCCGGCGGCCTGCAGCTCGCGGAACACGTCACCGAACTTCTTGCCCTGCAGAGAAGGCATCTCGAACTGGTTGCCCAGGGATACCTCCAGGGTGATCTCGCTGCCCTTCGGCAGCTTCTCACCCTCGCTGCTGGCGGAGAGCACTTGGTCCTTCCGCTCCACAGAATCGACATGGTTCACAACCACCTTGAAGCCGGCGGATTCCAGGTTCTCCCGGGCATCTGCGAGCTGCTGGCCGGTGACTACAGGTACGCGAACGTCCTCCGGGCCCGTGGAGACGGTGATGGTCACCTTCGTGCCCGCAGAGACCTGCGAACCCTGCGGCGGAGTTTGCGTGATGATCTTGCCCTTCGGCACGTCATCGCTGGCTTCTTCCTTGACTTCCTTGTTCAGAACCAGCTTGGCATCCTTCAGAAGCTGGACTGCTTCCTCGGTGGTCTTGCCCGTCAGGTCCGGCACGTCGGTGATCTCTCGGCCGCTGGAGACCAGCAGCTTGATCTCGGTGCCGCGAGCCACGGATGCGTTAGCCGCTGGGTCGGTGCCGATAGCCTTGCCGCGCGCGATCTTGTCGTGCGTGGTTTCCTCGACCGTTACCTCGAAGCCCGCGTCCTTGAGGATCTTCTCCGCCTCGGCACGGTCCTTGTTGGCCACGAGCGGGATCTTCACCTGCTCGGCTTCGATAGGCTTCTCTGGCTCATCGTCGCCGGTAAATGCCTGGTAGGCAAAGTAACCACCGGCGATTACTGCGGCGATACCCGCCACCCAAGCGATGGGCGCCCACCAGCGACGCTTGGGCTCATCCTCGTAGTACTCGTCGTCGTACTCGCCGTCATAATCATCGTCGTAGTCGGCGTCATAGTCGTCGTAATAATCGTCGCCGCCATCATAATCGCCGCTGTAATCGCTGTTGTAGTAGCCGTCGCCGCCACCGTTACCAGCGGCTCCGGCCCCAGCTGCTCCGGCTCCAGCAGCGGCACCGTTGGCTGTGTTGTGGCTGGCGGGGATCACGGAGGTCTGCGCGTCGTCTTCATTCGCGAGCGCGCCCGCCGCGGCTGCACCGGCGGCCAGCCCCGCGGCGCCAGCGGCACCGGCAGCAGCGCGGCCTGCGGTGTGGGAACCAGCATCGGCCGAGTCGGCGTCATTGGTATAGGCCTGGGCGACCAGCGGCAGTTGGTCTTCGGAAAGGCGCTTCAGATCCGTCGCCATCTCTTGCGCGTCGTCATAACGATCCGACGGCGACTTCGCCATAGCGGTCAGAGTGATGGAGTCCAGGCTCAAAGCCTCGCGCTTCGACAGGTGCATGCCCGGAACCTGGGACGGCGCCTCCGGGTTTTCCTGCACGTGCTGGAAGGCAACGGACAGTGGGGACTCGCCGTGGAAGGGAGCCTTGCCCGTGGCCAGCTCGTAGAACACGCAACCGGCGGCGTAAATATCCGAACGTGCGTCGGCGGACTGGCCGCGTGCCTGCTCGGGGGAAAGGTACTGGGCGGTGCCGATGACGGCGGCGGTTTGCGTCATGGCAGAGGAGCTATCGCTCAGCGCGCGTGCGATGCCGAAGTCCATGACCTTCACCGCGCCGGTGTTGGTGATCATCACGTTCGCGGGCTTGATGTCGCGGTGAATGATGCCCGCCTCGTGCGAGAAGTACAGCGCCGAGCAGACCTGGGACATGACCGCCGCGGCATCGTTCAGGCTCATCTTCCCGGAGTCCTGGATGATGTCGCGCAGGGTTTCGCCGTGCACGCGCTCCATGACGATGTACGGCACCGCACCGTCCTCGTCCGGGGTCTGACCCGTGTCGTAAACGGCGACGATGGCGGGGTGGTTCAGCTTCGCGGCATTTTGAGCCTCGCGGCGGAAGCGCTCCAGGAAGGTGGTGTCGCGCGCCAGATCAGGGCGCATCATCTTTACCGCCACATCGCGGCCCAGCAGTTCATCGGTAGCGGCGTACACGTCGGACATGCCACCAGTGCCGATCTTGGCACCGAGGCGGTATCGTCCGCCCAAGGTTGTGCCGTTTCGGTCCACGCCTTCTGCTCCTTTGTCTGCTTCTGTAGCTAACCCCAGAATGATTTTCTAGTCACTTTGATTAACAAATCCTAGTCCAACTTGTTGTATGGACATAGTTCTATCCCTTTTACATTGCTAAAAAGAATCGTGCTTAAACGCTTAAAGCACTGGCTGGCTTTCCGGATCGGCCTCCCTATTGCGTAATTCGGCAGGTACATCGTTGTCCGCCGAGGTTGCGTTATCGTTCGTCTGCGGGCGGCCGGGTTGGTTCGGGCGAGCAGTGTTGTGGTTGCCGCCATTGCCGCCCTGACCACCATTTCCACCGTTGCCGTTGTCACTGTCGTTGCCGCGCCCTCCGCCATTCGGGATGGTCGGCAAAGTGGGGAACGAAGGCTCGCGTTCGTCGGAGGTCTCCGGCGGTTCCGACGTGGTCTCGGTCCCCGGTGCGGGTTCCGGGCCATTCGTCGTGTCCGTCGGCACCGGGTTTACCGGCGCGGGGGCGTTGCCATCCGGGTTGGTCGGATCTTCTTCCTCCTCCGTCGGGCTGGTTGTGACCTCGTTGGTTACGGTCATCGTTGACGGGTTCGGCGCTTCGTCGTCGCCACCGCTGGTCAGCAGGAAGGTGGCCAGCGCAAGCGCGAGGATGCTCACCAGGGCCAGCACCGCGATGATCAAGCGGTTTTTTCTTGGTGACGCCCCCTGCGCCCCACCCGCCCCGCGTGCAGTCGCGGGGTAGCCCGCGCCCGTGGCCGGAGCACCTGCACCGGCAGCCGGGCCGGAGGGGCCAGGGTAACCGGAACCTTGACCTGGCCCGTGCTCTGATCCCGGCCCGTACCCGGGCCCCGACTCTGAAGGCACTCGAGTTCCCGGCCCGCTGGCAACGTTGCCCAGCTGCTCGGTCAGCGGGTGCGGTTCGGTGCTGACGTTCGGCACGTTGTGCGGGGACGGGGGTTGCTTGCCCTCGGCCACCATGACAGTGGCGGCGACAAGTTCCGCGCCGTCGGCGTAGCGCGTCCGCGGATTCTTGCGCAGGCAGACTTTGATCAATTCCCGCAGGTTGGGGTCGACCACTTCCGGCAGCTCCGGTGGGGTTTCGGAGATGTGCTTGATTGCTACGGACACGGTGGATTCGCCGGAGAACGGACGGTAGCCCGCCAGCATCTCGAAGCCGACCACGCCCAAGGAGTACACGTCGCTGGCCGGGCCGACCTGGTCGCCTTGCGCCTGCTCGGGGGATACGTACTGGGCGGTACCAACCACCATGCCCGTGCGGGTCAACGGCACCGCGGCGGCGGCCTTGGCAATGCCGAAGTCCGTGATCTTCACGAAACCATCGGAGGTGATCAATAGGTTGCCCGGCTTAATGTCGCGGTGCACCAGTCCGGCTTCGTGGATGGCCTTTAGCCCCGCGGCTGTTTGCGTCAATACGTCTAGCGCCAGATTCTGCGGCAGCGAGGATTCGCGCGAGAGCACATCGGCTAGGGACTCGCCACGGATGTACTCCATGATGATGTAGCAAAACACCGTACCGTTGTCCGGGTCCTCGACCTCGCCGGAGTCGTAGGTTCTTACGACGTTAGGGCTGTCGAGGTCCTGAGCAGCGGAGGCCTCGTTACGGAAGCGCGCACGGAACTCCTCGTTTTCCGTGTACTCCGGCTTGAGGATTTTGACGGCTACATCGCGCTGCTGCTCGACATCGTGGGCAAGCCATACGGTGGACATACCGCCGCGGCCGATGATCCACTGCAGCTCGAAGCGTTTGCCCAGAAGCCGCTGCGTACGCTCAATCTCTGTACGGTCGGGTTGACGGGAATCGCTCATGGCCTACTGCTGCTCCTTCTCAGCTGCGTGGATGACGGCTCGGCCGATGGGGCCGGCCACCGAACCACCGGTAGCTGCTTGCCCGCGGTCGCCACCATTTTCCACCAGAACGGCTACCGCCACGTCGGCCGTAGTGGAAAAGGCGATGTACCAGGCGTGTGGCTTGGAGTTGCGGGAATCTTCGCCGTGCTCAGCAGTACCTGTCTTCGAAGCGATGGAGGCATCGCCGCCGGCCCACTTCTCGGCCTCCACCATTAGATCCTTCAAGGTATCGGCCGTTTTCTCCGGCATCGCGCGCTGGGCCTTCTGCGGCTTGGTGGTCCGCAGGGTGGAAAGATCGCGGCCGGTGATCTTGCTGACCAGGTAAGGCTTCATGCGCACACCACCGTTGGCGATGGTCGCGGCGATCACCGCATTCTGCAGCGGGGTCAGCGCCACGTCGCGCTGGCCGATGGAGGACTGGCCGAGGGCCGCACCGTCCGGGATGTCACCCAGGCGGGAGGGCTCCACCGGCAGGCCCAGGTAGTCGTCCTTTTCCCCGATGCCGAAGTTCTCGGAAATCTTCTTGAACTTATCCGCGCCGTGGCGGGTGGAGATGTCCACGAAGGCAGTGTTGCAGGAACGCTTGAAGGCCTCGCGCAGGGTGGTGGTGCCACCGCCGCCACAGGCCGCGCCGCCGTAGTTCTCCAGGGTCGTGGCCGTATCCGGCAGGGTGATCTGCGGTGCGGCGGTCACTGAGGTCTCCGGGGTGTCGCCTTCCTCCAGGGCAGCCGCGGTGGTGATGACCTTGAACGTCGAGCCCGGCGGCTGGATCTGCTGCGTGGAGCGGTTCAACAGCAGAGCGGAATCGTCGTTGGCGTAGTTCTCAAAGTTCGTCTTGGCCTGCTCGGCTGGCGGGCCGACGATCTGTGCCGGGTCGGCCGAGGGGGTGCTGGCCATCGCCAGCACTTCGCCCGTGGACGGGCGCAGAGCCACCACGGAACCGGAGTAGCCCTTGTTGGCCAGCTGGTCGTAGGCGACCTCCTGCACCTGCGGGTTGAGCGTGAGCTCCACGTTCGCCCCGCCGGCCTCCTTGCCCGTCAGCATGTCCCACGTGCGGGTGGCGAACAGGGAATCGTCCTCGCCGGTGAGGATGGAGTTCTGGGAAGACTCGATACCCGAGGCACCGTACTGGTCAGACAGGTAGCCGATTACGGAGCCGTACTTGGCGGACATGTACGGGTACTCGCGGTCGTAGAAGTCGTCGGAATCCTTCACGGACCTGGCTAGCACCTGGTCGCCGGCGATGATGCTGCCGCGTTCCTTCGACTTCGCCTCTAGGAATTGACGCGAATTCAGCGGATTCTGCGCCAGCGACTTCTGCTGGAAGCCTTGGATGTAGGTCAGGTTTGCGATGAGGGCGACCACCAAGATGAAGCTAAAGATGGCTACCGCGCGGATGGAGCGGTTCATGCTTCCTCTCTTTCCTTAATGGCCAGGGGTGTGCGGGCGTCATGAGAAATACGAAGAATAATTGCCAACAGGATGTAGTTCGCCAACAGTGACGAACCACCGTGCGACAGGAACGGCGTGGTGAGGCCGGTCATGGGCAGCAGGCGGGAAATACCGCCGGTGACCACGAAAACCTGGATGGCGATCGTCAGTGCCAGACCCGCGGCGACGAGCTTGCCATAGGAATCGCGGGCCCGCATGGCAGTGTTGAAGCCGCGCGACACGAAGACCGCGTAGGCCAGCAGCACGCCTGCCAAGCCGATCAGCCCCAGCTCCTCGCCGATGGCGGCCAGGATGAAGTCGGAGTGCGCGACGGGGATGTTGTTCGGGTAGCCCTCGCCCAGGCCGCGGCCGGTCACGCCACCGAAGGACATGCCGAACAGGGCCTGGGAGAGCTGGAAGCCGTTGCCGTCGTAGTTCGCCAGCGGATCCACAAAGTTGGACACGCGATTCTGGATCTTGTCCGAGATCTGGTACACGCCGAATGCACCGATGAAAGCCAGGCCGAGGCCCAGCACCAGCCAGGAGGCGCGACCGGTGGCGATGTATAGCATGCCCAGCACGGTGCCGAACAACAGCAGGGCCGGGCCGAAGTCATTCTGCGCGGCCATGATCATCAGCGCGATTCCCCACACCAGAAACAGTGGACCCAGGTCGCGCAGACGTGGGAACTGCAAACCCAGGAAGGACTTGCCGGCTACGTTGAACAGACGGCGCTTATTCACCAGCAGCGCGGCGAAGAACAGCAGCAGCATGATCTTTGCAAACTCGCCGGGCTGGATCGAGAACGGGCCGATGCTGATCCACACTTTTGCGTCCGCGTTCAGAGAGGTAGGCCAGACGATCGGCAGGGCCGTCAGGATGAGGCCCGCCAGACCCAGCAGATACGAGTAGTTCTGCAGCGAGCGATGATCCCGCAGGAAGCTAATCACCAGGCAGAACAGGATCACACCCAGGGCGGTCCACATGATCTGCGACTTCGCCAGCGTGAGGCCCGATCCCAGGTCCAGCCGGTAGATCATCACCAGCCCCAGGCCGTTGAGTAGGGCCGCGATCGGCAGCATGATCTGGTCGGCCTCCGGAGCCGTCCAGCACACCACCAGATGCGCCACCAGGAAGGTTACGAAGAATGCGCCGACCAGGTAGAAAACCTCAGAGCTGATTTCCTTGCCCTGCGAGATCTCCAGGGCCACGATGGCCAGCAGCAAAACGATGGCGGCCAGCAGCAACAGGCCAGCCTCGGTGCGTCGGCTAAAAAGCTTCATGGTTACTTCACCTCGCGGCAGGAGACTCCGGGGGTCGTGAGGTCTTCGGGCGCGTCGCTGTTCTTTTCTCTGTCCTTCTTGCTCTTCTCCTTATCGGAGTCGCTCTTGGCCTTTTCCTTGTCGTCTTCGCCGTCCTTGCCGCTCTTGTCTCCGTCTGCCGGCACCCGCGTCACACAGACCGGCAAAGTTTGCTCCGCCAAACGGTTGACCTGACCGGTGACCTTGTCGTAGGAATCCTCCGGCAGATCCGACAGTGCGCCCTGCGCCGCCGGAGTCAGATCGGAGGTCTTAAACAGGTGGCAGTCGCCACCCGCACCCGGATCCACGAAGGTCGCCTTGCCTTCGTCGTCCAGGCAGACGTCCTGGTGCACAGAGTTCAGCTTGAATCCCATTACGGAAGAATCAGTGCCGTTCATCACCTTGATCTGCGAGTTATCCGCGGTGACGTAGTACGTGTCCTTCACTCGCTGGTACATCACATAGGTCACCGCACCGCCGGCCAGCACAACGGCCAGGATGATCGCCAGCGTCACCCACAGTCCGCGCCGGGATTTCTTCGGCTTCTTGGCCGCGCTGGGCTCTGCATCGCCTACGCTGTGGCCATCGTCGTGGACGTTGTTGCCGTTACCTGTGTGATCGTGGCCACCGTTGGCCGTCGCAGGTTCGGGCTCGTCGTCTTCCTCGTCCTTTTTTGGTGACGCCGCCGTCGACAGCCCCTGAATAGCTGCTGCGCGGGCTGCCGAAGAATTCGGGCGTGGCATATCCACTGCCTCACCTGCAATAGCACCCGCCATCACCGGGCGGGGTGGCAGGGTGAGCTCCGGGTCTGTCGGGGCGTTGGAGTCGGCGTCAAAACCAACAACATCGGCAACAACAACGGTGACGTTGTCCGGGCCACCGCCACGCAGTGCCATCTCAATGAGCTTGCGGGCAGCCTTCTCCGGGGTGCCGTGAGAGAGAACCTCGCGGATCGTGTCGATGCTGACCGGATCCGAAAGCCCGTCGGAGCAGAGCATGAAGCGGTCACCGACCTGCGTTTTTTCACGCCACAGGGTGGGTTCGACGGGACGGCCGGTGAGGGCCTTGAGGATGAGGGAACGCTGCGGGTGACTGCTGACGTCCTCGGGATCGAGCTTGCCCTCGTCGACGAGGGACTGGACGAACGTGTCGTCCTTGGTGACCTGACGCAGCTCGCCGTCGCGCAGCACGTAGCCGCGGGAGTCGCCGATGTGGCAGATGGCGACCTCGTCCTCGCGGAAGAGCATGGAGGTCAGGGTGCAGCCCATGCCATCCAAGTTTGGGTGCTCGTCGACGTGTGCGGCGATGTCCTGGTTGCCCTCATCCGTGGCCGTGGCCAGCAAATTTTCCAACTGATCGCGGTTGTTGGGCTCGTCAATCAGCGGGGAATCCAGGGGACTGAGGGCATTGATGAGGAACTGGGAGGCAACCTCGCCGGCGGCGTGGCCCCCCATGCCGTCAGCCAAAGCCAGCAGACGCGGGCCGGCATAGGCGGAGTCCTCGTTGTTGCCGCGGACCAGGCCACGGTCAGAGCACGCGGCATAGTTCAGCGTGCGCCCGATGTTTCCGTTCTTGCCCTCGGTCATGCGTCCATCCTCACGTGGGTTTGGCCGATGCGGATTTCCATACCGGCGGAAAGCTTAACGGGCTGGTCCAGGCGCTCGTTACCGATCCAGGTGCCGTTGCGGGAGTCGAGGTCTTCGACGTACCAATCCGAGCCGCGGCGGATCAGACGCGCGTGAGTGCCGGAGGCAAAATCATCCTCCAGCACCAGCGTGCACGACTGCGAGCGACCGATGGAGACGTCCTGATATCCCTTGAGGTTCAGCGTGGTGCCGGTCAGCGGACCGCTGGTGAGCTCCAGGGAACTAGGCGCCTTGTGTCTGCGGAAAGCATGGCCGGAAGAGGAGGGCTCGTTCATGGGACTGCCGTATCCCGCCGCGATGGGAGCCATCCCGGCGGGAGTCAAGCCAGAGGTGCGATCCGCATCCTTTTTGAGGGAGCGAACAGTCATCCAGATGAAGAACCACAGCAAAAGCAGCAGGCCAATCTTGACCAGCAAAAGTAGTGTGGTCTGCACGGTATTCAACTCCTCATTAAGGTCGGAAGGTTCGGTGAGCACTCGGTGAGTACTCCATGAACCACTCAATAAACACAGGCGCACATAGCCCCGAGGGGTACATGTGTATGTGAATAGCCTAGTTTAGATGAACCTGAAGGAGTAGGGCGGAAAGGAAAAATAGGGTTAGTGGAACTCCACGCCGATTTCAGAGTGGCCCAGCGAAATCACGTCGCCGCTGGCCAACAGCCAGTTTTCGATCGGGGTGCCGTTAACGGAGGTGCCGTTGGTGGACTGCAGGTCCGTCAGTACCGCATCGTAGCCGTCCCAGGTGATGTCTGCGTGCTGGCGGGAGACACCGGTATCGGGGATGCGCAGATCTACTCCGTTGCCACGTCCGATGATGTTGCTGCCCTTGCGTAGTTCGTAGGTGCGGTCGGAGCCATCGTGCAGCGTGAGGGTGACCCGCAGTTCGCTCTCGCCGCTGTCCGCGCCCACGCCTCCGCGTACGGGGGAGGGAGTGGACTGCACAATGACTTCGGTGCCCGGGTAGCTCACAGGACGTTCGAAATCATTGCCTTCCTGCTGGCCCTGCCAGTTCTGCTGGTTGTGCACGGCGCTTTCCTTCTGTTCGTCCTGGGCTTGGTAGTCGCGGGAATCCCAAGATTCCTGGGGTTCCTGGGATACCGGGGATGCCGGGTACTCAGAATCTTCCGCTTGCTGCGCCTGGTCCGTCCACTGGTTGCGCGCGAAATCCGGGGCGGCACGGTGCACACTTGCTGCCCCGGCAGCCCCAGCGCCGACTGCGCTTGCAGCGGCGGCGCCAGTAGCGCCGGCCGACTCGTCGTGGTGGTGCTGTGCATCCGCCGACGAAACCAGATCCCCTAGAGACCGCCCGGAGTTGGGGTGGTGAGCATCGCTGGAAGGGTCGTCGTTGGAGCTAGGGGCGTCATAATCATGAGAGACTAACGAACGCTCGCCGGGCTGCGACGACGGCCATTCCGGACGACCGTCGTCTTGAACAGCTTGCGGGTAGGAATCGCTATATCCACCGTCTGGGTTGCCGTGAGAAGGTTGGCTGCCCGCCGCCGCACCGGCATCTTCGCCAATAGCGACGTTTGAGCTGGAGCCATTTTTGGTGCGCGGAACGTCAAAGCGGGCGTCGGCACGCATCTGTCCGGAGTGCAAGCCGTTGTGGGCGGAAAGGTTCACCTTGACCGGCTCGTTTGTGCGCCAGCCCTGGTTACGAATGAAGCGGCTCAGGCGATCGCCCATCTCCTCGGCCAAGCGCGGGCGGGACTCGGTGAGGCTTGCGTAGTCGCGGGTGCTGACGAGTACCTGGAAGTAGCTGGGGGCCAAACGCTGGTCCTGGGCATCCGTCATGACGGACTCTTCGGCGTACTGCTTAAGAACCTCGTCGATCTCGGTTGGAACAACCTCACCGCCGAAGACACGTGCGAAGCCGTTATCCAGCCCGCGCTGAAGCGAGCTGTCGAGCTTCTTGAAACGTCCAAACAGACTCATTGTCCGTAGTCCTCCTGTGTCGTCCTGTGTTTTCCACTGCAGTCGCATGCCTTAAATGCCTGGCGCTAGTTGTGCCTGGCGGGGCGCTGTATGACGAAAGCCGCGGGCACCGAGTGGCAGGTTGTGCTGTGCAGCCATACCCTGATGCTGCGAGTGTGTAGTTGGCCATTATAGGGGTAGTGACGGGTAACGTGCATTTTCGCGCAGGTCAGATGCGTTTTTTGGAAGTGGGCGCGCATCGTGCTAGAGTTTCATTTCGTTGCCAGCGAGCACAGATTCCGGTTAGGAATGTGTGGTTTCAGTAGGCAAGACAGTGTAAACACTGTGGTGAATACCATGTGTCCTACATAGTCACTCGGGCGAGTGGCGGAATGGCAGACGCGCTGGCTTCAGGTGCCAGTGTCCTTCGGGACGTGGGGGTTCAAGTCCCCCTTCGCCCACAGCGAGCAGTTGAACAAACTGCGACACCGGAGGTAACAAACTCGAAAGGGTTAGTGACCTCCGGTTTCTTCTGTTTTTCTGTGGGGTCATGCCGGGGTTAATAGACAAAAAGTGTGTCCGCTCGGCGTGTCGCCGGGGTGGGCCCCTTTTTTATTTCATTGGTCCTTTCCGGATGCCTAAGTTGTGTTGGTATTCGGTTGGGATAGCGTTGTCGT
>NZ_JAKRND010000008.1 GCF_022347285.1 Corynebacterium sp. ACRPH
CCTGCAACAGGCCTTTGACCAGGTCGCTGGCGTCATCGGTGGAGGTCGATAACTCGCCGATCAAGCTGGCAAGCTCAGGATTTTCCATCAGCTTCTCGCTGATCTTGTTGACCTTGTCCTGGTCATGGTTTTTCTTCGGTGACACCGTAGTCATTATCGGTGAAACTCCTTCGAGATCAGAGCCTCACACACAAACTTCCTGACACCCTCGGACATCGCCTTCTAGAGGGGAGGGTGAAGTCCGCTGAAGAATTCCACTAAGGCGTGCCCGCTGAGGCATATCGTGGAATAAAGCGTGTTCCGAAGCGCTGAATATTAAGAAGGCTACGAAAGCAACGTCAAAGAAAGGCAAGCATCATGAGCGCATACACCTACAACGTCACCGGAATGAGCTGCGGGCACTGCGAAAACGCCGTCAGGGAGCAAGTTTCCAAGCTTCCTGGTGTTTCGAACATTGAGGTCAGCGCAGACAAGGGGCTGCTGACGTTCGAGCACGACGGGGCAGCAGGGGAGCTGACGGATCAGCAGGTCATCGGCGCGGTCGACGAGGCCGGCTACGAAGCCACCCGCGCATAGCGCCCGCTGTACAGAGCGGAGGATTCGGAGGTGGGGGCGCGCCGGGCGCAGCGAGCGAAGCGTGCGGCGCGGAGCGCGCGTGCACCGAAGTGGGAGCGGGGAGGCGCACCGCCGCGCAAACTGCGCGCGCTGCACACGAGCGCGCCGCCGCTAGAACGGGCGCAGCCCCGCGATGCTGTAGAACTGGTGGCCCAGGAAAAGCAGCGCCGAATCGTCGGAGATCTCCGACACGTCCAGAACCTCCGCCGCCACCAGCGTAGATTCCCCCGCGCGGGCCGTATCTGAAATGCGCGCCCGCATCACGGCCCGGGAGTTGGGCAGTAGCGGCTCGCCCGTCTCGGCAGTCACCCACCCTTGAGATTCCGCGAAGCGGTCCGCGCCTGAGGTGGCGAAGGAGTGCGCGATGGGGGACTGGGCGTCATTAAGAAAGTGCACCAACATGCTGCTCGACCGCAATAATTTGCCTGCCGAGCCCGTGCGCTTCATCAGCGAGAAACTGATTGATAGTGGGTCGAGCGACAGAGAAGCAACAGATGATGCGGTCAGGCCGACGGGCTCGCCGTCGACGGTCGCGGTGATTAGCGTTACCCCCGCCGGATGTCCGCGGAAGACATCTCGAAACGCTGCTTCAAGATCGGTGTTACTCATTAGCATCACTAGACCTTTAGAAAAATTTGGGGTGACTGACGGGACTCGAACCCGCGACACCTAGGATCACAACCTAGTGCTCTACCAGCTGAACTACAGTCACCATTGCTGTTGAAAACAGCGGATTTCATGTTAGCCCACGCCCTGCGCCTTAACCAAAAGGCCAGTTCGCGAGGGGTGAAACGGGGCTAGGTACTAGGGTCAGCGCTAGATCGGGAAGCGCTCCGTCGCTGCCTTCGCCGCGGCCGTGGCCTCCGCGTTCGACGGGTCTGCCTCCACGAGCATCGCGCGGCGGTAGTAATCCAGCTCGCGGATGGATTCCTTGATGTCCGCCAGTGCGCGGTGCGCCATGCCCTTCGCGGGCTGGCCGTTGTACACATGCGGGTACCAGCGGCGGGCGAGCTCCTTCAGGCTGGAGACGTCGATCATGCGGTAGTGCAGGTACTGGTCCAGGTGTGGCATGTAGCGGTTGATGAACTTCCGGTCCGCGCTGATGGTGTTGCCGGCCAGTGGCGCCACGCCTGCGGTGGGCACGTGCTTCTTCACGTAGTCGAGCACCTGCTCCTCGGCCTCTTCCAGCGTGATGTCGGAGGCGCGGATCTGTTCCGTCAGGCCGGATTCGCCGTGCATCTTCGTCACGACGGCATCCATGCGGGCGAGGTCGCGTTCGGTTGCGTGAATCACCAGGTCCAGCCCCTCGTCGAGTGGGGCGAGGTCCGCATCCGTCACAATCACCGCAATCTCGACGAGCACGTGTTGGTCCGGGTCGAGGCCCGTCATTTCGCAGTCGACCCACACGAGTCGATCGTTCTTGGCAACTTGATTAGGGGTGGTGTTCACGGATCTTCCTTTCTGTTGTTGATAATTCTATGTCTTTTTGGTGACGCCCCCTCGGAATCAGTCGCTTTCGGTTGCCATTTGGGCGTAGAACTTACCCACGATCGGCGCGGTGACCTTCCGTGGCAGGTACGTGGAGACGAAATTCATGGCCTTGGACAGCGGGCCGGGGACTACGCGGAGCTTGTTCTTGGACAGGGCGGTGAGAGTGTCGATGGCGCAGTCTTCGTAGGTGGTCCAGAGGAAATCCGGGACGGCATCGTCGACCTCGGTGAGCTGTTCGTCTTCCTTGCGGGCCTCGCGCACCGGGCCGGGTGCCAGCAGGGTGCACTTAATGCCGTGGTCTTTGAGCTCGTAGTGCAGGGACTCGGTGAAGGTGTTGACCATCGCCTTGGTGCCGACGTAGGTTGCGTTTCCGGGGATGGCCATGTTGCCGGCGGCGGAGCCGACGTTGACGATGCCGCCCTCGCCGCGTTCCAGCATGCCGGGCAGCACGGCCTGGGTGAGTTCGTAGAGTGCGGTGGCGTTGAGCTCGAACTGCAGGCGCTCGTAATCCCAGTCGAGGTCCTTGAACTGGCCGAAGGTAGCAATGCCCGCGGAGTTGATGATGATGCTGACCGGGGTGGTGCGCAGCTCTTCCAGCAGCTCTGCGCGGGCGGGCGCATCCGCCAGGTCGACGGAGCGGATCTGCACGTCGCGGTTCGGGAATGCGTCCGCGATCTCCTGCATGGGAGCTACGGTGCGGGCGACCAGGAGTAGGTCGTAGCCGCGCCGGGCGAGCTCCTCGGCGATGGCCTTACCGATGCCGGAGGAAGCGCCGGTGATCACGGCGTAGGAGTCCGGGGTGGGGGCGGGGAGGTCCAGTTCTGCGGACTTCTGGGACTTGCCCAGGGGGAGGGAGCGGAGGGCGTCAATAGGGTTAAAGCGGCTATTCGCAGTCATGGCTACAACCATAGCGGGCGGTGCGGACAAGAGGCTTAGCCAGCGACTCCGAAGACGAGTAGCCCGACGACCAGGTTGTTCAGCATGTGAACGATGAATCCCGCCCATAGTGTGCCGTGCCACCTGGTGATCAGTGCGCAAGAGATGCCGAGGAAGGCCGTAAAGAGGATAGCCGGCGGGGAGACGTGAGCCAGACCGAAAAGCAGTGAGCTGAACAGGACACTCAGGGCAGCTGGCATTAGCGTGTCGAAGTAGCCCATGAGAACCCGACGGAAGACCAACTCCTCGAGGAACGGACCAAGCAGCAGATACGCCAGGAGGACGAGGAGGATGGGGAGGGTCTGCCCGGATTCGCCTGCGCTAGTCAAGGTCGAGGAACGCTCGCCATTTTCCATTCCCAAGATTGAGGCGACAAATGCCGTGGCAGCACCGGCTGCGATGATTGTCACTGGAGTCTGCCAGAGCAGATGCCAACCTCTTTTAGAGAGTGAAGTGAAGCCAGTTTCGATGTTCTGTTTCCGCAGGTAGAGAACCAAAAGCCAGGTGGGCAGGCCGAGGGCGATGATGAACATGAATGGCAGAGCGCCGAGGACTACTCCCTTGTCCAGGGAGAGTTTTGCCAAGCCCAACGCCTGGACGGCGAGGAGCCCGTAAGCGGAGAGGAGAGCTGCGACGGACACTAATGCGTCCTTTGTGCGAGGAGGGGTTAGTTGTCGGTAGGTCATGGATCCTTTCGCAGGTGAGGCTGCGTGAAGCATGGGCTGTATGAAACAGGCTCAGCGAGCTGAGCTAAGCGGTGTTAGTTTAATCACATGATTCCCGATATTCGCAGAGTTGGACAACACGCTGCGCTGTACGCCCATGCGCGCTGTGAGCACATCATGGAACAGATCGAAGACCGCGTTGGCGATGACTGGGGGATTGCCGTAGGCGAAATTGAAGGTGAGCAGTACTACCAGTTTCAGGGGCGGGTTAAGCTCGCCAATGCTCGAGTGGAACTCGTCGCGACCGTTGACGTGGAGTCTGCGACTCTCAAGTGGGAATGGGCGGATGAAGCGGCTGTTTCCGGAGCTGCAGAACTTGGTCGGCGCCTTGCTGCGGAAGTGATGCGCGAGTGGGGCGAGGAACAAGACCTGCCAGGGTTTACGACCCCAGTTGTGCCTTACGAGGTTCCCGAGTGGGACGGCGATGAAGCTGAACCTGGTAGCGGGGAAGACACAGAAGATGAGGAAGGCGAAGAAGACGACGAGCTGTATGCGCAGTCAATTGCAGCGGCAGCCGTTTCGGAGGATGTAGGGGATAGTGCGTTCGAAATCTTTGGTTCGCATGCTTGTTACGCAACCATCCCGAACGAAGACGAAGACGAGATCCGGATTTACTTGATGGATTCGTTCAACCCACCGATGGAGGAGACGGATCTGTCGGTGATGTTCGTCAAGTTCGACGCCATATTGTTGGAATGCGACGACCCGGTGTGGAGCATCGAAGGGATTGCGCATCAGCGCGAGGACTGGACGGTCGAGGAAATCGAGCCGGAGAACAAGCAACGCGCGTGGAAGATTGCGGACAGCGAGGGACGCTACTTCGTGGTGGAGTTGAGCTTCAACGAAGACGACACGATCGCAGAGCTTGGCAAGAAGGGGCTGTTTACAGAAGAAGGTGCCTGACGAAATCCGTCAGACACCCAAGCTAAGAAACGAAACCGGCGCCCCGGAAAAGAAAAACCGAGACGCCAGTTTGTCCATGATGCCGCGACTGTAGTGGCAACGATGCCGCGACTTATAACAGCACTGCCTGAGCACATTTGAGGTGTCGATTATGCGCCCGTTTTCGTGTGCCGACTGGCCCATTGCAAAGTGCGTTTAAAGCTCGATGGTGCGATCCAGCGAAAGGCGCGAACAGAAGTGTTCATCGTGGCTGACGACGAGTAACGCTCCGCGGTAAGCGGAGAGGACGTCGACAAGCCAGTCCACGGTGGGGATATCCAAGTTGTTAGTCGGCTCGTCTAGTAGCAGGAACTGCGGTGCGGGGGAAGCAAGCAGCACGCGTGCGCACTCGGCACGGAACCGCTCGCCTCCGGAAAGTTGCCCCACTGGCGCGTGGACACTGTCATTCTGGAACAACAGTTGTGCTAGCTTGTCGCGGATAAACTGCGGGTCAGCCTGCGGATTGCTTTCCGCGACCAGCTCCCACACACTCTTGTCCGCTGGCAATGTGATGCGTTGACGTAAATAGCCGCGGGGAAGCGCATAGTCGACGTCGCCGCTGGCAATCCGGTTGAGAAACGTAGTTTTTCCCGCCCCATTGGCACCGGCGAGTCGGACGCGTTCGGGGCCGACGATTGTCAACAGCTCGCTGCTCAGAACCCGCGTGGCATTGGGAAGGCTGGTATCGGGAAGCTCGATGTGAACGTGAGTGTCCTCCCGCAACCTAAGTTGTGCTAAGTCATAACCTTCCCGAGCTTGTGACACCGAGGCTGCGGCATCACGGGTACGCTTGGCTGACGAGACCTGGGATCGGTTCTTATCATTTCCCATGGCCATACCAGGCTTGCGTTTGGAGGTAGCGAACTCTTTACCTCGGCGGGCGTTACGGGCAAGCCGTGTCTGCATCTCGGCACGTTGGCGAACTTCCTTGTGATAGGAGGCTTTGGCCTCACTTACTTCGGCCCGCACGGTTTCCTGTTCGTGGTCGATGGTTTGACGGTAGTGCTCAAAGTTCCCGCTAAACATACGTAATGATCCGTGATAGAGCTCAGCTATCTCGTCAGCGTGGTTGAGCAGCTCCCGATCATGCGAGATGACGACCATGGGCGCCGGGGAAGCGTCAATCATACGCAGAAGGCGCTCCCTGGCAGCGGCGTCGAGATTATTCGTGGGTTCATCAAGAATGATCATCTCTGGTTGGGAGAAAAACAGCGCCGTCAGCGCCACAGCGACGGCCTCTCCTCCCGACAAGTTGCCGACGCTGCGAGAAAGGGAAAAGTTCAATCCTGACGCGCTAAGAGCGGCCTGGATCCTCTCCTTGAGATCCCAGTTGTCAGCAACGATGGCCGCGAGTTCCTCGGAGTAGTTGCCCGCTTCGATTTCCGCTAGGGCATCTAAAATCTCGCGAGCCTTGAATACGTCTGCGATGGTGTCGGTCACTTTGAGCCCTAGATCTTGGTCTAGGTAGCCGATTTTAGGGGCCGTCACGGTACCAGAAGTGGGTTGATAGATGCCGGCCAACACCTTAGCGAGAGTCGATTTTCCTGAGCCATTAGCACCGACAAGGCCGGTGAAATGCGCGCCGAATGTGGCGCTTAAATCTGAAAAACAAGGAGTGCCGTCTGGCCAGGTAAAAGAGAGATGAGAAAAAGAAATATGCATGCCAAGTTCCGCCTTCGAGCCAACGATGATTAAGGAAGCGTCGAATTAGGAACGGATCTTCATAGGGCGAAACCGTACTTCAAACCAATCTGAGTGTCAATGCTCACTAACTGTAGAAGTGCGCATGATGGTCTGCTGGGGTACACCCCAAACGAACAGTTGTCCGAAGTCAGGACAATGGCGCCCCCGGCAGGACTCGAACCCGCGACACATGGGGTAGAAACCCACTGCTCTAATCCACTGAGCTACGGAGGCATACGAGTAGATGATAATGCACGCGCACGTGCGCTGAATTTGCGGGGCAGCCATACCGTAAGCGTGGCGCAGTCACGCAGGTCGGTGCCGGGGTATCGTGGCACCGATCTGCGGCCAAAATGCGCCACCACTGTGACGCAACGAACATCACAAAACCAGGAAGTTCACCCTGTCCGGAGCGGAGGGTAAGGTTCCAAACATGTCCTCCCAGGCAGATCAGGAAGCTAAGCAAGCAGCGCAAGCCAAGTCCGCGCAGGCGAAGCAGGCGGAAACCACAGCGAAGCCCGCGCAAGCGGAAGCGCAAACCCCCACCCAGCCCGCGAAGCTGGGCAGCCCCGGCCTCGTGTACCTCATCGGCGCTCTCGTCGCCGGGTGTTTCGGCGCGGCCATCGGCTACTCTTTCCTCGGCGAATCGCTTGCCCTGCTGGGCATTCCGGATCCCGGTCCGCTGACCACCATCGGCCTGCCCTTCGTCCGCGGCGCGGCGATTTTCATCGGCTGTCTGGGCCTCGGCGGGTTCCTGATGTCCGCCTTCGGCACGCCCCCGGATAAACAGGGCTACCTCACACTCGACGGCTTCCGCGCCGCCCGCACGGGCACCTGGGGAATGATCGGCTTCGCACTCCTGTCGATCCTGCTGATCCCCATGTACATGTCGGACATCTCCGGCAGCCCCCTCACAGAGGTGCTCAAGCCCGAGTACTGGGGGATTGCACTGGATCAGGTGTCGGCGTCAAAGGCTTGGCTCTGGGTTGCCATTTTCGCTGGCGCGGCCGGTGGGTTGTCGCTGCTCACGCGGAAGTGGATCTGGCAGCCGATCTTCCTGGCGCTGTCGGTTCTTTCGCTGGTTCCGCTGGCCCTGGAGGGGCACTCCGCGGCGGGCGGTAACCACGACTACGGCGTGAACTCGCTGCTCTGGCACATCATCTGCGTATCGCTGTGGGTGGGTGGCCTGCTGGCTCTGCTGGCGCACGCGAAGCGCCGCGGCCCGCACCTGGCCCTCATCGTCCAGCGTTACAGCACCCTGGCGCTGTTCTGCATCATCGCCGTCGCGATCTCCGGTTTCATCAATGCACTGCTGCGTGTCCACCTGGACGAGCTCTTCACCACCCAGTACGGCCTGGTCATCGTCGCAAAAATGGTCATGACGTTGCTCCTGGCCTGGTTCGGTTGGGAGCAGCGCTCCCGCATCATCCCGAAGCTGCGCGAAGGCGAGGGCGAAAGCGGTAAAACCACCAACGCTCAGCGCAAGCCGTTCATCCGCTTCGCTGCCCTGGAGATTTTCATCATGGCCGCCACCATCGGCATTGCCGTCTCTCTTGGCCGCATCCCGCCGCCGATCGAGCAGATCGTTGACCTCACGCAGCAGGACGTACTGCTGGGCTACACCCTCACCGAGCCGCCGAGTATCGGGCGTTACTTCACCATGTTCCGCCTGGACCTCATCTTCGGCGTGGGTGCGATCCTCCTCCAGGCCGGGTACATGTGGGCCTGGCTGAGCATCCGGAAGCGCGGCATCGAATGGCCCATCCAGCGCCTGATCTGGTGGACCGTCGGCAACGTCACCCTGCTGTTCGCCACCAGCTCCGGCCTGGGCATGTACTCCATGGCGATGTTCGGCCCACACATGCTGCAGCACGTGA
The DNA here is from genome assembly GCF_022347285.1 of Corynebacterium sp. ACRPH. Classification (GTDB taxonomy): domain Bacteria; phylum Actinomycetota; class Actinomycetes; order Mycobacteriales; family Mycobacteriaceae; genus Corynebacterium. The sequence goes on from NZ_JAKRND010000008.1 coordinate 8,270, forward strand.
TTCTCTCCATGGCCGTGCCCGTGTTCTGGGTCCTTGGTGGCCCCATGACGCTACTACTGCGCGCCCTGCCCGCCGCCGGCCGCGACGGCGTGGCGGGCCCGCGCGAATGGTTGGTCGTGTTCATCAACAACCCGTTCTCGCGCTTCCTGACGCACCCTATTGTCGCCGGAACGCAGTTCGTTGTCGGCTTCTATTACCTCTATCTTTCGCCGCTTTTTGACGCCATTGCGGGTGAGCACGCCGGCCACCTGTTTATGATGCTGCACTTCATCATCTCGGGGTACATCTTCTATTGGGTGATCATCGGCGTGGATGCTGCACCGCGGAACCTCTCGCCGTTCATCAAGATGCTGACGCTGTTTGCGATGGTGACTTTCCACGCATGGTTCGGTATTGCGATGATGCAGATTTCCGAGCCGCTGAACGCGGAGTTCTACAGCCAGCTGGACTTCCCGTTCCCCGTGGACCTAGATCACCAGCAGTACCTAGGCGGCAGCATCACCTGGGCTCTGGGTGAGATTCCGCTGCTGGTGGTTTCCATCGCCCACGGATTCCAGTGGCTGCGTTCCGACCGGCGCGAGGCCAAGCGTTTCGACCGCCGTGAAGAGCGTACGGGCGACGAAGAGCTGGAGGCATACAACGCGATGCTGGCTGGGCTTTCCAGCGGACAGATTGATACTGGCAACCGCGCATACTACGGCGATGATTACCACGACCAGGACGTGCAGAGCTCCCTGCACTCGGCCAAGCACAAGTCGCAACACAAGGCCCAAAATCGGGGCCAGAGCCAAGCCCAGAGCCAAGCCCAGCGCCAGGCTCAGGAGCAGGGCAAAAAACAGGCTCAGGGCAAGGCCGAAACCAAAGCCGAGGACAAGCAATCCCGCGGAAAGTCGGACTAACGCACACCCGGCCGCGAACTGTCAACCCCCTTCTTTTCAACCTGTGGATAAGCGCCTTGGATGGGCGGAGTTGTCCACAGGGTGGCGTCACGAAGAAAAAGAAAAACCCCGAAACGCGCTAACAATAAAGCCACGCGCCGGGGAACAAGCTTCGGTGCGACAACAAGGAAGGGGACAAGTCAGATGAGCAACAATCTGGCGCAGGCATATCTGGTGGGGAACGCGGTTGACCACCCGCAGATTCGGATCAAAGGGCTGGACGGCGGGCCCACACTCACCACGTTCCGCGTGGCGATGAACCACCGCTACCAAGGTGCGGACGGGCAGTGGAAGGACGGCGACCCGTGCTACATGGAAGTGCAGTGCTGGGGAGCGCTGGGCGACAACGTCAGCGCGACGGTGTGCAAGGGGATGTCCGTGATCGTCGTCGGACGCATCGTGCAGAGCACGTGGGAAGCCAACGGCGAAGATGGCCAGCCCGTGACCCGCAGCGTGCTGCGCGTGCGTGCGACTCACGTGGGTCCGGACCTGAGCGCCCGGAACGTGTTGGTGAACGTCCGCAAGGCGGTGGAGCAGAACGCGCAGCAGGGTGCTGGGCAGAACCTGGCGCAGAACACAGCGCAGAACCAAGCTGGCTCGCCGGAGCTAGTGGGAGTCGGCGCGGGCGGCCAGGAAGAGGAAGTGGAACCTGCGTTCTAAGCGCTAGTCTCAGCGCTAATCCAAGCGCTTAATGGGCGCTAAATGGTGAGGCCGACCTGGGCCGCTCGGGGGAGTAGCCCAGGTCGGCCTTTGCACGGTGGCACCACGTACACTGGGTGGGCGAATACATTGGGACACTAACCACGAAAGGTCAAAAGAGTTCACCGTGGGCGAGTTCATTTACACCATGAAGAACGTGCGCAAGGCGCACGGCGATAAAGTCATCCTGGATAACGTCACGATGGCGTTCTACCCCGGCGCCAAGATCGGCGTGGTGGGCCCGAATGGTGCAGGTAAGTCTTCCATCCTGAAGATCATGGCGGGCATCGATCAGCCCTCCAACGGCGAGGCTTTCCTGGACCCCGGCGCAACCGTCGGCATCCTTTTGCAGGAGCCGCCGCTGAACGAGGAAAAGACTGTTCGCCAGAACGTCGAAGAGGGCATGGGCGAGATCTTCGAGATCCGCCAGCGCTACGAAGAGATCGCCGAAGAGATGGCCACCAACTACACCGACGAGTTGATGGAAGAGATGACGTCTCTGCAGGAGAAGATCGACGCTGCAGATGCGTGGGAGCTGGACTCCAAGATCGAGCAGGCCATGGAAGCGCTGCGCTGCCCGCCGTCTGATGAGCCGGTGACCCACCTCTCCGGTGGTGAGCGCCGCCGTGTGGCCCTGGCGAAGCTGCTGCTTTCCGAGCCGGACCTGCTGCTGCTCGACGAGCCCACTAACCACCTGGACGCCGAGTCCGTGCTGTGGTTGGAGCAGCACTTGAAGGACTACAAGGGTGCCGTCCTGGCCGTCACCCACGACCGCTACTTCCTGGACCACGTCGCCGGCTGGATCTGTGAGGTCGACCGCGGCAAGCTGTACCCCTACGAGGGCAACTACTCCACCTACCTGGAGACCAAGGCCAAGCGTCTGGAGGTCGCCGGCAAGAAGGACGCGAAGCTGCAGAAGCGACTCAAGGAAGAACTGCAGTGGGTCCGGTCCGGCGCGAAGGCCCGTCAGGCGAAGAACAAGGCCCGTTTGCAGCGCTACGAAGAGATGGCAGCCGAGGCGGAGAAGTACAAGAAGCTGGACTTTGAAGAGATCCAGATTCCGACCCCGCCGCGCCTGGGCAACCAGGTGGTCGAGGTCAAGGATCTGAACAAGGGATTCGACGGCCGCACCCTGATCAAGGATCTGTCGTTTACCCTGCCGCGCAACGGCATTGTGGGCGTCATCGGCCCGAACGGTGTAGGTAAGACCACCCTGTTTAAGACCATCGTTGGCCTGGAACAGCCGGACTCCGGCGAGGTGAAGGTCGGCTCTACCGTGCAGCTGAGCTACGTGGACCAGAACCGCGAGAACATCGACCCGGAGCAGACTGTCTGGGAGGTCGTTTCCGACGGCCTGGATTTCATTCACGTCGGCCAGAACGAGATGCCTTCCCGCGCGTACCTGTCCGCGTTCGGCTTCAAGGGTCCGGACCAGCAGAAGCCTTCCAAGGTGCTGTCCGGTGGTGAGCGTAACCGCCTGAACCTGGCGCTGACGCTGAAGCAGGGCGGCAACCTGATCCTGCTGGATGAGCCGACTAACGACCTGGACGTTGAGACCCTGTCCTCCCTGGAGAACGCTCTGCAGCAATTCCCGGGCTGTGCAGTGGTCATCTCGCACGACCGCTGGTTCCTGGACCGCACCTGTACCCACATCCTGGCCTGGGAGGGCAATGTTGCCGAGGGCCAGTGGTACTGGTTCGAGGGTAACTTCGAGGACTACGAGAAGAACAAGGTCGAGCGCCTCGGCCCGGAGGCTGCACGTCCGCACCGCGTGACGCACCGCAAGCTGACACGCTAGTCGGGAAACTCGGCGGCGCAGCAGTGCGCCGGCACCGCGCGTGACCACAGCGCGCTGAAGTAGCTCGGCGGCGCAGGCCAATTTGCTGGCCTGCGCCGCCTTTCTCGTTTAAACCGTGTAACTACGTGAACCTGTGTGAACGATGTGGCAGTATTGGTTCACGAAACAAAAGTTATCTGTGAGGTTCTAAGCGAGGTTTGAAACGCAATGCCCTTCATCGAACACGAGGCCACCGGAACTCGCTGGCACACCTGCCACCGCGAGCTCCGCTGGTCCGACTTCGACCAATACCAGCACGTCAACAACGCAAAGTATCTGGAATTCGGCCAGGACGCGCGGATGGTCTTCCTCAAAGACGTTCTGATGGAAATGGATATTGCCGTGCCCCGATGTTCGCGCGCCACACCACCATCGACTACCCATTCCCACTCTCGCCGGGGGAGTCGGAAGTGGCTGTGGCCTCCTACTTCATCGACGTCGGGCGCAAATCCTGCACCATGCGCCAGGTTGTCCAGGATTCCGTCGGACGGATCACCTGCACCATCGACGCGGTCATGGTGGGCATCGACGTGATGACTGGGAAGTCCCGCGAGTGGAGCGAGCAGGATGTCAACAACATCAACCAATTCCTCATCCCGGAGGATCACGAGGTGGTCACCGACCGCGCCACCACCGCCGCCCGCTTCTAACAGCGCGCATTCAGCCCAGAGCTGATTCACTGACCGGTAAGCGACCAGCCCGCGAGAGTTAAAGCTTTGGGGGAGGGCTAAGGTGGGGGAACTATGGGCGTCACAATCGATCTACAGGGAACAATTGATTCGCGATCCGCGACCGCGGCAGTGAGTGCCATGCGGCGCGCGGGGGCGGTGATGAAACGCGCGCTGGTGATGGATCCGGGCGCGCTGGTGCGCTTAAGCACTGTGGGGGAGCGGTCGACGGATCTTTTTATTTCGACGCCCCTAGGCTGCGTGGCTTCCGTCCGAGTGCCCGGACAGGCAGGCGGCACCGGCACGGTGGCCTATGCCAGCGACGCGCTGGAGGCGATCGTCGCATTTGAACCCGGACAGCAGACCCTTGACCTGGGTGCGGACATGGATCTGATGTGGGTTGGCTCGCCGCCTCCGCAGCAGGGATTCGAGCTGATCGACACGGTTCCGGGGGAAGTGGTGCGCGGCCTACACGCGGACATGGCCACGGAGAACGAGGCGAACTCCGGGCCGATGGGGATTGCGCGCAGCCTGCTAGAACAGCAGGTTCTCACAGTGCAGCGCGGTAATGACGCCACCGCCTCCGTTGCCCTGGAGGGGCGAACGATCGCGGCGCTCGGCGGCCTGCGACTGGTTCCGGAGCCGGGGGAGAAGCTGCGGGACTATGACTATGTGCGCGTGAGCGCCAGCGGGTCGTGGATTCGGGTGGATGCACTGGTTGGCAGCGTGTACGCGCCACGCCCCGGTGGGCTGGCGCGGGTTCCCGGGCCACGCTAGAGGTTTGGGGAGCCGCCGCACGCGGGGGTGCTGCGACGTGAGCGATTTAGGAACCGGCGTACATGTCGTAGCCCAACTTGGTGCTCATGACCACGACAACGACGAGCAGCGCGATGCGGACAAAGCCGGTTCCCTTGGTAAGCACCAGGCGTGCCCCAATTTGCGCTCCCGCCACGTTGAAGACCGCCAGGCCGAGGCCCAGCAGCCAAAGCACGTGACCGCCGATGGCGAAAACGGTCAGCGCGCCCAGGTTCGTGGCAGTGTTGATGACCTTCGCCAGTGCGGCGGATTCCACGAAGGACCTGCTAAGAAGCGCGGTGAAAACGATAATGAGAAACGTGCCCGTGCCCGGACCGAAGAAGCCGTCGTAAGCGGCGATAGCTCCCACCGCGAAGAGCGCGATGAGCCACCGGCGACGGCTCTGTGATGGGGCGCGTTGAGGCGTGCCGAAGCTGGGTTTGAGGGCGACATACGTGCCAACCGCCAGCAAGAGAATAATCACCAGGGGTCGCAGAACCTCGGAGCTGAGCGCTGCTACCAGCAGCGCACCCGAGGCCGCGCAGACGAAAGCCAGTGGGACTCCGTAGGCAACCAGGCGCCGATCTATCTTCTGGCGAACATCGGATGCCCGGAGCATGCGTGCAGCGGCTGAGGAAGTGCCGAAAACCGCCGCTAACTTGTTCGCCGCCATTGCCGAGGCTTCGGGCGTCGCGGGTGCGACGATCAATATGAGGGGAATGAGGACGAGGCCACCGCCGCCGACGATGGCATCAATCAGGCCAGCGACGAAGGATCCCACTGCGAGGAGGGAAATAGCCTCGGCTGAGAGTTCGGCTAGCATCGTCAGATCTGATCGGGAGTGTTGACCAGCATCTGCGCGACCCGCTCCATGTGCTCCCACATGGCCGCGCGGTGTGCGTCTGGGAGTTGTTCCTTATCGATGGTGGCCATCGCGTTGCCCATAAGTTCCAGCCAGCGGTCGCGCGCGGCCGTGTCGATGCGGAATTGGGCGTGGCGCATCCGCAGGCGCGGGTGGCCGCGGCGAGCGTTGAATTCCGCAGGGCCGCCCCAGTACTGCACCAGGAACCAGCGCAGTCGATCCTCGGCGCCTTCGAAATCCTGTTCCGGGTACATCGGCGCGAGGATATCGTCGGTGCGAACCTGGCGATAGAACTCGTGCACGATGGCGCGGAAGGTCTCCTCACCAACAGCGTCGTAGAAGCTAGAAGTCATGCCTCCAACCATATCTGTTCTGCGATAGCGGGCGGGGCAGGTTGGGCGCGGCCACGGCCGTAGGGGCGCAGCCGCCCCGCCGCAGGGGCGCAGCCGGACGGTTACTTTCCCGCCGCGTCGAATGCGCGGGCGGCCTTGGCGCGCGCCACTCGGTCGCGGCCTTCGGAGAGCACGCGGCGCAGGCCACTCGGGGTGTCCTCCGCCTTCACCAGTTCGGCGATGGCGGCATCCGTGGCATCGCTGTGATCCCAGGAGGGGTAGATGCCTTCCAAGGTGCGCAGAGCCATCTCGGAGTTAAGGGACTTCCACCACTCCACGGCGTGGGCGACGTAATCGTCGCTGAACTGCTGCAACAGGTCGGCATGGCCGACGTGTACCAGGCCCGCGTTGCGGTGGCGCAGGCTCAGGTTGCTCTGCTGCGGGGCCTCCACGGTCAGGGCGCGCCAGACCTGCTGCTTGGTCTTCTCATCCGGCACGGAGGAGCGCGCCTGCAGCGCCAGCGCCGCACCGCTGGAGGACTTGTCCTGGGCTTCCTCGGCGGCGATGCGCGCCTCCACCTGCTCGGCGGTCTCGCCGGTGGCACGCGCCGCGGCGGTCAGCGCAATGATGATCGCCCAGCGCAGGTCCTGGTCCACGTTCAGCCCCGGAATCACCTCGGCGCCAGCTTCACCCAGCAGCGCGCGCAGCACGTCCGCGGACTCCGCGGAGTGCACGCAGCCCACGTAGGCGCGGACAAACGCCAGCTGAGCCGGGCCTTCGGTCTCGCGCGCTGCAGCCAGGAAGGCCTCGCGCAGCTGCGCCCAGCCGTCGTCCGCCCAGTCCGGGTCTGCGTAGTTTGCAGCCGCCGCGCGGGCCTGGGCCAAGATCTGCTCCAGCACCGCCAGCTCGGTTTCCTCAGCCGCGCCTCCGGCCACCAGGCCGATGAAGTCGCGCGCCCGCATCTGCGCGTTGCGCGTCATCTGCCATGCCGCGGACCACACCAAGGCACGCGCCATCGGATCCGTGATGCGCACGATGCTCGGCTTGCCGGCTCCAGCTCCGTCGCTATCACTGTCGCCGACCGCAGTTGCCAGGGATCCCTCATCCAGCGCCATGTTTCCGTAGGCCAGATCGTCGTCGTTGACCAGCACCAGGTCGCCAGCGGGCACGCCCGCCAGCTCCGGAACTTCGGTCCGCTCGCCGGAAATATCCAGCTCAACGCGCTTGGTGCGCTTCAGCGCTCCGCCGTTGCCGCCCGTGGCGCCGCCCTCATAGCTGTACACGCCCACAGCAATGCGGTGCGTGCGGGTCTCACCCGCGCCGGGCTGCGCGCCGGACTGCTCCACGGCAAAGGAGCTGTAGGCTCCGTCGGCTACCTCAAAGACCGGGGTCAGGGTGTTGATGCCCGTCGTGCGCAGCCACTGATCCGACCAGTCCGAAAGGTCGCGCCCCGAAGCCTTCTCCAACGCCCCCAGCAGGTCCGTGAAGGTTGCGTTATCCCAGGCGTGCGCCGCGAAGTGCGCGCGGATGCCAGCGAAGAACTCCTCCAGCCCCACGTAGGCCGCCAGCTGCTTCAACACACTTGCGCCCTTGGCGTAGGTGATGCCGTCGAAGTTGGCCTCCACCGTCTCGATGTCGCCTGCGTCAGAGAACACCGGGTGGGTCGAGGACAGCTGGTCCTGTGCATAAGCCCACGCCTTTTCCTTGCTGTTGAAGGTCACCCATGCCGTGTCGTACTTCGTCGCCCCCGCCTGGCTCATGGCTGCCGACCAGGTGGCGAAGGATTCGTTCAGCCACAGGTCGTCCCACCACTTCATCGTCACCAGGTCGCCGAACCACATGTGCGCCAGCTCGTGCAGGATCGTATCCGCACGGCGTTCGTACTGGTAGTGGCTGGCCGCGGAGCGGAAGACGTACTCGTCGCGGATCGTCACCGCACCCGCGTTCTCCATGGCACCCATGTTGTATTCGGGGCAGAAGATCTGGTCGTACTTGTAGAACGGGTAGCCGATGCCGAACTTATCCGCGTAGTAGTCGAAGCCCTGCTTGGTCACCTCGAACAGCTCGTCGGCATCCAGGTACTCCGCCAGCGACTGGCGGCAGTACAGCGCCAGCGGCACACGCATCTCCCCGCTGGTCTGCAGGTTCTTTTCCTTCGCCGCCGCGGACTCGGGGTGCTCGGTGATCGTGCCGCGCCACTCGTCGCGCACCACGTGCCACGGGCCTACGCAGAACGCAATGAGGTAGGTCGACAGCAGGTAATCCACGGTCGCACTGTGCTTTTTCTTATTGACGCCCTCAGCCTCCGCCACGGAAACCTCATTGTTCGTCACCACGGTCCACTCGGCTGGCGTGGTGAGCTCAACGTCATAGGTCGCCTTGATGTCCGGCTGGTCGAAGCAGGCGAAGACCCGCTTGGCGTCCGCCGTCTCGAACTGGGTGTACATGTAGGCCTGGTCATCGCTGGGGTCGAAGAAGCGGTGCAGACCCTGGCCCGTGGTGGAGTACGGAATTTCCGCCTCCACCAGCAGCTCATGCTGGCCACTAGACAGGCCTTCGAGCGGTATGCCCGTAGTGGCGTCATAAGTAAAGTCCCCAAGCTCAGCGCCATCGAGCTCCACCCGCGACAGCGAGTCCGCACGCAGGTCCAGGAAGGTCGATCCAGTGCCGGAGGTGAAGGTGATGCGGGTCAGCGAGCGGAAGTGCTTGTTCTCGGGCTTCTCGCCGCCGGAAAGATCCAGCTGGATGGTGTAGTGAACATCGCTGATGAGGCTAGCGCGATGCTCGGCCTCGGTACGGGTTAGGTTGATGGAAGTCATGCAGACCACCCTAGTAGGCGCGCCGGACAGGGTTCCCGCGCCATGGCTAGAGTGGGGAACATGACCGATACAAAGAACCAGACCGTAACCATGTTCTTCGACGCCATCTGCCCCTTCGCCTGGGTAACCAGCCGCTGGCTGATGGAGGTCCAGGAGGTTCGCGACGTGGAGGTGAAGTTCCAGCCGATGAGCCTCTCCGTCCTGAACGAGGGGCGCGACCTGGACCCTGACTACCGCGAGAAGATGGATGCCGCGTGGGCGCCGGCGCGCGTGGCCACCGCAATTTGGCAGCAGCACCCGGAGAAGCTCTCCGCCTGGTACACCGCCATCGGCACCAAGATCCACAACGAGGAGCGTGCCGATGCAACCGACCCGCACGGCTACGACGAACTGATCGCCGAGGCTCTGGAAGAGGCTGAGCTGCCCGCCGAGCTGTCCAAGGTGGGCCACCTGGCTGCCGACGATGAAGGCTCCGTTGACGCGCCGCTGCGCGAATCCCAGGACAAGGCGATCGAGTTGGTGGGCGACGAGGTCGGCACCCCGGTCGTGCAGCTGCGCGACGTGGCCTTCTTCGGGCCGGTCATCACCCGCATCCCGCGCGGGGAAGAGGCAGGCAAGATGTTCGATGCCTCCGTGACCCTGGCGGCGAACCCGCACTTCTTCGAGCTGAAGCGTTCCCGCACCGAAGCGCCGGTCGCGGAGTAGCGTCCGCGGTACGACACCCGCGGGGTACTGCCCGGCGCTAGCCTCCGGGCAGTAGTGCCCCGCGAGCAGCCGGCAACCGGCTAGACTGGCAGCATGCGTATTTACCTAGGTGCAGATCATGCCGGTTTTGAGATGAAGAACGTGATCAAGGATCACTTGACCTCCAGGGGCTTCGAGGTTGTGGACTGTGGCGCCCACACCTACGACGCGAACGACGACTACCCGGCGTTCTGCATCGCAGCGGCCAAGTCCGTGGTGGAAGACGAGGGCTCGCTGGGCATCGTGCTCGGCGGTTCCGGCAACGGCGAGCAGATCGCTGCCAACAAGGTTCCGGGCGCCCGCTGTGCGCTGGCGTGGTCCGTGGAGACCGCAAAGCTGGCCCGTGAACACAACAACGCCCAGCTGATCGGACTGGGCGGTCGTATGCACTCCGAGGAGGAGGCGCTGGCGATTGTCGATGCTTTCGTCACCCAGCCGTGGTCCGAGGCGGAGCGCCACCAGCGCCGCATCGACATCCTGGCTGAGTACGAGCGCACGGGGGAGGCCCCCGCTCTGCCGGAGAGCTAAAGAATTACTTCTCCTCGAGATCCACTCGCGAGGTCTACTTCTGCGCGGTGGTGCCCGACGAGGTCGGGGCGCCATCGCGTTTTTGCTGCCATTCCTTGACCACGTTGGAATCCCATAGGGTCAGCCCGTTGTACTTGGCCACTGGCCGGGGCGCGCGACCGCGGCCTGCATAGCTGGTGAAGGTGCCACGAGCTGTGCCGGAGTACTCAGCGCACTGTGATGCGGTCCAGAGCTCCGTGCCGGTGTTTTTGTCGACGATAATTGGTTCCATAAAACTAGAATGTACCGCCGATAGGTAACCCGTACAATTAGAGTGGCGCATTTGCTACACCTGCATACCCCCGCAACCACGCAGGTTGTGGGCTATTTTCGCCAACTGTGCTGGGGCGATTTTGCTGGATAGCGGGGTGTATGGTGTAACATCGCACAACGTAACGGAAGCTAGCTTCCAATGGGAATGTCGTATAGTGGCTAATACCTCAGCCTTCCAAGCTGAAGACGCGGGTTCGATTCCCGTCATTCCCTCCAATCTTTTTAGGCAGTTCCCCCGAGCGCACAGGCGAGCGCGACGACGGGGGAGCTGCCGTTTTGTATTTCCCAGCAACCAGCCAGTAAAGTAGCGGGCGCAACGTCCCTTCGGGGTGTGCAAGGATCGGGATATGGCGCAGTTTGGTAGCGCACTCGCTTTGGGAGCGAGGGGTCGCAGGTTCAAATCCTGTTATCCCGACATTTTTTATTTTCACTCTTTTCTTTGTGACGCCGCCCTGCGGTTCGTCGCATTGAAAAGGTGAAATGGGGGTTCGCAGTTCGGATCGGTGGGGGATTCGGTGATCCGCTTCGTGGCCAGGGAGCCTGAAAACCACACCCCAGCGTGATGCGCCTGGCGATGGTTCTATAAAATTGAGCACCGACCGTAAAAAGCGCTGCGAGATGAACGAGAGACCGCGGTGCCAAAGAAGCTATTAATACACAGGAGTGTGCATTCGTGAAGAGCTCTGTAGAAAAGCTGAGCGCCACCCGCACCAAGCTGACGATTGAGGTTCCATTCGAGGAGCTTAAGCCAGAGTTCGACAAGGCCTACGCAACCCTCGCGCAGCAGGTAAACATGCCGGGCTTCCGCAAGGGCAAGGTTCCGGCGAAGATTCTGGAAGCTCGCCTGGGCCGTGGCGTTGTCCTGGATCAGGTCATCAACGAGATGCTGCCTTCTCGTTACAGCCAGGCTGTCGAGGAGAACGACGTGAAGGCCCTGGGCCAGCCGGAGATCGAGATCTCCGAGCTGGAGGACGGTAAGCACATCACGTTCACCGCCGAGGTCGACGTCCGCCCGGAGATCGAGGTTCCGGACTTCTCCGCCATCTCCGTTGAGGTTGCACCGCTGAAGGCCGACGACGAGGCGATCGATGCGGAGCTGAAGAACCTGCAGGCTCGCTTCGGCACCCTGAAGCCGGCGGATCGCGCAGTGAAGAAGGGCGACTTCGTCTCCATCGACCTGTCCGCCACCATCGACGGCGAGACCGTCGACGAGGCCACCACCGAGGGCCTGTCCCACGAGGTCGGCAACGATTCCCTGATCGAGGGCCTGGATGACGCCCTGGTTGGCATGAAGGAGGGCGAGGAGTCCACCTTCACCTCCAAGCTGGTTGCCGGCGAGCACGCCGACGAAGAGGCTGAGGTTACCGTCAAGCTCGGTTCCGTCAAGGAGCGCGAGCTGCCGGAGTTGGACGACGACTTCGCACAGCTGGCTAGCGAGTTCGACACCCTGGACGAGTTGAAGGAGTCCCTGAAGGGTCAGGTCGAGCAGCAGCTGAAGAACACCCAGGCGGGCGAGATCCGCGACAAGGTTCTGGCCGAGGCTCTGGAGCAGACTGAGTTTGAGCTGCCGGAGGGTGTTGTCAAGGAGCAGGTCGACGCTCAGATCCAGCAGATCATCCAGCAGTTCGGTGGCGACGAGAAGGTCTTCGAGTCCATGCTGGCTGCCCAGGACATGACGCGCGAGAAGTTCGAAGAGGATGCACGCAGCTCCGCTGAGGATTCCGTGCGCACCCAGCTGTTCCTGGACGCAGTTGCGGACAAGGAGCAGCCGGAGGTTTCTCAGGAAGAGCTGATGGATCACATCGCCTTCACTGCAAACCAGTACGGCATGGATCCGAACCAGTTCATCATGCAGCTACAGCAGGCCGGCCAGCTGGGCAGCCTGTTCGCTGACGTCCGCCGCGGCAAGGCACTGGCGCTGAACATCGCCCGTACCTCTGTGAAGGACACCGACGGCGCAGATGTTGACCCGAAGGAGTACTTCGGTGACGTTGAGGCCGAGGCTGAGAAGGCCGACAAGGCTGAGGCTGACAAGGCGGATAAGGCCGAGGAGAAGCCGAAGAAAGCTCCTGCCAAGAAGTCCACCGCGAAGAAGTCGACTGCCAAGAAGGGCACGGCCAAGAAGTCCACCGCGAAGAAGTCGACTGCCAAGAAGGGCACGGCCAAGAAGTCGACCGCGAAGAAGTCCACTGCCAAGAAGACCACCAAGAAGGCAGCGGAGAAGAAGGAAGACTAAGAGTTTTCCCTGACCGCCGGGACCTCTACGCGAGGTTCTGGCGGTTTTCTTTTTGCCCCGCCAGTCCCGTACCCGCTCCGGTGCGCAGCCACACCGTGCGCTGACAGCGAACAACCCCACCGGAAGGCACGCTTTACCGACGGGTGTGACTAGGCTGGGGCGCATACAAAAGTGAACTTTCGTAATACTTTCGGCAAGGAGCGAAGTTGAGTTCGGAAACCCCAAACCATAGAGACTCAGTCTACGAGCGCCTGCTGCGCGAGCGAATCATCTTCCTGGGCAGCCAGGTGGACGATGAAATCGCCAACGAGCTGTGCGCCCAGATTCTGCTGCTGTCCGCAGAGGATCCGACGCGCGACATCAGCCTGTACATCAACTCTCCCGGTGGCTCCGTCACCGCGGGTATGGCGATCTACGACACGATGAAGTATGCGCCGTGTGACATCGCTACTTACGGGATGGGCCTGGCGGCGTCCATGGGCCAGTTCCTGCTTTCCGCAGGCACAAAGGGTAAGCGCTACGCCCTGCCGCACGCCCGCATCATGATGCACCAGCCGTCCGCAGGCGTGGGCGGCACCGCCGCCGACATCGCCATCCAGGCGGAGCAGTTCGCCTACACCAAGCGGGAAATGGCGGAGCTGATCGCGGAGTTCACCGGCCAGACCGTTGAGCAGATCACCAAGGATTCCGACCGCGACCGTTGGTTCACTGCCCAGCAGGCCAAGGAATACGGTTTCGTCGACCAAGTCATCACCTCTGCGAAGGAGAGCTAAGACATGTCAGAGATGCAGATGCCAGAAATGCGATACATCCTGCCGTCGTTCGTGGAGCACTCCAGCTACGGCGCGAAGGAATCCAACCCGTACAACAAGCTGTTCGAGGAGCGCATCATCTTCCTGGGGACCCAGGTGGACGACGCTTCCGCCAACGACATCATGGCGCAGCTGCTCGTGCTGGAGGGGCTGGACCCGGACCGGGACATCACGATGTACATCAACTCTCCCGGCGGTTCCTTTACCAGCCTGATGGCGATCTACGACACGATGCAGTACGTCCGCCCGGACGTGCAGACCGTGTGCCTCGGCCAGGCCGCCAGCGCCGCTGCCGTGCTGCTGGCCGCCGGTACCCCGGGCAAGCGCGCTGCTCTACCGAACGCCCGCGTGCTGATCCACCAGCCCGCCACCGGCGGTGTGCAGGGCCAGGTTTCCGACCTGGAGATCCAGGCCAAGGAGATCGAGCGCATGCGTAAGCTGATGGAGGAGACCCTGGCGCGCCACACCGGTAAGTCCGCCGAGCAGGTACGCATCGACACCGACCGTGACAAGATCCTGACAGCCGAGGAGGCCAAGGAGTACGGCATCGTCGACCAGGTCTTCGACTACCGCAAACTGTCGGCGCAGAACTAGCGCCCGGCAAACACTAGCGACCCGCGGGGCTCTCAGCTTCCGCGGGGTTTTTGGTGTGGCGCAGTAGAATTGAAGGCCTACGAGGGTGCTAATCTAGCTGTCCCGCAAGTTACCCAATCCAAGAAAGCCTGATGTCCCGCATGCCTGAAAGCGCAGAGCTCCTGAAGTGTTCCTTCTGTGGAAAGAGTCAGAAGCAGGTCCGCAAGCTGATTGCCGGCCCTGGTGTTTACATTTGCGACGAATGCATCGAGCTTTGTAACGAGATCATCGAAGAGGAGCTGCTGGCCGTCGATCCTGCGGAGAGCTCCGCGAAGCTGCCGAAGCCTGCGGCGATTGCAGAGTTCCTGGATAGCTACGTGATCGGCCAGGACGAGGCTAAGCGCACGCTGGCCGTTGCCGTGTACAACCACTACAAGCGCATCCAGGTCGAGGAGTCGAACGCCGCTGCCCGCCGCTCCGACGATGAGGTGGAGCTGGCGAAGTCCAACATTCTGATGCTGGGGCCTACCGGTTCGGGCAAGACCTATCTGGCGCAGTCGCTCGCTCGAATGCTCGATGTGCCTTTCGCCATTGCTGACGCCACCAGTTTGACCGAAGCCGGCTACGTCGGTGAAGACGTAGAGAATATCTTGCTGAAGCTTCTCCAGGCCGCCGACTTTGACGTGGCGAAGGCCCAGCGCGGCATCATCTACGTTGACGAGGTGGACAAGATCTCCCGCAAGTCGGAGAACCCGTCCATCACCCGCGACGTGTCCGGCGAGGGCGTGCAGCAGGCCCTGCTGAAGATCCTGGAAGGTACCGTTGCCGCCGTTCCGCCGCAGGGCGGCCGCAAGCACCCGAACCAGGAGTTCATCCAGTTCGACACAAAGAACGTGCTGTTCATCGTGGCGGGTGCGTTCTCCGGGTTGGAGAAGGTCATTTCCGAGCGCCGCGGCAAGAAGGGTCTGGGCTTCGGCGCGGAGATCAGCGCGAAGTCCGAGGAGGATCCGAACCCGTTCCAGTTCGTGGAGCCGGAGGATCTGGTGAAGTTCGGTCTGATCCCCGAGCTGATCGGCCGCCTGCCAGTGCTGACCCACGTCGGCCACCTGGACGAGGACGCCCTCGTGCGCGTACTGACCGAGCCGAAGAACTCCCTGGTGCGCCAGTACCAGCGCCTGTTCGACATGGACGGCGTGCGCCTGACCTTCGAGGACGAGGCGCTGCGAGAGATTGCCCAGAAGGCACTGGCCCGCGAGACCGGCGCCCGCGGCCTGCGGTCCATCATGGAAACCCTGCTGCTGCCGACCATGTTCGCCATCCCTGAAGATGAGGAAACCGGCGAGGTCATCATCACCGGCGCATGCGCCCGTGGGGAGGCGGAACCGACCCTGCTGACCCACGAAGAGGTCGCCAAGCGGGACAAGAAGAGCGCCTAGTCGTGATATAGGTCCGATGGCGCCGAGGGGGCGTCATCAACCTCTTCATCCTCATGCCGTGCGTGGTTGTAGAGCGACGCGGCGACCGAGGTACCAATCACCGAAGAATGCGAAGCGTGGGTGTACGACGCGCCCTGGTTGGTGGGCATTGTGGTGGTGAGGAAAGCGATGACCGCATTGCACGTCAGGGTCCGCAGGCCATCCTCGTTTTCGGGTGTGCTGGAATCCATGCCGTACAGGGCGTGGAACGTTGGGCCCTGGGTGACGGCGAAGGAGCACAGCGCAGTGATGAGTGCATAGGTATCCTCCGCGGACACACCGCTGCGGAAGGCACCAATATCGTGGCCGCGCATCAGCACGCGATCCAGATGCAGCACCACTGGAGAGTCCTCTAAAACGCCTACGCGGTGGACGAGCTCCGGATCGCCCAGCAGATTCTCCGCCACAATCAGGCGCACTGCGTCCGGATGGGTGGCAAAGCGCGTGTAGGTGGCGGCGACGAGCTTGCGCATCTCGCGGACAGGGGAGCTTTCCATCTCCGGGTTGTCATAACCATTTAGCGGCACGGGCCAGATGGAGGAGTGGGCATAACGCAGCGCCTCCTCGTACAGGCGAGCCGGGGAATCCAGCAGCTCGCAGTTCTGCGGCAGGCGTGCGGCCTGGGTGATCGCGGCCAGGTGTTCAGGAGTGAATGCGGCACCGACCCGGATGGCGATGGTCACGGCGGTGTTCATGGCCTGGATGTACTGCTGTTCGCCGAGGCCATACCAGGCCGCAGAGGCGGGAAGGTGGGGCTTATTCTGCACCAATTCAGTTTATCTATGAAGGGGCTGAGCCTGCAGCGATGTGCAGTTAATCCAGGCTCGTGCGGGGGTGGTTTGATGTTCGAATGCAGTGAGAGTGCAGGGTGTCGGGCAGGTTATTACAGTAGGGAGAGGATTTAAGAAAATTCTCACCAACGCATTGCTTAAGGAGCCCCGCGTGACCACCAACAACCAGAATGCCGTTACCGTCACCGTCACGGGTGCCGGCGGCCAGATCGGCTACTCCCTGCTGTTCCGTATCGCCAAGGGGGAGGTCTTCGGCGACCGCGTAGTGAACCTGCGCCTGCTGGAGACCGAGCAGGGCCTGCAGGCCGCCCGTGGCGTGGCCCTGGAGCTGGCCGACTGCGCCTTCCCGCTGCTGGGAGAGGTCACCACCACCACCGAACTCGACAGGGGCTTCAAGGATGCCAACGCAGTCTTCCTGGTGGGCGCCAAGCCCCGCCAGAAGGGTGAGGAGCGCGCCGACCTGCTGGCCGCCAACGGCAAGATCTTCGGCCCGCAGGGCAAGGCGATCGCCGAGCACGCCGCCGATGACGTCCGCGTGATCGTCGTCGGTAACCCGGCGAACACCAACGCGGCGATCGTTGCGGCCCACGCAGAGGGCCTCGACCCGCGCCGCGTTACCGCCCTGACCCGCCTGGATCACAACCGTGGCCTGGCGCAGGTGGCGGACAAGCTGGGCGTGGCAGTGCGCGACCTGAAGAACATGACCGTCTGGGGCAACCACTCCGCCTCCCAGTTCCCGGACGTTACGGAGCTGACGCTGAACGGTGAGAAGGTCGCCGACAAGCTAGATGCGGCGTGGGTAAACGATGAGTTCATCCCGCGCGTAGCCAAGCGCGGCGCGGAGATCATCGAGGTCCGCGGGCGCTCCTCGGCAGCCTCCGCGGCAAGCGGCGCGCTGGACCACATGCGCGACTGGGTGAACGGCACCGCCGAGGGCGACTGGGTTTCCGTCGCACTGCCTTCCGACGGCTCCTACGGAATCCCGGAGGGTCTGGTCTTCTCCTTCCCCTGCCGCTCTGTTAACGGCGAGTGGGAGATCGTGCAGGGGCTGGAGATCAGCCCGGCGCAGCAGGAGCGCATCGACGCAAACATCAAGGAGCTGCAGGAGGAAAAGGCCGCTGTCGTGGAGGCTGGCCTGCTGTAGTTTCCTATAGCCCGCTGTAGTTTTCTGTAGCAAAACTTTTTTCCGCATATCGCCACCCGGCCGTTAGGTCGGGTGGTTTTATGTTAGGCATGACAAATCCCACTGACACCACAGCCCCGATTCACTCGCAACCACTCCAGCACTCGCTTTTCAGCCAACTCACTGCCCGCGCCGGGTGGCTGCTGCCCGCGATCCCCGAGCCGGTTCTGCGGATCTTCGGCTCCCGCACCAACTCCGACGGTGATCGCCTGGATTCCGACGTCCGCGCCTCCAGCCTGGTCACCGACCTGATGCACCCGGCGGACTATTCCCAGCAGCCCGTCGAAGCCACCCGCGCGGTTGTGGAGGACGCTGCGTACATGGCCGGCGGGCACGTCACCCAGGTCGGCTCCGTAGTGGAGGAGCGGATCCGGGGCGTGCGCGTGCGCCACTACCGTCCCACTGGCGCGGTCTCGCCGGACGAGGAACTGCCCACCCTGGTGTACTTCCACGGCGGCGGTTGGGTGGTCGGCTCCCTCGACTCGCACGATTCCACCTGCCGTTGGCTGTGCGAGGCCGCCCGCGTGGCCGTGCTCTCCGTGGACTACCGCCTGGCTCCGGAGCATCCTTTCCCCGCTGCGCCGGACGACTGCTGCGATGTCGTTGATGCGGCCATGGCGGGCGAGGTTAAGGGCGTCAATAAAAA
This sequence comes from Corynebacterium sp. ACRPH, assembly GCF_022347285.1. Lineage (GTDB taxonomy): Bacteria > Actinomycetota > Actinomycetes > Mycobacteriales > Mycobacteriaceae > Corynebacterium. Next base: position 26,520 of record NZ_JAKRND010000008.1, read on the forward strand.
TAGGGTGGCCGTCGGCGGCGATTCCGCGGGAGGTAACCTGGCCGCCGTGGTGTGCCTGCGCCGTAAGCGCGAAGGCCAGGAGCAGCCGCGTGCGCAGCTGCTATTTGTGCCGGTTACGGACCTTTCCAGGATGGATACGCCCAGCCACAAGGAGTTCTCCAAGGGGTACTTCCTGACCCAGGCACACATGCAGTGGTACCGCGACCAGTACCTCACCGACGATGTGCAGCGGCTGGACCCGGACGTTTCGCCTCTGCTTGCCGAGGATGTCAGTGGGGTGGCTCCGGCCTATGTCGCTGTCGCCGGGTTCGATCCGCTGCGCGACGAGGGCACGGCCTATGCCGAGAAGCTGCGGGAGGCAGGTGTGCCCGTTTCTTTCCGACGCCACCCCGGCCTGATTCACCCCTTCGTGAATTCTTCGGGCGTGTGGCATAACTCCGGGCGGGCGTTGGACGAGGCTGCGGGTGTGCTGCGGGCGATGCTCGAGATGCAAACGCTCAGTGGGTGAGCGGGTGGTAGGCGGGGTGTATGCCCTGTCCGGGCCGTCTACTAGACTTGGCAGACGTGAGTGACTCCAGTTCTAAGGCAAATGGCTCTAACCCGATTGGTGCCGACCGCTCGGCACAGCTACCTGCGGCATGGGACCCCGCCGCGGTAGAGGAAAACCTCTACCAGGGGTGGGTGGACTCCGGCTACTTTAAGGCCGATCCTTCCAGCGACAAGCCGCCCTTCAGCATTGTGCTGCCGCCGCCGAACGTGACCGGCCAGCTGCACATGGGCCACGCGCTGGACCACACGCTGATGGATGCGATGGCTCGCCGCAAGCGCATGCAGGGCTTCGAGGTTCTGTGGCTGCCCGGCTCCGACCACGCGGGTATCGCGACCCAGACGAAGGTCGAGGCCAGCCTGAAGGAAACCGAGGACAAGGACCGCTTCGACTACGGCCGCGAGGCCTTCGTGGAGAAGGTCTGGGAGTGGAAGGATCAGTACGGCGGCGTGATCCAGCGCCAGATGCGCGCCATCGGTGATTCCGTGGATTGGTCGCGCGAGCGCTTTACCCTGGACGATGGCCTGTCCCGCGCCGTGCAGACGATGTTCAAGGAGCTTTTTGACGCCGGCCTGATCTACCGCGCGAATCGCATGGTGAACTGGTCTCCGGTGCTGCAGACTGCGATCTCCGACATCGAGGTTGTGTACTCCGACGACGAGGGTGAGCTGGTGAGCATCCGCTATGGCTCGCTGGACGATTCCGAACCGCACGTGGTCGTGGCCACCACTCGTGTGGAGACGATGCTGGGCGACGTGGCCGTTGCCGTGCACCCGGAGGATGAGCGCTACGCGGACCTGGTGGGCAAGACCCTGCCGCACCCGTTCCTGCCGGACCGCCAGATGATCGTGGTGGCCGACGACTACGTGGACCCGGAGTTCGGCACCGGTGCGGTGAAGATCACCCCGGCGCACGACCCGAACGACTTTGCGATGGGCCAGCGCCACGACCTGCCGATGCCGGTGATCATGGACGAGACCGGCCACATTGCGAACACCGGCACTGAGTTCGACGGCATGGAGCGCTACGAGGCGCGCGAGAAGATCCGCCTGGCGTTGGAGGAGCAGGGCCGCATCGTGGCCCGCAAGTTCCCCTACGTGCACAGCGTGGGCCACTCCGAGCGCTCCAAGGAGGCCGTGGAGCCGCGCCTGTCCGAGCAGTGGTTCGTCAAGGTGGATGAGCTGGCGAAGATGTCCGGCGATGCGATCCGCTCCGGCGACTCGGTGATCCACCCTTCCTCCCAGGAGCCGCGCTGGTTCGACTGGGTGGACGACATGCACGATTGGTGCATTTCCCGCCAGCTGTGGTGGGGCCACCGCATTCCGATCTGGTACGGCCCGAACGGTGAGATCGTGTGCTGCGGCCCGGACGACGAAGCTCCGACGGGCGAGGGCTGGCGCCAGGACGAGGACGTGCTGGACACGTGGTTCAGCTCCGCCCTGTGGCCGTTCTCTACGATGGGTTGGCCGGAGAAGACCCCGGAACTGGAGAAGTTCTATCCCACCAGCGTGTTGGTGACGGGCTACGACATTCTGTTCTTCTGGGTCGCCCGCATGATGATGTTCGCCACCTTCGCCTCCAAGCACACCCCAGAGGTGTTGGGCACGGGCAAGGACGGCCGCCCGCAGATCCCGTTCAAGGACATCTTCCTGCACGGCCTGGTGCGCGACGAGCACGGCCGCAAGATGTCAAAGTCCCTGGGCAACGGCATCGACCCGATGGACTGGGTGCGCGACTACGGCGCGGATGCGCTGCGCTTCACCCTGGCGCGCGGTGCCAACCCGGGCTCCGACCTGCCGGTGGGCGAGGATGCCGCGCAGTCCTCCCGCAACTTCGCCACCAAGCTGTACAACGCCACTAAGTTCGCGCTGATGAACGGCGCGCGCGTGGGCGAGCTGCCCGCCCGTGAGATCCTGACGGATGCCGACCGTTGGATCCTGGATCGCCTGGAGGAGGTCCGCCAGCTGGTGGACGACGCGCTGGATCGCTACGAGTTCTCCCTGGCGAACGAGAACCTATACCGCTTTGCCTGGGGCGAGTTCTGCGATTGGTACCTGGAGATTGCGAAGGTGCAGATCCCGCGCGACTGGGATAGCGCCACGGAGGAACAGGTCCAGCGGGGCATCAGCACCCAGATCGTGCTGGGGCGCGTACTGGATGCGGTGCTGCGCCTGCTGCACCCCGCCATGCCCTTCGTGACCGAGTCGCTGTGGAAGGCGCTGACCGATGGGGAAGAGGGCTACTCCGACTCCCTGGTCACCGCCGACTGGCCGACCTCCGACCTCACCAACGGTGGGACGCAGACCGATGCCGATGCGGTACGCCGCATGGCGGACGTGGACAAGCTGGTCACCGAGCTGCGCCGCTTCCGTAGCGACCAGGGCGTGAAGCCCTCCCAGAAGGTGCCCGCCGCGCTGGATTTCGCTGCCGCTGACCTGGCGGACTTCGAGGAGGCCGTGCGATCCCTGGTGCGCCTGGAAATCCCGAAGGAAGGCTTCGCAGAGACTGCGTCCATTGAGGTCCGACTGTCCCAGGCAACCATCGCCGTGCAGCTGGATACCTCCGGCACCGTTGACGTTGCCGCGGAGCGCAAGCGCCTGGAGAAGGACCTCGCGGCAGCTCAGAAGGAGCTGGACAACGCAGCGAAGAAGCTGGGTAACGAAAACTTCCTGTCCAAGGCACCGGAGAAGGTCGTCGAAGGAATCCGCGAACGCCAGCGCGTCGCACAGGAAGAGTTCGAGCGCATCACTGCCCGCCTGGAAGGCCTACCGCAGGCATGACCGACGACAGGATTGCCGACGGCAAAAGCTTCGAGGAAAAGGTCGGGGATAGCTACCCGGAAGAGGTCACGCTCGACGAGGCAGGCCTAGCCCTGCCTATCGACGGTGTGGGGGCGGATGAGGCCGAGGTGGCGTCAGTACAAGAACGTCCCATTACGCCCGAAGACCTGGCCGCGCTGGCGGAGGTCGACGCGGAGCTGAATCAGCGCTGGCCGGAGACGAAGATCGACCCGACGCTCGAGCGCGTAGAGATGCTGATGGATCTGCTCGGCCACCCGGAGCGTGCATTCCCGGTGATCCACGTTGCGGGAACCAACGGCAAGACCTCCGTGGTGCGGATGATCGAATCGCTGATGCGCGCATTCCACCGCCGCACCGGGCGGACAACCAGCCCGCACCTGCAGATCGTCACCGAACGCATCGCCATCGACGGCAAGCCACTGCACCCGCGCGACTACGTGGACACCTGGCGCGACATTCAGCCGATGGTGGAAATGGTGGACGCGAAGAGCCAGGCCGAGGGCGGCCCGCAGATGAGCAAGTTCGAGGTGCTGGTGGCCATGGCCTACGCGGCCTTCGCCGACGCGCCGGTGGACGTGGCTGTGGTGGAGACCGGAATGGGCGGGCGCTGGGACGCGACGAACGTGGTGAACTCCGACGTTGCCGTGATCACCCCGATCGGGCTGGATCACACGGACTACCTGGGCGACACGCTGGAGAAGATCGCGGGCGAGAAGGCGGGCATCATCAAGGCCCGCTGGGATGCTGACGATCTGCTCACCCCGCCGGACAATGTGACGATCGTTGCCGAGCAAGAGCCGGCGGCCATGCGAGTACTGCTGGAAGAGGCCGTGGCGAAGGATTCCGCCGTCGCCCGCGCCGGCAGTGAGTTCGGCGTGGTCTCCAGCCAGATCGCCGTCGGCGGGCAGACCGTAACCATCCGCGGGCTGGCTGGCGAGTACACAGACATCTTCCTGCCGCTCTCCGGCGAACACCAGGCACGCAACGCCGCCGTGGCCCTGGCTGCCGTGGAGGCATTCTTCGGCGCCGGAGCCGAGCGGCAGCTGGACGTGGACACGGTGCGGGAGGGCTTCGCCTCCGTCGCCTCGCCCGGCCGCCTGGAGCGCGTGCGCTCCACCCCGAGCGTGTTTATCGACGCCTCGCACAACCCCCACGGGGCGAAAGCCCTGGCTGCGGCCATCGACCGCGACTTCGAGTTTCGCCGGCTGGTCGGCGTGGTCGGAGTGCTAGGGGACAAGGATGCCCGCGGCATCCTGGCTGCCCTGGAGCCGGTGATGGACGAGGTCGTGGTGACGGAGGTGAACTCCCCGCGCGCCCTGCCGGTCGACGTGCTGGCCGAGTACGCGCGGGATGCCTTCGGCGAGGAGCGCGTGCACGTGGCCGCGAACCTGCCCGGAGCCGTGGAGATCGCCACCCAACTGGCCGAAGACGACGAGGACGGCGTGTTGTCCGGCGCTGGCGTGCTGATCACTGGCTCTGTGGTGACGGCCGGGGAGGCTCGGACGCTGTTCGGCAAGGAACCGGCGTAGGCGGCCAGGACAGGCGCCGGGACACTCGCCGGCGCCAGGAAAATTTTTTAAACGGAAGATCTACCAAGGAGCTGCACAATCGTGGCACAGAACCCGCACAACCGCAGTAAGGCTGGCGAGGACAGTGGGCAGAGTGGGCACAGTGGACAGGGCGAATTCGGCCCGCTGGGTCCCGGCCAGGCCCCGGCCAACGACCCGATGAAGGGCTTGCGCGGTGTGATGGCCGGAACGCACATCATGGAAGCCATCGTGATCCTGCTGGTGCTGACCGTCATCACCCGGGTGGATGCCGGTGCTTCCGCCACGACCTTCAACATGGCCTACGTGATCGGCCTGGGGGGTGCGATGATCGTCGCCGCCTTCCTGCAGAAGGCCAAGTGGGCTGATTGGTTGAACATTGCCCTGCAGGTGCTGGCGATCGCGGGCTTCATCGTGCACCCGGCGATGGGTGCTATGGGCGTGATCTTCGCTCTGTGCTGGTGGTACATCTACCACCTGCGCTCGAACCTGATGCGCCGCATGGAGCGCGGCCTGCTGCCCTCGCAGCACCTCGATGAGGAAGGTAACGTGCGGCGCCCGACTACCCCCGCCGACTAATCTTTGTGACGCCACATTCGCACCACCTTTAACACTAGTAACACTCACCTGGGAATACCCTTAAATAGGGGTAAGTCTCCCGCTACCCCCGAATGTGGTTTATTATCCGGTGCATGACGTTAACGCGCCGTGCATTTTTCCGTTTCTCCACCGCTCTGGGGGCCAGCGTCGGTGGCTCCCTCCTCTTCGCCAACCGCAACAACATGGGGGTCTTCTCCTCCGCCGACGACGCACTCCCCGGTGCAGATCCCGCCGGAGCTGCCGGCGCACCGACCCCTGCCGAGCAAGAGGGCTTCACCGGGACGGGAATCGGCGTCAACCAAAAGGGCGAGCTACCCGGAGGCACCGGGTACCTCACCATCACCTTTGCGCCCGCAGCGACCGAGGCAGCGCAGGCGACCCTGCGCTTCGAGTTCCAGGACGGTCGCACCGAGGACCGCGTGGTGCAGCCCGAGGCACACGACCGCGAGGGCGATGATTCCGCACTGAAGTCCGAACCGGTAGAGCTGCCCGAGGGGGCCACTGTCGTATGGCTGCCCGGCGAGGTGAACGACCCGGCGACGCGCCTGTTCCTCCACATCGTGGAGGCTCCGCAGGGGCAGGAAGAGCAGATCTTTGGCGCGGGCATTGCACCCTACGCTGCGCCGATGGGGCTGCCCTCCAACCCGGCTGAACTGCAAAGCAGCCTGGAGACCGGAGCTGCGGGCCTGGCTGGCTCCCTGGCGCTGGCGGGCACCATCGCCGGAATCCTGCAGTCCAGTGGCCTGGCCAACCCGGGTGCGCCGGCTCCGGGTGGTGCCGGCATTGGCGGCGCGAACGTGATCAACGGCCTGCGCGTGGTTTCCCGCCGCGAGTGGGGTGCCAACGAGTCGCTGATGGGGTGGACTCCCCGCTTCACCCGCGCGCAGCTCATTACTGTGCACCACACGGCGATGGCCACTCCTGCCAACGGCGACTACGCCGCGAACGTCCGCAGCATCTACGCCTTCCACGCCTCCCGGGCCAACGGCGGGCGCGGTTGGGGAGACATCGGCTACCACCTGCTGATTGCTCCGGATGGCACTGTGTTCCAGGGGCGCACCACCGGCACGGGTGGCCAGGCGGTCTTCCAGTCCGGCAGCTTGGGCGCATCGCCCATGTCCGTCACCGCAGGTCACGTGTACAACGCGAACGACGGCAATATTGGTGTGTGTCTGCTGGGGAACTTCATGCAGCAGGCTCCCACCCCGGCCGCCATCAACTCTCTTGTGCGCGTTCTCGGCCACCTGTGCCGTGGGTTGGGGCTAGACCCGCGCGGTAGCGTGCGCTACGTAAACAACGCGGCCCGCCTGAACTTGACCCGCCGCACGATCACCGGTCACCGCGACTGGGGCGACGTCTCCACTGCGACCGCGTGCCCGGGTGACCGTGCCTACGCACTGATGAATCAGGTGCGCAGCCGCGTATAGCGCCTGGGTGTTGCTGCGCTGTAGTGCCGTGACGCCACGTGTAGAATCACTGACATGACTGAACGCACTCTGATTCTGATTAAGCCCGACGGCGTTAAGAACGGCCACGTGGGCGAAATTATCTCCCGCATCGAAAAGAAGGGTCTGAAGCTCGTGGAGCTGGACCTGCGTACCGCTGACCGCGAGACCGCGGAGAAGCACTACGCTGAGCACGCCGATAAGCCCTTCTTCGGCGAGCTGGTGGACTTCATCACCTCCGCTCCGCTGGTTGCCGGCATCGTTGAGGGCGAGTCTGCTATCGCCGCTTGGCGTCAGCTGGCCGGTGGCACCCACCCAGTGGAGAAGGCCACCCCGGGCACCATCCGCGGCGATTTCGCTCTGACCGTTGGCGAAAACGTTGTTCACGGCTCCGACTCCCCGGAGTCCGCGGAGCGCGAGATCGGCATCTGGTTCCCGAACCTGTAAACAGCTGGAAAAAACCGCGGGCGCAGCGCGTCCGCGGTTTTTGCATATCAGGGGCTTTGATGAAGGCGAGGCGCGGCTTAGCCTCCGTGCCGCTCCTGGAAGTCTTGGGAGCCTTCCTTTGTCAGCGTGACCCATTTCCTCGCCCCATCGGTAGAGCGCAACTCCCGGATTTTCACAGCTTTGCCCTGCTCTACTAGCTTGTCCAGAGCTTCGTTCGCACTGCGAGTGGTCCATCCGTACCGCGAAAGATCCTCCTTCAAGGTATCGCTCAGGATCTGCAGCCCGCCCGGGACACATCGGCGGCAGTAGAGGAATGCCTGTAGCCACTCGGTGGGGTCCTCAATTCGCATCTCTCGCCCCAGTTTTTCCGGGTCGGTGTAGCGAGTGGGGCGCCAGGCGTCAAGAGTAACGACCCAGTACATCAACCCAACGGTGATCAGCGCGGCAATAGCGGCGAAGCCCCACCTGCCCTGGCTGCTAAACATGCTTGCGACCTGCGATATGCCGAATACGAGCGCAAGCACTAGCACTAAACGGCCTTCTTCCTTCCAACTGAAGGGGGTGCGGGCGGCTTCGGCGTCTGACTTCATGGGGGAGTAGTCGTTGCCGCGCACGCCGCCCCGCCGCAGGTAACGCCACCACACGACGCCAGCCAGGACGGCGGCGACGAGGATCCCCAGCGCTGGCAATGGTCCGGTGATCGGTGCGCAGAGGATGAACATCATCAGTCCGAAAATCAGCGAAATCACAAACTGCGCGGCTTTGCTGGGGCGCATGCCGTTTTGGACATCGGTGAGCACTGTCTGATCGAAGGCGACGGAGGGCGACGATGGGTTGGGCATGGCGTTCAGCGTAACAGTCGCGCACTTGAACACAGCGTTGTCGGATGGGTTGTCGGATGGATTCGAGACGATGTGAGACAATGGGGTACAGATCGGGTGCCCACAACGACGATGCGGCATGGCGATCAGGAAAACTTTGAAGACTTTAAAAGGAGATTTCGTGGCGACCATCAGCCCGGAAATTGCAGCTCAGGCTGCGAAAATTGATCGAGACAGTGTGGGGGAGAAGATTCGCGTCCACACCGTTGCCAAGCAGTTGGGGATCCGCGCGACGGACTTCCTGGGTGTTCTGGCGGACCATGGCATTGAGGGGAAGAAGACGGCCTCGTCGCTGACTCAGGCGCAGGTCTTTTCTGTTTTGGACGCCCTCAGTGCCAGCTCCGAGCCATCTCAAGCAGACGAAAAGCCTGCGGAGGTAGAGGCTCCTGCGGCCGAGAAGCCGAAGAAGTCAGCTAAGAAGGCAGCGAAGAAGGCTACTAAGAAGTCTGCAAAGCAGACTGCGAAGAAGCGGACGAAGAAGTCCTCTGAGCCTGCTGAGCATGCCAAGCCCTCCAAGTCTGTCGAGCCTGCCGAGCAGAAAGAGCAGGTGGAGCAGGCTGTAGAGGATGCTACTGAGGTGGCTCCTGAAGCGGTTGCTGAGGAGACTTCTGAAAAGTCGGAGAAGAAGCCGGCCAAGCGAACCGCCAAGCGCTCTGTGAAGAAGACGGCGAAGCGCGCTGTAAAGAAGTCTGCCAAGAAGCCGCAGCAGGCTGAGGAACCAGAGCAGAAGCCGGAGAAGAAGTCGGAGCGGGCAGCAGCCCAGGTAGCGAAGCCTCAGGAAGAAAAGGCGCAGGAGGAGAAGGCACAGGAAGAAAATTCCGAGCAGAAGCCGGTGCGGCGCCGTCGAGTCCGCCGAGTCGTACGCCGCGTAGGAAGTGCGCGCCGGGCGGAGGAGCGGGCGTCAGAAGAGAAAGCCGAAGAGACCCCCGCGAAGAACATCGCGCCCGAGGATCTCCACCCGGCCGAGCGTGCCACCGAAGACCTGGTGGACGAGCCGGTGAAGATGAAGGGCTCAACCCGCCTCGAATCGCAGCGCCGCTGGCGAGCAAAGAACCGCGACAAGAACTACAAGGCCATCACCCGCGCCGAGTTCCTGGCCCGCCGCGAATCCGTGGAGCGCACGATGATCGTCCGTGACTCGGAGCGCACCGATCACAAGGGCATGATGACTCAGGTCGGCGTGGTAGAAGATGGTCAGCTGGTTGAACATTTCGTGGCGGATGCGACGCACCAGTCGCTGATTGGCAACGTGTACCTCGGCCGCGTGCAAAACGTGCTGGGCAGCATGGAGGCAGCCTTCGTGGACATCGGCACGGGCCGCAACGCCGTGCTGTACGCAGGCGAGATGGATTGGCGTTCGTCCCACCTGCACTCCAAGAGCCGCAAGATCGACCAGGCGCTGCGCCCGGGTGATCAGATCCTGGTGCAGGTGCTGAAGGACCCGATCGGACACAAGGGTGCGCGCCTGACCAACCGCATTAACTTTGCGGGCCGCTACCTGGTGTACTTCCCGGCGGGCACGACCGCCGGCATTTCCCGCAAGCTTCCCGCAGGCGAGCGCAAGCGTCTGAAGGACATCCTGGGTGAGGTCATCACCGGCGATGGCGGCGCGATCATCCGCACCGCTGCAGAGAATGCAACGGAAGAGCAGATCACTGAGGACGTGCAGCGCCTGGAGAAGCGTTGGCAGGAGATCCAGAAGCTCGAGAACAAGGAGCGCAACTCCAAGGGCTCCAAGCCGGTGACGCTCTACGAAGAGCCGAACATGCTGATCCAGGTCGTGCGTGATGTTTTCAACGCGGACTTCTCCGAGCTCATCATCGACGGCGATAAGTCCTGGCAGGCCGTGCGCGATTACCTGGGGCGCACCTCCCCGGAGCTGATGGACCGCGTACACAAGTGGAACCGCGGCAAGCACGACGGCCAGGATGCCTTCGCACCGTTGGACCTGGACCAGCAACTGGAAAAGGCTATGGCTCGCAAGGTGTGGCTGCCGTCGGGCGGTTACCTGATCATCGACCACACTGAGGCCATGACGGTCATCGACGTGAATACCGGTTCCTTTGTGGGTAGCGGTGGCAACCTCGAGGCCACGGTCACGGAGAACAACCTGGAGGCGGCCGAAGAGATCGTCCGCCAGCTGCGTCTGCGCGACATCGGTGGCATGATCGTCGTGGACTTCATCGACATGCTGCTGCAGCAGAACCAGGATCTGGTGCTGCGCCGCCTGTCGGAGTTCCTAGGCCGCGACCGCACGCGCCACAAGTTGGGTGAAGTGACCTCGCTGGGTCTGGTGCAGTTGACCCGCAAGCGATTGGGTACTGGTCTGCTGGAAACTTTCTCCACCCCATGTGAGGCTTGCGATGGACGCGGGTTCATCATGCATCCGGACCCGGTGGAGCAGAAGGACCCGGAGCCGCGACGCGACCACGGGCACCGCAAGGAGCGCCAGCAGGCTAAAAACCAGGGCAAGAACCAGCCCAAGGGGCAGTCCAAGGATCAGCCCAAGGGGCAGTCCAAGGGGCAGCTCAAGGAGCGAGGCCAGGGTAAGGCTCCGGAGCGTGGCCAGCGCGAGGATAAGCAGACCGAGCAGACCGAGCAGACTCAGCGGCCACAGTCTCTGCAGGGCACTCGCCGTCGCGTGCGCCGTGTGGTTCGTCGCGGTACCCCGCTCGCTGCCCAGGGATCCGAGCGGCAGGAGGAGCAGCCGGAACCAAAGCAGGAGCAGTCACAGAAGCGGGGAGGTAACGCTAAGGCGCGCAATCGTGCCAGCGACATCGAAGGCATCGTCGCCAGCGCCCGCAAGCGGTCCGCCCAGGAGGATCCGGACGAGCCTTCGGCAGCCGACAACGCAGAGCGGCCGGAGCAGAATAAGGTCGCGGCTAACAGGGTGCGCCGTCGCCGCCGCGTAGTGCGTTCGGCGCACACGAACGCGCGCAGTGCTCGTTCTTCTTCGGGGCGGGACGCCCACTCTTCCGCCGCCAACCAATCCAGTTACGAGGAAGCGAAGCGCAAGTTCGAGGAATCCCCACGCCGGAAGCGACAGACAAGAGGCAACTCTAAGTCTGATTTTGCCCCGCGACCGGAGGACTTCGGCGTCACAAACAATAGCGCCGAAAAGGGCGGTGAGAAGCCCCGTTCGCGTGGCCGTCGCCGGCGAGTGGTGCGCAAGACGAACTAGTTCCGAGCGAAAGCAAAGGGATTTGGTTTTTAGCCCCCTGACCGGGTAGTCTTAACCAGTCGCTGTTCGTTCCGCCGGTGACCAGCCTTAACGCGCGCGTCGCCGGGGACTGCGCGAGTGCACTAGCTTCTAGCAAGTTGTGCTCGCACAGTGTGCACAGAAGTGCCCCGGGCGCTTTTGGGGGAACGAACGCAGCTAAGCAAAAGTAACAGTCAGGATGCTTCCTTCCCGCAGGGGGCTGCCTGAGCCGATTAGAGAAATAAAGGGGTAGCCCTACATGTACGCGATCGTCAAGACCGGCGGAAAGCAGTACAAGGTTGCCGAAGGTGACCTCGTCAAGGTCGAGAAGATCGAGGGTGAGCCGGGTTCGTCCGTGGCTCTCACCCCGGTTCTCGTCGTCGATGGCGCAAACGTCACCACCGGTGACAAGCTGGCATCTGTCAACGTCAACGCTGAGATCGTTGAGCATGTTCGTGGACCGAAGATCCGCGGCATGCACTACCGCAACAAGACCGGTTACAAGCGCCGCTTCGGCCACCGTCAGAGCCTCACGGTTCTGAAGGTCACCGGTATCAAGTAAACTACCGAGACACTTCGATTTTCTTCCTTAAGGAGGGAGAGACTAATGGCACACAAGAAGGGTGCATCTAGCTCCAACAACGGCCGTGACTCCGAGTCCAAGCGTCTCGGTGTGAAGCGCTTCGGCGGCCAGCAGGTCAAGGCCGGCGAGATCCTGATCCGCCAGCGTGGCACCTCTTTCCACCCGGGTGAGAACGTTGGCCGTGGTGGCGACGACACTCTGTTCGCCCTGAAGGCCGGCGCCGTACAGTTCGCTACCAAGCGTCGTCGCCGCGTGGTGAACATCGTCGAGAACGAGGCAGTCGAGGCCTAAGCTCTCGCTAGCCTTCGCTAGCTCTTGGCATAGCTTCGGTTGAGCCCACGTAGAGCTTGAAAATCCAGTGGACGCACTAAGTGCGTGCACTGGGTTTTTGCGTTTCCATACTGTAATGAAATCCTTCATATTAGCCATGAAAATAGCCCCGGCGGAACCGGGGCTTGTCTTGGAGTAGTCAATGCTACTTAAGGCTCGGCGTTGACTCCTCGACAGGGCAGATCACTGGCGTGCCATCATCGTTAAGCACCTTCGCCCGCAGTCCGTAGACCTCGTCTAGCAGGCCAGGAGTCAGCACCTCGGAAGGTTGCCCCTGCGCCATTAGGCGCCCCCGGTGGAGCACAATAAGCTGATCACAGTATCGCGCCGCTAAGTTCAAGTCGTGAATCGCAATCAGCGCGATCGAATCCTTTTGGGATACCTCTTGGCGGATGAGCTGCAACAGTTCCACCTGGTGCCGCAGATCAAGGGCAGACGTCGGCTCGTCCAGAAGTAGCACCTCGGGCTCGCGCACCAGCATCTGTCCCACGGCGACCAGCTGTCGCTGCCCACCCGACAGCTCGTGAACATAACGCGAAGCCAGGTGTGTAATCCCCAGCCGCTCCAGCACTGCGGCCGCTTGTTCCTGTGCGGTTGCGGCCGCTGCCCGGCGTGTCGATCGTTTCGTCGCCACGAGGATCGATTCGAAGGCCGTCAGGGAAGCACTGGACAGCAGGTCTTGCGGAACATAGCCAATCGCGTCGCGCCGGTTAGTGCCGGATAGTTCCTCGCCGTTGCTGGTGACTCGGCAGGTGCCTGATGACGCCCGCTGTATCCCAGCAATCGTCTTCACCAGGGTGGACTTTCCCGCGGCATTGGGCCCCAACAGGCCGGTGATGGACCCCGGCTGAAAGCCGGAAGCGGATACTCCCTGCAGAACCGGATTCTTGCCGTAGCGGACGTGGATATCTTCGATAGTCAGCATGGGCTAGGACCCCCAGACCGTGCGTCGGCGGACGAACACCAGAATGAGGAAGAAAGGAACTCCCACCAAGGATGTGATGATGCCGATCGGCACCGCCACGCCAGGAACCGCAGTGATCGATACCGCGTGTGCAGCGGCCAGCAACAGAGCTCCGGCCGCCATGGATGCAGGGGCGAAGTAGCGCTGATCCTCGCCGACGAGCATGCGGGCGACGTGGGGGCCGACCAGGCCGATGAAGCCGATCACGCCCGCGAACGCTACCGCGCTGGCTGCCAGTAGGGAGGAGACTATGAGTGTGGTGACGCGCAAGCGCTGGACGTTGATTCCCAGCGCCGCCGCGCGATCATCGCCCAGTCGTAGGGCAGTGAGCTTCCACGAATTCAGGATGGTGAAAGGAATCGCGACTGCCAACGCACCGAAGATGATGGCGTTAGACGTCCAGTTCGCGCGCTGGAGCGAACCCATCGTCCAGAATACGATCTGCTGCAGTGCCTCGGTTGTCGCGCGGTATTGCATCAGGGAAAGCATTGCCTGGAACAAGAACACCAGCGCAATTCCGAGCAGAATCATAGATTCTGCGCTGGCACCGCGCCACAATGAAGCGCCCGCCACGATAAATACCGCCACTAGCGAGGCCACCCAAGCCACGGCTGCGAGGTTGAACTGCGGGTTAGCCAGCACCGTCCAGCCCAACACAATGGATGCGGCTCCGCCGAACGCCGCTGCTGCGGAGATGCCAAGGGTGAACGGTTCCGCTAGCGGGTTATCCAGGATGGTTTGCATGTGCGCCCCGGATAGGGAGAGCGAGGCGCCGATGAGAACGGCCATCACTGACGCAGGCAGGCGTAGGTTCCATAGGACGGTGTGGGTGGTCTCATCGACACCGTTGGGGTCGATGAGTGCCTTCCATAGTTCCATCAAGCTCAGGTCGATGGGGCCGACGATCGTGGCGACGGCGAAGGCTGCGAAAGCAGCGATGGATAGCGCGAAAATGGCGAGGATTTTCCGCCTGGCCTGGCGACGATACTGTTCGACGACTGCGCTGGCTCCGGCCGGAAGCGCAGCATCGTGAGCGTTGGATATCTCGCCTTCGTCCGTTGATGACTTGTCTGGGATTAAAAGGTGGGACATGGGGGTTACTTCTTGGGGTTAGCTTTTGGTGGAGGTGAAGAACGTTCCGGAGTACTCGAACGGCAGCCAGTTCGTGTGGAAGTCCGCGAAGTCCTTCTCTACGTCTAGTTCCTGGAACAGTTCGGGGTGCAGCCATTGTGCGAACTGCTCAAGGGCGAAAACGTTAAACGGGGAATCGTAGAACTGGTGGTAGACCGCGTGTAGCTTGCCCTCCTTGGGAGCATTCAACGAATTAAAACCAGGCGTGGCCAGCAGTCCCTTGAGGGTCTTCTCAGATACGTCGGGCTTGGCCGTGTAGCCGAGCTCCACGTGCGGCAGCACCTCGGGCTTTTCGGGATCCTTGGCCCATGCGCCGCCTGTGGCAATGATCTGCTCTGGCTGTTCGGCGAGGACCTTCTCTGCGGTGAGGTCCCCGGATTCCGTGTCCAGCAGGTCGTCGCCGATGTTCTTTCCTCCCGCAGCGTTGACCAGATCGCCGAGGTTGGAGTTCTTCACAGTGCCGCAGCAGTCCTTCATGCCCGCCGCGCGCCAGACCAGGGTCTTCGGCTTGTCTTTTGCCTTGTTTGCACGGTCGGTGACGTCCTTAACCTTGCCGGAGTAGAAGTCGTTGAACTCCTTGGCTTTATCTTCCTTGCCTAGCAGTTGACCGTAGAGGCTCATCGTCTTGGTGGTGTTCTCCAGCGGCTTTTGGCGGAAGTCACTGAATACGTACTTCAGTCCAGCCTGATCCATCTTGTCCAGTAGGCCGGATTCTTCGGCGGCCTTCTTGTGATCTAGGGAAAGTACGGTGACGTCCGGTTTGTGGGCAAGTAGGTTCTCTACGGTCACATCGCCCTTAGAAATGTTTCCAACGGTCGGGAGGTCGCTGTACTTTTTGTCCGCCTTGGAGAGTTTCTCTTCGAAGGTGGGAGCGGCGGAGTGCATGTCGGAGCCGATGGCCACGATGTGCTCCGTTGGGTTTTCCTTGTTCAAGATGGAGGTGGCGAATAGTCCGCGACCCTCTGCGAGGAGGATCTTCTCTGGGCGAGAGTCGAAGGTGACCTGCCGGCCGGTCACATCGGTGATGGTGATGGCGGAGCCGGACTTACTAGCGCCGGAAGCGTTGCCGTCGCTGGGGTTAGATGCGCCGCAGGCTGCGAGGCCGAGGGCAGTGGTTGCTGCTACGACGCCGATGCAGACTTTGCGAAGCGGAGAAAAACGCATTGTTCATCCTTACGTGAGGGGTGTGAGAGGCTGGGCCGAGCCCACTCTCATGCTTAGCTTAGCCTTACCAGTGGCAAGGGTAGGCTAACTATAGTTCACGTATGCCTATGGAGGAAACACAGGGTTCGGATTCTCCACCTTTTAGGCCGCTACCCCAAACACAGATAGACTCGGAGCTCGAAGTATTAATTGGGGCGAAAAGAAAGCAAGGGAAAGCTATGCCACAGTTCGTTGATCGCGTAGTGCTGCATCTGCAGGCCGGTGACGGCGGCCACGGCTGCGCCTCTGTTCACCGCGAGAAGTTCGTCCCCCTCGGTGGCCCCGACGGCGGTAACGGCGGCCACGGCGGAGACATCATCCTGGAAGTCTCCTCACAGGTGCACACCCTGTTGGACTTCCACTTCCACCCTCACATCAAGGCTCAGCGTGGCAACAACGGCGCTGGCGATCACCGACACGGCGCGCGCGGGGAAGACCTCGTACTCCAAGTGCCGGAGGGCACCGTGGTGCTTAACTCCAAGGGCGAGGCGATCGCCGACCTGACAGGCAAAGGCACGCGGATGATCGTCGCCGCGGGCGGACACGGTGGGTTGGGAAACGCAGCGTTGGCGTCCAAAAGCAGGAAGGCCCCGGGCTTCGCGCTACTGGGCGAACCTGGCGAGGCAAAAGACGTCATCCTCGAACTCAAGTCCATGGCAGACGTCGGACTGGTGGGCTTCCCGTCGGCAGGTAAGAGCTCGCTGATTTCCGTGCTGTCGGCCGCGAAGCCGAAGATCGCGGACTACCCGTTTACGACCCTGGTGCCGAACCTGGGTGTGGTCAACGTCGGCCACGAGGTGTTCACCGTCGCCGACGTGCCGGGCCTGATCCCCGGCGCCAGCGAAGGCAAAGGCCTGGGGTTGGACTTCCTGCGCCATATTGAGCGCACCGCCGTTTTGGCCCATGTTGTGGACGCCGCCTCGCTGGAGGCAGACCGCGATCCGGTCGCGGACATCAAGGCCCTGGAGAAGGAGCTGGCCAACTACCAGGAGGAGCTGGCGAGCGACTCCGGGCTGGGCGACCTACGCGAGCGCCCGCGCGTGATCATCCTGAACAAGATGGACGTGCCAGATGCTGCCGACATGGCCGACCTGCAGGAAGAAGAGCTCAAGGAGTTCGGCTGGCCGATCTTCCGCATCTCCACCGTGGCGCACAAGGGCTTGGACGAGCTGAAGTATGCGCTGCTGGACATCGTGAAGGCCCACCGCAAGGCCAATCCGGTGGAGGAGAAGCCCGCGCAGGTGATTACCCCGAAGGGGTTGCGCAAGCGCTCCGGCGGGCGTTTCGCCGACTTCGAGGTGGAAGCTGACCCCTCCGCCGGGGATGCCTTCATCGTCCACGGAGAGAAGATCGAACGCTGGATCCGCCAGACCGACTTCGAAAACGACGAGGCCGTGGGCTACCTGGCCGACCGTCTGGCGAAGGCCGGCGTGGAGGAAGCACTCTACAAGGCCGGCGCGGACGCGGGCAGCGAGGTAACGATCGGAGAGATCACCTTCGAGTGGGACCCGCAAACCGCTGCCGGTGTAGATGTGATGCGCAGCGGTCGTGGTTCTGACATCCGCCTGGAGCAGAACACCCGCGCCACACCGGAGGAACGCAAGCGCGCCTCGCAGGCCCGCCGCGGCCTGATCGACGAGAACGATTTCGGCGACGGGGAGGTCGCAGAGCGCGAACGCTGGCAGGGGTAGCCACGTTGAACCAATCTGCACAACCCCGGGAGCGGGGCTGGCATACTAGTGTGTATGTCATCCTCCGATTCCGACATTGCAGACGAAAAAGAGTTCAGTTCAGCCCAGTCCGCGTTTAGCTACGCAGGACCGGGGGAGATGACTCCCGAATTAGCCACGCCCGTGCCGACCTACGGGCAAAGGCCAGTGCACGAGCCGGGCCCAGTGGTGCCCGCGACGTCCATTGAATTCCCCGAGCCGGAGGCGGACGAAGACGATCCGGCGATGGGGCACGATTCCTCTGTCCGCGCCGACATCGCCCACGCTCGCCGCCTGGTGGTGAAGATCGGCTCTTCCTCCCTGACCGACGACGACGGCCGTGTGGATCCGAACCAGATCGACATGATCGCCGACGCGCTGGAGGCGCGCATGGCGCGCGACACCGACCTCATCGTCGTTTCCTCTGGTGCTGTGGCCTGTGGCATGGGGCCTCTGGAGCTCGCCCAGCGCCCCACCGACCTGGCTACCAAGCAGGCCGCCGCGTCTGTCGGCCAGGTGCTGTTGGCCCAGGAGTGGGCGCGTAGTTTCGCCCGTTACGGTCGCACTATCGGCCAGGTTCTTCTTACTGCTTCGGACGCCGCAGAGCGCGACCGCGCACGCAATGCCCAGCGCACCATTGACCGTTTGCGCCAGCTGAAGGCCGTGCCGATTGTCAACGAGAACGATACGGTCGCTACCTCTGAGATGCGCTTCGGTGATAACGACCGCCTGGCTGCTTTGGTGAGCCACCTGGCTTTCGCGGATGCCTGCGTGCTGCTGTCCGACGTGGACGGCCTGTACGACCGCAACCCGGCCGAGCCGGGCGCCCAGTTCATCGCCGAGGTGAAGAGTTCCAAGGACCTGAAGGGCGTGGCTGCTGGCGACGGTGGCCGCCTGG
Source organism: Corynebacterium sp. ACRPH (assembly GCF_022347285.1). GTDB lineage: Bacteria > Actinomycetota > Actinomycetes > Mycobacteriales > Mycobacteriaceae > Corynebacterium. The sequence continues at coordinate 44,805 of NZ_JAKRND010000008.1, forward strand.
GCACCGGAGGCATGGCGGCGAAGGTATCGGCTGCCCGCCTGGCTTCCCGCGCGGGCGTGCCGGTGCTGCTGACTTCCACGGAGAACATCGGCGCGGCCCTGGATACCGCGGAGGTAGGAACCTGCTTCTGGCCGGATCAGGATCGCCTGAGCGCATGGAAGTTCTGGGTGCTGTACGCCGCAGATTCTTATGGCCAGCTGCACCTGGATGCCGGCGCGGTGCATGCAGTGACCGAGAATCACAAGTCCCTTCTGTCGGTGGGTATCACCAAGGTCGAGGGCGACTTCTCGCAGCGCGACGTGGTGGACCTGGTGGGGCCGGATGGCAACATCGTCGGCCGTGGTGAGGTGGCATACGATTCCGCCATGCTGCACGACCTGATTGGCCAGTCGACCTCCGACCTACCCGAGTTCGCCCGGAGGCCCGTGGTGCACGCCGACTACATGTCCCATTACGCTAACCGAGCGCAGCTAAAGGGTTAGTAGGGGTGTGATCCCTTGGCCCGGAGGGGCTGAAGCCGCGTTAGCTGCGCGGCGGTGCCGTTGTGTGGCGAAGCAAGCCCCTACATGGACTTCGCATTAAAGGAAAGGACGCCTGCGCTAAGAGCCGTCATTCCCAGGCAGTTGATCCAGAATTCTGATCCGAGGAAGTTCGCCTTAATGTGAGCGATGATTGCGGAAAGGAAATAGCCCAGTACACCTACTGAGACGGTTGTCGCGACTGAAGCGTTGCCGGTAGCCGCACCGTAAACCAGCCCTGTGGCTGCGAGAGACTTGATCGCGATCAGCGCCCACCACCAATCTTCGGGAAACTTAACGCCCTCCAGGCAACGGCGTATGAACTTAGGCGGCTTGACGGAGATCAATGCGTCACCGGCGAGAACGGCAGCCAAAAGGTAGCTGCCGCGTGTTGCTAGGGAACTCATTCGGATTCCTTTCTGCGAAAGTCGAAGATAAAGCAGTTCATGAAAATATGCTTCAACTTCGGGGAAGCGGTGCTTTAAGTCACACTACCCTCAAGGAACCGATGCTGCATTCAGGTTTCCAACAACGTGCCGCAGCTTAGGGGCTAGTTCGCTAGCATGGGTTGGTATGACAAACTCCAACGAAGCTAAAGAGAACACCCTTTCCCCAGAACGCCAGGCAGAACGCGACGAAGTTCTAGCCAAGGCTAAAAAGGCCAAGGAGGTCAGTTCCCAGCTGCTGCTGAACACCCAGCAGAAGAACGATCTGCTGGCTGACGCAGCAGATGCGCTGGAGGCTAATGCGGCGGACATTATCGCCGCCAACGAGAAGGATATTGCAGCGGGCAAGGAGCGCGGCTTCGCCGACTCCCTGTTGGACCGCCTTGCGCTGGATACCGAGCGCATTTCCGGTATTGCCGGCGGCCTGCGCCAGGTCATCGGGCTATCGGATCCGGTGGGCGAAATCGTCCGCGGACACACCCGTCCCAACGGTCTGCGTATGAAGCAGGTGCGTGTGCCGCTGGGTGTGATGGGCATGGTCTACGAGGCTCGCCCCAACGTTACCGTCGATGCTTTCGGCCTGGCCATCAAGTCCGGCAACGTGCCGCTGCTGCGCGGCTCCAAGTCTGCTCGCCATACCAATGAAAAACTGGTGCAGATCCTGCAGGATGTTGCCGAAAGCCACAACCTGCCGCGTGAGCTGGTGCAGCTGCTGCCGTGCGATACCCACGACTCGGTGCAGGACCTAATTACCGCCCGTGGCCTGGTGGATCTGGTTATCCCGCGCGGCGGCGCTGGGCTGATCAACGCAGTGGTGCTGGGTGCTACCGTGCCCACTATCGAGACCGGTACGGGCAACTGCCACTTCTACATTGACTCCTCTGCGGACATCGAGGAAGCCACCAAGCTGGTTATTAACGGCAAGACCCGCCGTTGCTCCGTCTGCAACGCTACCGAGGTTGTGCTGCTGGATTCCGCCCTGCCGGACCCGGACAAGATCTACGTACTGGAGGAGCTGCAGAAGGCCGGCGTGACCCTGCACGGTGAGAAGAAGCAGCTGGATCCGCTGATCAACGACGTCGTCCAGGCGGAGGAAACCGACTGGACCGACGAGTACCTGAGCTTTGACATTGCAGTGGCCATCGTCGACGGCGTGGAGGAAGCCGTGACCCACATCAACCGTTACGGCACCAGCCACACCGAGGGGATTGCCGCCCGCGACTACAAGACCACTAGCTACTTTGAGCAGTACGTCGACGCAGCCGCAATCTCCATCAACACCTCTACCGCCTGGACGGACGGAGAGATGTTCGGCTTCGGTGCGGAGATCGGCATCTCCACCCAGAAGCTGCACGCCCGCGGCCCGATGGGGCTGCCGGAGCTGACGAGCACCAAGTGGGTTATCAACGGCGAAGGCCAGGTTCGCCCCTAAGTGTGGCGCTGGCGCTCACTTCTCCGGTTGATAAATGGGCGTCATAAAGAAAGAACAGCTACACCACGAGCGTAAGGCTCGCGCCGACTGCCAGGACCAGACACATCGGTATCTCCCACATGCCGACCTTCTTGGGCGTCCACTCGCGGGGGTTAGCCTTGGCGATCGGTGGGATCAGCTTGGCGCGCAGGGCAGCGGCGGCCATCACCAGGATCATTAGCGGGCCGCTGGCGGTGTAACCACCGTCGATAGCGGCCGTTAGCGAGGTGATGAGCGTGATCAACAACGCGATGCGGTGGTAACGCAGCGAAACCCGCTCGAAGGGCGCGTTATCCCTCTCGCGGATAATGGTCTTCACGTAGAAAATCGTGCCCGTGAAGTACAAGCCGATGACCAGTGTGGTTACCCAAACGGCGACGGGGGCCTCGCTGAAGAACCACGGCAGGATGGAGAAACCGCTGGCAGAGACCGCGACGATGTACATGAGGGCACTTGCCACCGTGGTGGAGATACCGGAGATGAGGCTACGGGGGCGCCTCCTGAAGACCTCCATCAGAGCCACCGCGATCAGTGGCACAAACGGCACGCACCACCACAGCAATCGCGGCTGCAGATACAGCACAATCGCGGAGAATATGGCGGTTAGAGCCCCGTACGTCAGCGTGGGCCAGAGGTAAGCGCGACGGCGGGCGGGTGCGCGGGTTTTGAACCACAGGCCGAAGGCGAAGAACGTGAAGTAGCCGAAAATCCAGGCCAGAGGCATGAAGGTCAGCGCCAACCACTGCACCGGATTGCCGTAGGACGGAGCGATAACAGCGGCGGTGATCAGCCCCGTGGCGATCGGCAAAATGAGCATCGCCCATGCACCGTGCTGATTTGGGACCCAAGCGTTCGTACTCATCGCTAGATCGGACACTCCCTGCTGTTTCACCTATAATTTGGGCGATCGAACGCCCACACATCCCCAGACTAGAATCTTCCGGCAGGAAACATAAAGCCCCGGGCGGCCGGAAGCGCGGCCCGGAAGAAGAGAAGGCAGAAGCAACAGTGCAGAAGACCACCACACAGCCCACCCGGGTCGGCATCATGGGCGGCACCTTCGATCCCATCCACAACGGGCACCTGGTGGCCGGCAGCGAGGTTGCGGACCTGTTTGACCTGGATGTGGTGATCTACGTGCCCACCGGCCAGCCGTGGCAGAAGAAGCACAAGAAGGTTTCCGCAGCGGAGGATCGCTACCTGATGACGGTGGTCGCCACGGCCTCGAACCCCCGCTTCCTGGTCTCTCGGGTGGATATCGACCGCGGTGGGGATACGTACACCGTGGATACCCTGGCGGACATCCGCGCCCAATACCCCGAGGCCGAGCTGTTCTTCATCACTGGCGCCGACGCGCTGCAGAAGATTGTGACGTGGCGGGACTGGGAGAAGATCTTCGACCTGGCGCACTTCGTGGGTGTTACCCGCCCCGGCTATGAACTGCCGAAGGGCGACGAGGGCAGCGACGATCCGCTATCGCAGGAAGTCGCAGCCGGGCGCCTGTCCTTGGTGGAGATCCCCGCCATGGCCATTAGTTCCACCGACGTGCGCGAGCGGGCGACGAATGGCCGCCCCGTGTGGTACCTGGTGCCCGACGGCGTGGTGCAGTACATCGCCAAGCACGGCATGTACGTTCCCAGCGAATAGCTGGTGGGTTGCTAGACTGGATGTGTTTTAAACCAATCATGAAGGGCTGAAATTTTTTGACTGCTACTGCAGATTCGATCGCGCTCGCCGGAGTGGCGGCGCGCGCAGCGGCCGAGAAGTTGGGGGAGGACATTCTGGTCCTCGATGTCTCGGACCGTTTGGCCATTACGGACGTGTTCGTCATCGTCAGCGGCGATAACGAGCGCATGGTGAACTCCATCGTCGACGAGGTGGAATACGAGGTGGGCCAGGACGGCCCCAAGCCAACCCGCCGTGAGGGGCGCGGCGAGGGCCACTGGGTGCTGCTGGACTACGGCAACGTTGTGGTGCACGTCCAGCGCAAGGAAGAGCGCGAGTTCTACGCGCTAGACCGCCTGTGGCGCGATGCTCCGCAGATCGAGGTCGAGGGCGTGGAGCAGGTGGACCGCGGAAGCAACTGGGATGCCGATGCAGAAGTGGACGTTCTGGAGGCCACCAGCATTGACGACCTGCCGCTGGCCGGACCCGCCCCGGATGCGGACGAGCTGTAGAAGCTGATAAGTCTTCACCATGGGCGAGCGCAGGGTCTTTTTGGTCCGTCACGGACAGACGGAGTACAACGCCACGGGGCGTATGCAGGGACAGCTGGATACTGACCTGTCCCCGGTGGGCGTGCAGCAGGCCAAGGTCACCGCGCAGATGCTGGGGGATAAGCGCATCGCGCGGGTGATCGCCAGCGACCTGAAGCGCGCCTACGATACGGCGCTGATCTTGGCCGAGCCCTTCGGCTGCGAGGTGACGACCGATACCCGCCTGCGGGAGACGGATCTGGGGCAGTGGCAGGGGGCCTCGCGCGAAGAGGTGGACCGCGACTTCCCCGGCCAGCGTGCGTATTGGCGCCACGATCCGCAGTGGGCTCCGCCGGGCGGAGAGACGCGCCTGGAGGTTGCCGAGCGCGCCTACTCTGTGATCGAGGAGATCATGGCTACCGATGTCTTCGACAAGGGCGACGTGATGATCGTCGCCCACGGCGGCACGATCGGTGCTCTTACCGCCCGCCTGCTGGACCTGCCGGTGCGCTACTACCCGGTGTTCACCGGCCTGGGTAATGCCTGCTGGTCGCAGCTGTTGGCCCGCCCACGCTTTACTGGTGAGGCGGCCGGCACCACCCCGGTGGCGGTCGACGGAAGCACGGTGCCACTGGTGCCTTCCAGCCGCGCCGACTGGTGGAAGCTGCCGCAGTGGCACCTGGAGGGCTGGAACTTGGGCGTGGCCACCGACGCAAGCCCGGACGAGGGTGCCCTTCCAGGTGCTGCCCCTAGCTCTTTGGGTAATGACGCCACCCGCTCCAACCCGCACAACCCCAGCGAAGGTAGGTAGGTAGTGACTGTCCAGATTGTCACCGATTCCTCCTGCTGCCTGACGAAGGAGCTTGCGGAGAAGGCCGGCATCACTGTGCTGGACTTGCACGTGGAGGGCGAAGGGGAAGAACAGACAACCTCGAGCCTGAGCAGCCTGGAGTTGACCGCGAGCTACGCCCGCCTGATGGAACGCGGTGGGGATGCGGGTGTGGTGGCACTGCACCTTTCCAAGCAGCTGTCCGCGACCTATGCCAATGCGTGCGTGGCGGCGGGAGTGTTCGACGGCCAGGTGAAAGTTCTGGATACCAAGAGCATCGGCATGGTGCTGGGCTTCGCTGCGCTGAGCGCCGCCGAGGCCGCGCGCGAAGGTGCGGACCTGGACACCGTGGTGGCGGTGGCGGAGGAGTCGCTGAAGAACTCCTCCCTGTGGTTGTACGTCCACCAGCTGGATGTGCTGCGCAAGGGCGGGCGCCTGTCGGTGGGGCAGGCGCTGCTGACCTCCACGCTGGCGATCAAGCCGATTCTGCAGGTGACTGAGGGCAAGCTGACATTGGCGGCGAAGACCCGCACCCAGGCCAAGGCGATGGATCGCGTGGTGGACCTGGTGCGCCGCCTGGTGATCGACGAGGCCGTGGCGGGCAAGGGCAACCCGCGGGACGTGCAGATTGCCGTGCACCACAGCGATGCCGAGGACCAGGCAGTGGATCTATCGGCGCGGCTGGGGGAGATGATTGAGCAGCTGAACCAGCTGGAGGCCCCAACCGATCTGCCGGAGCCGCGCCCGCACTCGCTGCGCAGGCAGGTTCGGATAGAGACCTGGAAGTCCTTGCCGCAGGTAGAGGTCAGTATTGTGAGAATCCCGGAGGTCCTGCAGCTGCACGTGGGGCAGGGGGCACTGGGCGTGGTGGCGACGCTGCGAGGTACGGCGGAGAATGTCGAGGCGACCGACACAGAAGCAGACGATTCTGCCGAGGCAGTGGCAGATAAGTCCGCCGAGACTGCAGAGGCGCCGGAGGCGCCCGAGGCGAACGGCGAGAAGGCCGAGGATAACAGCGCAGAGAGCAGCGACACCGAGTAGCTCAGGAGAGACTACAGGGAGCTTCTACTCGCGGGTTATCCACAGGGGAGGAGTTTTCCACAGCCTCCTGGGGTTTTGACGTGCCGTTTGCGGTGCCTGACGGCTGGCGGTCTATAGGGCATGGTCTGATCGGCGCATGTCCACACGACGTATGCGGCAGAGTTCTGCCGACAAGGTTCGCGCCCGCGCCGAAGCCTTAGCCCAGCCCATGCCGGAGCATGAGCTCGCCAACGTTGACCTAGACACGCACACGGTCATAGGCAGCACGGCATCCAGGGGGCTTATCGTCACGGTGGTCGTGGCGGTCCTCATCAGCGTCACGTTCTTCGCCTGCCAACGGCAAGATTCGGATGACGGGGCGGGAGTAGGCGGCGCCGATATACGGGCGACCACTGGCGAGCCCGGGGTACCTGGTGGCACCACTGAAACAGGTGCGGGTGGTGCCGCGACGGCAGACGGGACGGGGTTGGCCCCGGCGGGGGATGGCGGCCAGGCAATCGAGCAGGACGATAACCAGGAAGTCGTGGTGAGTGTGCAGGGGATGGTGCATCACCCCGGGCTGCTTCGGGTGCAGGCGAGCACCCGGGTGGGCGAGGCCATAGAAGCCGCAGGCGGCGGTTTGCCTAAGGCGGTCGTGTTGGGCATCAATCTGGCGGAGCCGGTCAGCGATGGCATGCAGATCGTGGTGGATGATCGTGGCTCGCGCGTGGTGTACGCCGGTGGAGCGCAAGCCGCGCCGGGTGGAGCCGGAGGCGCAGGTGCGGACGGGACGAAACCTGGTGGGGCAGGCAGCGGGTCAGCAGCGCAGGGAGGTAAAGCCGACGGCGCAGACGGCAAAGTGAACCTCAACACCGCCGACGCCGCGCAGCTGGAGACCATCAGCGGCATTGGCCCCGCCACCGCCGAGGCCATCATCGCTTGGCGAGAATCCAACGGCTCCTTCACCAGCATCGAGCAGCTCCTGGACGTCCGCGGCATCGGCCCGGCGAAGTTCGAGGCGATGCGCGATGCCGTCACTATCTAGCTCGCTGGCGTTGGGCGCGCCGGAGCCGTTCAGTCCAGAGGCCGTTACCAAAGCCCGCGGTGTTGATCTGCGGCTCGTCCCCGTCGCGCTTGGCTGCTGGCTCATGGCCGCCGCGATCATCCTCACCCGCAGCTTCTGGCCACTTGTCGTAGGAGGACTCATCACGCTCGCCAGCGTTGCGTGGTGGTGGCACTCCCGCCGCAGTTACGGAGCCCCGTGGCGCCGCCTCCTCGCGCGCAGCGTTGCGACTGTCGGGGCCGTCGCCAGCGCGGTGGGCCTGGGCACGTGGTGGCGGATCTTACTTATTGACGCCCAGCCGCTGCTGCAGGACCTCTCCACTACAGCGGGCAGTGTGCAGCAGCGGGTAACGGTGGCGGGCTTGCCGAAACAGGTCGCTGAGGGGACGGTGCTGGTCCCCGTGGACGTCGACGGCCTGGGGGAGGTGCCACTCTTTCTGCGCCCCGATTTGGCCGGAACCGAAGCCGGAGCCGGTGCCACAGACGCAGGCGCAGTCGGCGCTGGCGGTGATGCGGTCCGTGCAGTGGACGCAAGCGATTTCACGGCTCTCCAACCCGGCATGAGCTTCGACATTGCCGCCACCATGCGCCCCGCCCGCGGGGCAGAGATGGTTCCCGTCACCCTGTCCGCCACCCGGGCGCCGGAGAACATCACCGAGCCGGAGGGCATATGGGGCGTCACCGCTTGGCTGCGCGGAGGCTTCCACGCGCTGTGCACTGACCTGCCGTGGGAAGCCGGGAAGATCCTGCCCGGCATGGTGATGGGGGACGTCAGCATGCAGGATTCCACCCTGCGCAACCAGTTCACCGTCACTGGGCTAAGCCACCTCAGCGCGGTCTCGGGCTCCAATGTCGCGGTAGTCACTGGAGCCGCGTTGGTGCTGGCCACGGCCTGCCGGGCGGGGCGCCTCACCCAGCTGCTGGTGGCAGCCGGCGCCCTGGTGGCCTTCGTGCTGCTGGTCGGCCCGGAACCCAGTGTGCTGCGCGCGGCGATCATGGGCAGCGTCGGCCTGGTGGCAGTGGCCTCTGCCCGCTGGACGGACATCATCGCCTCCTTGAGTGCGGCCATCATCGCGCTGATGGTGCTTTCCCCGGGCATGGCCATTAGCTACGCCTTCGTGCTCTCGGTGGCGGCAACGGCGGGCATCGTGGGGGTGCTTCCCTGGTGGTCGAAAGCCGTGCTGGCGAGGATGCCGCTGTTTCCCTGGCTGCCCGTGCACGAGCGGCCCACCCAGCTGCAGGCGATGGTGGTGCGCATGGTTCTGGTGGCTATCGCAGCGGACCTGGTGACCATTCCGATCATTGTTCATATGACGGGGAAAGTCTCCCTGGTCGCGGTCCTCTGCAACCTGGCGGTGACGGCGGTGGTTCCAGTGATCACCGTACTGGGGCTCATGGCAGCACTGCTGGCGGCGATCTATCCACCGGTGACGATGCTGCTGGCCAAGCTCATCGTCGCCCCCGCGGTGCCATGCGCGGCATGGGTGCTGCAGGTGGCCCGCACGGGGTCTAGCGCGCCTATGCTTGCCACCCCAGGCGGATGGGCATGGGCGGGCATCGCCAGCGCACTGCTGGCGGTAGTGCTGGCGAGCGTGCGCTACGCCAGCTACTGGCGCACCCTCCGGTGGGGCTGGGCCACGCTTATGTGCGGGGTGCTGATGATAGGGGTGTGGGGACGAGGGGGCGTCATAAAACTAGAAAAACCAGACGCGCCCGCAGCAATCCAGACAGGGCCGGTGGACCTTACCGGCAAGGCAGTGTTTCAGGTTCGAGACGATGACCAGGCGATGCGGCAACAGCAACAGATCGACACATCCGTGGCGGAGAAAGGGGGAACGCAACAGGTGGCGGTGATTGTGACGCAGTGCGGGAAACCCCACGACAGACCCAGCTTTATGCCCAACGGGGTGCCCGTGTACTACCCGTGCAAGGACAAGGTGGAGATCCGTTAGAAGTCGCGCGCGCAGATCTGGCAAGATCGAACCCATGAACCGCCCCGAGCATCCCGCACCCATCAACCTGATCGTCGGCGGCGATGACTTCCTGGCCGAACGGCGCAGGCAGGGCATCGTCGACCAAGCGCGGGCCGCCAGCGGAGACCCAAACCTGCCGGTAGAGATGCGCAAAGCCTCGGAACTCAGTGCACCCGAACTGGCCGAACTGCTAAGCCCCAGCCTGTTCGCCGAAGACCGCATTGTGGTCGTCACCGGCGTGGAGGATACGGGCAAGGAGATCGTCGGGCTGCTGGAACAAGCTATCAAGGACCCGGCCGACGGGGTGGTGCTGATCATCGTGCACACCGGCAAGGGGCGCAACAAGAAGCTGGTGGATAGCTGGCCGAAACTCGGCGCGGTGGTATTCCAAGCCGGGGCGCTCAAAGGCCGCGAACAGCTGGCCTTCATCGACCAAGAGTTCCGCAGCCAGGGCGCGCGGGTAACCCGTGAAGTGTGCGAGCTGCTGCTGGACGTGGTGGGCAGCGACCTCCGCCAGCTGGCCAGCGCCATCAGCCAGCTGATCGCAGATACGGACGGCCACGTGGACGCTGCAGCGGTGAAGCGCTACTACCAGGGCAAAGCGGAGGTCAGCGGCTTCGAAGTAGCCGACTACGCCATCGCCGGAAACGTCCGCGCCGCAGTGGCGCTGGCGCGCCGGGCGCTACAGCTGGGCGTGGCGCCGGTTCTGCTGGCCAGCGCGCTGAGCTCCGGGATCGCGGACATCGCGAAGGTGGCGGGCGCGGGCAACATCAACTCCCGCCGGGATGCGGCGAAGTTCGGCATGGCACCGTGGAAGCTGGATAAAACGATCCGCACCGCCCGGCGCTGGACCACCCCCATGATCGCGCAGGCGGTGCAGATCACCGCGGAGCTAGACGCGGGAGTGAAGGGCCACAGCGCCGACCCCGACTTCGCGGTCGAGGACGCGGTGCGGAAAATCGCCTACGTCGCTGGCGGGCAGCCAGCGCGCAGATAGCGCAGCGGGTATAGCGCTACCGGGCGCTGAAGCCCTTCCACACGCCGCAGTGCACAGCGTCGTCGTAGCGGGATTCGAAATCGTACTCGCGGGTTTCCTCCCATGCGTCAACGCCACCCTCCAGGTGGGAGCCGATCAGCGCGCCGGTCAGCGACGCGCGAGTACTGCGGTTGCCCGGCCAGTTCACGGCAACGTGCAGGAAGTCGTGCGGGGCGTACTGATCCTGATTATCCAGGTACAGTTGCGCCAGCAGTAGGGCAGAGGCGGTGCAGGAGCCTGCGTCCCACCCACGACCTAGAATCTGCACGAACTTGCCGCTATGGCGGTACAGCTCCTCGAAGTCGCCCTGCTGCAGGAACGGGGTGAGGTGCTCGTGCACGGCGCTGACCCGCGAGATCAGCTCACTCAGCGGAACGTCAGGGCCGGTCAGATCCGTGATTAGGGCCTCGTCCAGGTCCGTGAGGATGTCCAGCTTCTCCTCGTTGGTCAGCAGGCTATCGTTATCGAAGTTTTCGTCGCCAGCCAGTCCCTCTGCGACGTCGAGCAGGCGGGTGCCCTTCTTCGCAGCCAGCATGCAGGCCACCATGGCGCATGCCGCGCGGGCCACGCCCGAGTCGTGAGTCAAGATGCCCTGCAGGACGGACCAGCCCACGCCTTCATCGGCGGGAGCGAGCAAAGCACTGGCGGCCACGCGCATCACGGCACCGGCGCCACCCGAGTGCGTCGCCACATCGTCCCAGTGCTCCGCCCCGAGCAGGCTCAGCCGCTCCAGAGACTCGGTGTTCGAAGCCCCGGGGTGACGGTCGTAGTCCCTGTCGCCGTGGTAGTTGATGAAGTGCTGGCCGATGGCCTGCATGCCCTCTTCGCGGTCCAGGTCCCCGTCGTCAATCTCCGCCATAGCGGCGCACAGGGCCAGGGTCATCTGCGTAGCGTCGCTGATCACCAGCGAATCGGGTAGCGGGGTGCGCTCGGGCTGCGGCTCGTTCAAGTACGGGTAACCCCACGCATCGCCCAGGGCGGTGCCGAGTAGGGCTGAGCGGAAGCGATCCTTCATCCCTTTGTCGAACTCCTTTGAAAAGTCATTAGCAGCGGTCAGCTGTGGCTGTATCCAGCCCTAATCTAGCTCTTAAGCTTAGGGCATAACGAAAACCCGCACCCGGGGGAGATTGTTGCTGTTGTTGCTTTGTGACGCAACGTCTCAACCTCTGTAGAAGGGTGCGGGCCTCGATTCAGGCAAGTGCCGGCTGGAGAATCTTTTGGATAAACCTTAGGCCATCTTGTTGAAGCGAGCGGCCATGCCGGACTTCTTGTTTGCCGCGTTGTTGCGGTGGATGGTGCCCTTGGTGACGGCCTTGTCGTAGAAGCGGGAAGCGACGCGCAGCTGAGCCTCAGCGGCTTCCTTGTCGCCAGCCTCAACGGCGGCGTTGAACTTGCGGGTCTCGGTGCGCAGGCGGGAACGAATAGCCTGGTTGCGCTTGCGAGCGATCTCGTTGGTGAGAACGCGCTTCTTCTGCTGCTTGATGTTTGCCATGGTGGCGTACCTCTTCTTTCAATAAGTCTTCGGAAAAAACCTGTTCAGGGGAGCGGGCTCCCGCCGCGGCCGCGCGGTCTCTAACACCCCACCCAAGGTCCTGTGGGATGCGGCGTGGCCTCGCAGTGCGTCTCAACAACGGCGCTGGCGCTAGGGGTTAGCGCTAGTGGCTGCTACGAGCAGCACTGTGAACTCGGGAAATGTTAGCAGCAGGGGAGCAGAAAAGGCAAAAAGCTCCGGGCGGGGCTTTTAGCCCCACATCTAGCCCCAGCCGTACTCCTGGCGCAGCACGTTGGCTACTCGATCGAAACGGCGGGAGGGCAGCGGGATGCCGCGGCGCTGGATGTGAGATTCCGGCACCTGCAGCACCTTATCTATACGCACCCAGCTATCGCGGTCCGCGCCGGAGCTCCACGGGCCGGTTCCTATGGGAACCCAGATCGGCTGATCAGCGTACTCCTCGCGGGAGGAAATCAGCAGAGTAAGAAGCCGGTGGCTCTTGCGCCCGACCACAAGCACCGCGCGCCGCTCAGGGGGCACTCCCTTCTTCGGGCGGATGTCTGCCCACACGACCTCACCAGCATCCGCTTGCCCGTCCATGTCCGGGATGTAGGTGACGGGGCGGGCGAGCTCCCGGCTGGGAGTTTTGATGGTTTCGTCCCGGTCGCCCGCCAAACCGGCGTACTCCGCCCCCATTCCCAGGTGTGCATTAAGTTCAGCGATGCCGCGCTTCAGAGCCTGCCGGCGCGTGAAATGACGGATATAAAACCGCTGGAAGAACCCCTTGATGGCCCCAATGGGATTGCGGGATTTCCCCCGTGGGGGCGTCACATCCACAACACTTCCTTCGGAACCAGCCATAGGTGACAGATTACCCGAACCACGTGCGCACAGTAATAAGGTTCGCAGCTAAACCCCGTCTGCTACTTCCGGGGCGATGCATAGTAGGGTTACGCATAAGCGAAAGAGGAGGGCAAATGGCAGCCAAGCAGAAGAATTACGCCACAGAGACGTTTACGGACCCAGAGAGGATCCGCAACTTCTGCATCATTGCCCACATCGACCACGGCAAGTCCACCCTGGCGGACCGTATCCTGCAGATGTCGGGCGTGGTCGAGGACCGCAACATGCGCGACCAGTACCTCGACAACATGGACATCGAGCGCGAACGCGGCATCACCATTAAGGCGCAGAACGTGCGCCTGCCCTGGGTGCCGAAGACCGGCGCGCACGCGGGCGAAGAGCTGGTGATGCACCTGATCGATACGCCTGGCCACGTGGACTTCACCTACGAGGTCTCCCGCGCCCTCGAGGCGTGTGAGGGTTGCATCCTGCTGGTCGACGCAGCACAGGGCATCGAGGCGCAGACGCTGGCGAACCTGTACCTGGCGATGGAAAACGACCTGGAAATCATCCCGGTGCTGAACAAGATCGACCTGCCCGCGGCGGACCCGGAAAAGTACGCCCTGGAGATCGCGCACATCATCGGCTGCGAGCCGGAGGACGTGCTGCGGGTATCCGGCAAGACCGGCGAGGGCGTATCCGAGCTGCTGGATAAGGTCTGCGAGCTGGTGCCCGCGCCCGTCGGCGATGCCGATGCCCCCGCCCGCGCCATGATCTTCGACAGCGTGTACGACATCTACCGCGGCGTGGTGACCTACGTGCGCATGATGGACGGCAGGCTGGAATCCCGCCAGAAGATCGAGATGATGAGCACCGGCGCGACCCACGAGACCCAAGAGATCGGCGTGGTCTCCCCGGAGCCGACGAAGACCAAGGGCCTGGGCGTGGGCGAGGTTGGCTACATCATCACCGGCGCGAAGGACGTCCGCCAGTCCAAGGTGGGCGACACGATCACCTGGGCCGTCAACGGTGCGGAAACCCCGCTGAAGGGCTACCAGGAGCCGACCCCGATGGTGTACTCCGGCCTGTTCCCGATCAGCGCCGACCAGTACCCGGATCTGCGCGAGGCCATCGAGAAGCTGCAGCTCAACGATGCTTCCCTGACTTTCGAGCCCGAGACGTCCGTGGCCCTGGGCTTCGGCTTCCGCTGTGGCTTCCTGGGTCTGCTGCACATGGAGATCACCCGCGCCCGCCTGGAGCGCGAGTTCGACCTGGACCTGATCTCCACCGCTCCTTCCGTGGTGTACCGCGTGGTCAAGGAGGACGGCAGCGAGGTGCTGGTGCGCAACCCTTCGGACTGGCCGGGTGGCAAGATGCGCGAGATCTACGAGCCGATTGTGAAGATGACCGTGATCGTGCCGGCGGAGTTCCTGGGCGCGACGATGGAGCTGTGCCAGTCCAAGCGTGGCCAGATGGGCGGCATGGACTACCTTTCCGAGGATCGTGTGGAGCTGCGCTACACCATGCCGCTGGGCGAGATCATCTTCGACTTCTTCGATCAGCTGAAGTCCCGCACCAAGGGCTACGCTTCGCTGAACTACGAGGAAGCCGGCGAGCAGCTGGCCGACCTGGTGAAGGTGGACATCCTGCTGCAGGGCGACCCGGTGGATGCGTTCAGCGCTATTGTCCACCGCGAGAATGCCCACTGGTACGGCAACAAGATGACGGTGAAGCTCAAGGAGCTCATCCCGCGCCAGCAGTTCGAAGTGCCGGTGCAGGCCGCCATCGGCTCCAAGATCATTGCCCGCGAGAACATCCGCGCCCTGCGCAAGGACGTTCTTTCCAAGTGCTACGGCGGCGACGTGTCACGTAAGCGCAAGCTGCTGGAGAAGCAGAAGGAAGGCAAGAAGCGCATGAAGGCCATCGGTTCGGTTTCTGTTCCGCAGGAGGCCTTCGTCGCGGCTCTGTCTACTGACGCCGACTAGATCTGCCGACTAGATCTTTTGACGCCCACTAGGCTCAGCCGAGCTGGCGCACTGCCGCGGCCAGGCGGTTGATCTCGCTTAAGGAGAGCTCCTCGTTCGCGTGGGCGTTGCAGTAATCCAGCAGGGTATATCCGGTGAGCTGCAGCTGGTTGTGCTTGGCCCACACGCTGCGTGCATAGGGCGAGTTGTTGTTGATCATCTTCATCATGTGCTTGCGCTCGCTGAGCAGCTCGAACTGCAGATCGCGGCGCGCGTAGAGCGCGCGGTCCGGCGGGTTGATCAGCAAGGCGCCCAGCAATGCACCCATTGCCGCTTCGCAGTGGCCTACCAGGCGGCGGTGGTAGTGGGCGTCCGACGTAGTGCGCCACAGCCACAAGAAGATAAACGAGCAGATAACCGCAATACACACCTCGGCGAGGCGATCGATCACCACGTCGCCGAGCGGACGGTCCAGAGAGTTGCCCATCATCAGCGCCATGGGTGTGGTGAAGATGACGGTGAACGCATAGTTCTTGACGATGAAGAACTCCGCGGCGAATTGGCAGGCAGCCAGCAGGAACAGCAGGGGGAGGCCACCGATTTGGAAAGCATGGGCGATGGCGAACAGGCCGATGCCCAGGATGGAGCCCAAGAGACGGTGGACGCCACGGATGGTGCCGGGGACTTTCTCCGGACCCCACTGCAGGATCAGCAGGGCGGTGATCACGCCCCAGTCGGGGCGGTCCAGGCCCAGCCAGATCGTGAGGGCGCAAGAGACCAGGCTGGCCAGCACCACTTTTTCCATGCTGAGCTCTGCATGGCTGTGGATATTGAGGGAACGGCCGAAGCGGTACTTCACTGATGGCTTGTGGTGTGGGATTGCGGTGCGGGTGGGGTCGACCATGCCGTTGGTATCGGAGAAGTCCTCGTCCGTATCTACGTAGCCCGAGTGCGCACTGGCGGCCATGAGTTTCTGGCGGGCCTGCTGCACCTGCACCACCAGGCCGCGTTGTGATTCGCGGACGACCCTGCCGCCGGAGACGATGCCCGCGCCCATGAGCGTGGCCCATGCCTCGGAGAGGGATGTGCGGGCCAGGTAGTAGTTGCCGGGGCTTGGATCCTCAGCGAAGTCTGCTACTGCGTTGTTAAGGGTGCGGATGGCCTGTTGCTCCGGGCCGCGCGGGTTAAACAGGGCGGGGAACATGCCCACGATGATGGCGACGAACGCGCCGAACAGGGCCCAGCCGCCGATGGCTAGCGGGTTGAGGTCGTTGCGGGCGATCATGGTGGCACCGCCGGAGACCATGACGATGAAGAAGCCGCCCGGTGGCGGCAGGCGCAGTGCATTCTGGGCGTAGGTGAACACGCCGGAGAGGAAGGTGCAGTACACGCCGGCGATGAGTAGCCACCAGTGCGAGCCGCCGGAATCCATGTGCTCCCACATCATCTTGCCCAGCCAGGCGGCGATAGTGGGGCAGGCGGCCAGCAGAATGGCGGAGAACGCCATCACCTTCAGGCGGGTGCGGTACGGCAGGTTACCGCCGTAAATGACGGTGAAAGCGCCGCCGGCGACTAGCAACATCGCATCGGTGTGGCCCAGTGACCATGCGATAGTGCCGGGGATCAGCAACGACAGTGCGGCTCGCAGTCCACCAGCCCAGCCCGAGGCCTTTGAGTTGAAGGTACTGAACAGTTCCCAAGCGCTCGGGCGTTGGGGGATGGGGAACTCCGCGGGGTTGCGCGGGGGCTTCGGGAATAGTGGGGAGGGCTGATGGTCGGGGCTGGTTTGGCTCACTGCGTCTGTATGTTTCCTCTTATGCGTCGGCGAAATAGGACGTCCATTGGGACAGTCATAGGGACATTCACAGTGTAGCCCTCGAAATCGAACAATGAACTGTGGGTTGTCCGGCGCAGTGCCTACACTGAGATCCATGAGTTACAAGGACCCGCAGCGCCCGCAGGATAAGGATTATCTGGCTGGCTGGATGCCCGACGAGGATCCACATGATGGGCAGGTCGTGCGCACTTCCGATGAGCAGGATCTGGAAGCTCGTCGCATTCGGTTGTCGAAGTACCGCCCGAGCACCGCGAAGAAGATCGCGGCCTGGCTGGCATTGATCCTGGGTGCGATGATGCTGTTCGGGATCCTATCCGGCTCGATGGAGGACGTCGATGGAGGCCTGAAGATCCTCCTGGCTGTACTTTACTTCCTCATGTTTGCCGGACCGGCACTGTTCTGGATGTATGCGAACAACCGCGATACCAAGGCGGTTCGGCAGTGGGCTGCCACGGAGTCCGGCTACCGGGAAGTGTGGGAATCCTTCGACTCGGCGACACAGTCCATCTTCGCCCGGCCTTCACTGGCAGACGAGCTGCCATTGCTACCGAAGCGCCCTTGGCTGTGGATCTGGATCGCGGAGTTCGCGGTGATCGCCACTGCCGGCGCGCTGACGCCTGCCTAGCGTTCGCCTGATCCGCGCAGGGCGCAGGGAGCCCTACTGGGGAGTGGCGATTGTGAGGTAGTCGAACCACTTCTTTTGTTTCAAGGCGAAGTCTGCCCCAAAGTCGTAATCGTTCGACTTGCCTACCTGACAAGTTAGAGTGCTGCCGTCCGAGCCCACGCGGCAGTCCATCCCATGAGTATCACCGGAATCGGGGTCAGTGACCGTGATGCTTGCACGGGGCAAAGCCGTAACGTTAGGGGCGCTGGCCCTATAGACGTAGGTGGGCTTCAATGCCGCCGCATAAATTACATCGGCGAATTCGCATGACGTACGCAGCGGAACGCTGATCTCAGCGCCATTTGCGGTGACCCCGCAGTCATTTCGCGGGTAAGCAGGTCCCCCGTTGGAAGAGGAAGGTTTGCGTTGGCCTCGCGTCAGCTCAGCTGCGCGGTTGTTGCTTTCTGCGGCAGAGCTGTGACCGGAACCGTGGTTTGAAGCCGGTGGGGTGGGGTTGGGGCCGGACTTCTTGGTGGACTTTGCGCGCGTGGTTTCGTCTGCCTTGTCACCCTTCTTCGAGTCGCCCTTCTTAGAGCTTTCATCCTTGGCGGCGAAATACTGCTGTGCAGAGGCGCTGGCGGAGCTGCTGGAGTCGGCGGCATCGTTGGAATCTTCAGAACCGCAGGCGCTTAAACCCATCGCGGCGACGGTGAGCAAGGCAAGGGCAGACGTGCGCTTCATGAAGCTGTCCTTAAGTTAAGAGAAGAGTCGTATTAATGAAGAAGCTTAGCGCTTCCGCTAGTCATTCACAGTGAGAACGACCTTTCCCAGCGCGTGGCCCGACTCGACCTCCTCGTAGCCCTCGGCGGCGGCGCTGAAGGGCAGCTCCCTGCCGATTACCGGGCGCATCGCACCCTCCGCCACCAAGCGAGCGAGCTCTGCGAAGCGCTCCTGGGTGCGGACTCGAGTGATACCACTGCCACCCAGGCGGGTGGCCAGCTGTTTGTCGGCAGCGCTGCGGATCGCGCCCTCTGGTGCAAGATGCGCAAGCCCCTCCAAGACCTCGCCACCGACGAGGTCCAGGATGCCGTCCATCGGCGGAACAGTAACGTGGGAGCCAGTCTTGCCCAGCTCCGCGGTATCCATAAACCGCGCGCCCAGGCGCTCTACCAGGACCTTCTTGCGAGCACTGGCGATGCCGATGACCTCAATGTCGAAATGCCGCGCCAGTTGCAGGGCATGCGTGCCCACGCCACCGCCCGCGCCGATCACTAGCAGGCGGGCGCCCTCATCCGGCCAAGTTTCCAGGTCGTGCAGTTCTGCCAAAGCGTCGTAGGCGGTCCCGGCGGCCGCGGGTAGGCAGGCGGCATCCGTGGCCTCTACACCGCTGGGGATAGCTGCGGTCGAGGTGGCGTCCAAAAGAACAAAGGAATCACTCGCAGCACCAGTGCCGGAGAAAGCCGAACCAAAGACGTGATCACCTGGCGAAAACCCGGTGGAAGGGGCGGCCTCGACGACGATGCCAGCGGCCTCGCGACCCATGGCCATGGGGAAAGAGACCGGGAAGGAGCCCTGGCGCTGGCCGTTCCGCACTTTAATGTCACCGGGGTTCAGGCTGATCGCCGTGGGGCGGATCAGCACGCTGCCGGGCTGCCAGGTGAGGTCGGCGACGTCGAGGAAGCCGGTGACCTCGGGGCCGCCGAAGGATTCAAAGCCGAAGATACGCATGAATCCCATGGTAGGGGTCCGCTAGTTCTTGGCGAAGCGGCGCATGAGGAAAGCGAACAGAGCGCCGGAGATGTTGTGCCACACGGCGGCGACCGCACCAGGGATGGCAGCCTCCGGAGCCCAGTACTTGCCCGACATGCCAGAGGCCAGGCCAGCGGACTGCGTGGCGACCTCGATGGCGGTGGTGCGGCACACGGCAGCGGATTCGCCGGTAGCGCGGGCGGCGAAGTAACCCAGGACGTAGCCGATGAGGTTGTGGATGATGACGGCAACCAGGACGGTTACGCCGACGTTCATCAGGGTCTCCGAAGACTTAGCCACTGCGGGAAAGACCACGCCACCGATGGCGATGATGGACAGCCACGGCAGGACCGGCAGCAGGAACTGGACGATGCGGTCGAAGATCACACGGATGACCAGGCCGCCGATGACGGGCAGCAGCACGGTCTGGACCAGGCTCCACGCCATGGACTTGCCATCCACCGGGGTTTCCTCGCCCGCGAGCAGCAGCATGATCACCGGGGTGACGATCGGGGAGAGGATCGTGGAGACGGAGGTCATGGTCACGGACAGGGCAACGTCGCCCTTGGCCAGGTAGGAAACCACGTTAGAGGTGGTGCCGCCCGGGACAGAGCCCAGCATCAGCAGGCCGACCGCCAGCATGGGGTTCAGTCCCAGCAGCTTGGCAACGGCCATTGCACCCAGCGGCATGATGACGAACTGTGCCAGCACGCCGATGAAGATCGGCATGGGGCGCTTGATGACCAGTGCGAAGTCCGGCAGCGTCAGCGTGAGGCCCATGCACAGCATGATGATGGCGATCATCGTGGAGATGTGCGCCGCCAGGGGAGTGAAGGTGTCCGGGCTGGCCAGTGCCAGGCCAGCACCGATCAGGATGAATGCGGGGAAGGCCCACACGGCAATGGTGGCGGAGCGTTCCTCAGAGGCATTGGTGGCATTGGTGTTTTCCGCGCCGGTTTTGGGCGCTTCGGTGTTCTTCTCTTTGGTCGTCATGTGACCAGTATATGAGATAGGAGTCTCAAAGTATGAAATTCTCCGGAAAAGCCTGCCGTGAACGGGGGTGGGGGATTGGTTTAGAGTGGTTCTAGCAGCCCCGCGCCCAAGAGAAGGAGTGACCAATGAACCAACCCCGCACCTGGTTCACCAGCGACCTGCACCTTGGCCACCCCTTCGTCGCCGAACTGCGCGGCTACGGCAACAGCGGGGAGATCGATGCGGATGTCGAGCGGCACGACGAAACGATCCTGAATAACCTCACCAGCGCCCTGGCCCCGGGCGATACGTTGTGGGTTCTCGGCGACATTTCCTCTGGGTGGGGTCCGCAGGAAGAGCGAGCGCTGGACCTGCTGGCCCAGGCCTTTTCCGGTCTGGACGTCACCGTTCACCTGATCGCCGGCAACCACGACTCCTGCCATCCGCTGCATGCCAACAGCGCCGAGCGGCAGCGCCGCTTCCTGGAGGTTTTTGATTCCGTGCAGCCCTACCAGTGTGTCGTCCCGTGGGATCTGGACGGCGACGGGGTGGCCGATAACGAGGACCTAGCTAAGAAGGCCGATACCGAGGTCGCCTGGCTGTGCCACTTCCCGCGCCCTGGTCAGGATCACGAGGGCATGGAGTCTCGCTACGACTCTCTGCGCCTGGACGTGCCATACGTCATTCACGGCCACCTGCATTCCGCGGCGCCCATCACTGGGCCGGGTCAGGTCGACGTGGGAGTGGATGCTTGGGATCTGCGCCCCGCCCCATATGAAGAGGTCATGGAGTTGCTTTACCGCGATGCATAGCGCCCAAAGCCGGCGCGTAAGTATCTATTTATGTATATTTATGCTGTGCGTTTATCGCTCGGGGCACTTTGTTGACCCTTTTTCTAGGTGACGCTAACTTCTCGGCGCGCAACAACATGAATAAACGGGACTTGAGGTTATGACGTTCGACTTTTCCCAGTACACCTACCGTCCGCGGCATGCGGCGAAGAGCTCACGCTCCGCTGCAAAGGGCATCGCCACCGCCGCTCTGACCGCCTCCATTGGTGTGGCAGGGTTCGCCGTCCCGGCGAATGCTGCGCCTGCGGGTCCGCCCGCCGGATCGCAGCTTCCGCCCATGCCGCAGGTTCAGCTGCCCCCGCCGCCGCAGCTCCCACAGCTCCCACCGTTGCCTCCGGTTCCGCAGGCTGTGGAGGATGCGCTGAACCAGTTGGGAATGTCCGCCAACCAGATCCCGGGTTCCTCCGCCCCGCAGCGCCCGGCGCCGCACCGGTCGGCACCGAACAATGGCTACAAGGTACGCACGATCCACAACGTGCCCGCGCGCACATCCATGGCAGTGGTGACCAATAACGGCATCGCCAAGACCCCGAACGCGGATGAGTCTCGCCCGGGGCTTTCCATCGTGAAGCTGTACATGGCGGACTACGTGCTGCGCTACGGCGATCGCAGTAACTCCGATCGTTACCTGGCAGAGCGCATGATCCGCTTCTCCGACGACGGTGCAGCCTCCAAGGTCTACCGCAAGTACCCGCGATCTATCAGTACCATCGCCCGCGAGTATGGCCTACGCAACACCCGTGCAGCCGTCCACTGGGGTAACTCCTATACATCCGCGACGGATACCGCTCTATTCCTGCACAAGCTGCGTATCCGCCACCCGCGCTCCCTGGTGCTGCACTGGATGCGCACCGCCAGCCCCGTGGCGGCTGACGGCACCCGCCAGAACTGGGGAACGGTGCACCTGCCGGGCGTCAACGGCACGAAGTGGGGCTGGTCCGATTACGGTCGCCAGACTTTGGCTTCGGCCTCCTTCGGCAACGGATACACCGTGGCCTCCTTCTCCTGGGGCGGCCGTGCGGTGCAGAACGCAGATACTCGAGCGGCAGCAGGATACCTGCGATAGTCTTAAGTCTCGAAGTGCAGTGGCACATAAGCAACTAAGGCACATGAAGGATTGAGCTCGGCTCCTGGTACGGAAAGTTTTTAGGTAATGGCACCACAGAACAAGAACCCTTTCAACAGCGGAGGCAACGGCGCGGACGGGCAGAACGCCGACAATCCGACCGAATATTTGGGGCAAGCCAAGTCGGAAGGGGCAGGTGCGGAGCCCCCGCAGTACCGCCGCCAGGATGATCAGAGCACACAGGTATTCGGAGCCTCCGGTACTGGAAACTCGCAGGGCTACCAGAACACGGGCAATCAGGGGTACGGTGCGCCTGGTTTTAACCCTCAGGGTGGCTACGGCCAGGCAGACCAGCAGGGCTATGGCCAGCAAGGATACGGTCAGGCCGGTCAGCAGGGCTATGGCCAAGCTGCCTACGGTCAACAGGGCTACGGTCAACAGGGCTACGGCCAGCAGGGTTATGGCCAGCAAGGATACGGTCAGGCCGGCCAGCAGGGTTACGGCCAGCCCGGCCAGGCATATGGTCAGGCATACGGCCAGCCCGGCCAGGCATATGGTCAGGCATACGGCCAGCCCGGCCCTAACGGCTCCAACGGACAAGGTGGCAACGGCAAAGTAACCAAGATCGTCGTCGGCCTACTGGTGCTTATCGCGCTGGTAGTTGGCGGTGTGCTGATTTACAACCTGGTCTCCAGCGACGACGACGGCGACGAAAAGCCCACCTCCTCTACATCCGAGACCACGGATACGACGGGGGAGAACAACGAAGAGACTTCGGGGAACCAGAACGAAGACAACCCGCTGACCTCGATCCCCACCCCCTCTGGCATCACTCTGCCCTCGGACTTCCCGGACATGTCTGATTACCAGGATCAGCTCGACGACAGCCTGAAAGATTTGGAAGAGATGCTGAGCAGCATGACCGAAAGCCCCGCCGTGCCCACCGGTAGGCCCAGCTACAACTAGTTAAGCTGCAACGGTGCAAGCTGCAACGGTGCCCAGAACTTAAGGGCGCCAAACTCCAAGCAAAAACAAGAAACCCCCAGGCGGACTTAAAACCTGGGGGTTTCTTGCTGACGTTTCAAGAGGAGAATGACCGTTCGTATGTGGATCCTTTCTGTCGACCACTGAGCACTAATCTAAAGTGCCTTCCTGGAAAAACCCTGTGTACGGTCTGCAAGGTCGCTACGCGTTAGATAGGCTTTTCCCGCAAACGATAAAACCCCTGTTCAAGAACCGAAAACGGGCTCGCTGCAACCAGGAATTCTCACTCTGAGGACATGATTGTCCGGGCGAGGGGATAGGGTATTGCAAGACCTACACACGTTCGAGTACGAAATTGGGGAGTGATCCCGCCATGGAAGGCGAAAAATCTACAGCCGCGGCAAACGCGGAAAAAGTAAAGGTCGACCCGCTAATTTTCTGGGTTGCCTTCGGCTTCATCGTTGCCTTTGTCGGCTACGCGATCATCTTCAAGGACAGGGCCGCAGAAAGCCTGCAGACCGGCGCAAACTGGCTGCTGGAGAACTTCAACTGGCTGTACATTGGCAGCATCTCCTTGGCCTTCCTGTTCCTCATCGTTCTCTTTGTCTCCCGCTTCGGCCGCATGCGCCTGGGCGTAGAAGGTGAGGAGCCTGCATTCCGAACTATGTCTTGGTTCGCGATGCTCTTCGCCGGCGGCCTCGGCTCCGTGCTGATGTTCTACGGTGTGGCCGAGCCGATGAACCACGTCGTCAACGTGCCCATGCAGGACGCAGAACCGATGAGCACCGAAGCGATCGGCGAGGCCATGGGCTTTACCCTGTATCACTTCGGCCTGCACATGTGGGTTATCTTCGCCCTGCCGGGCCTTGCTCTGGGCTACTTCATCTACAAGCGTCACCTCCCGCCGCGCGTATCTAGTATCTTCGCGCCCATTCTTGGCGCCAGTATCTACGGGTGGCCCGGAAAGCTTATTGACGCCCTGTCCATCATCGGCACCGTTTTCGGCATCGCGGTTTCGGTCGGCCTCGGTACGCTACAGATCAACTCTGGCCTGGCCAAGGTGTTCGGCGCGGACACCGTCGCATGGGTGCAGATCAGCATCCTTGTCGTCATCGTGGTGGCGTCGTCCATCTCGGTATCCACGGGGCTGTCGAAGGGCATCAAGTGGCTGTCCAACATCAACATCCTCGCCGCAACTTTGCTGATGGTGTTTGTACTGTTGACCGGCCCCACGCTTCTACTGCTGCGCGGCACGATGGATGCCACCAGCTTGTACGCGGAGTACCTGCCGAAGATCATGTTCTGGTCCGACTCGCAGCAGGTAAACCCCGGCTGGCAGGGTAAGTGGACGGTCTTCTACTGGGCGTGGACGATCTGCTGGTCGCCTTTCGTGGGCATGTTCGTCGCCCGCATTTCCCGTGGCCGTACCGTCCGTGAGTTCATCGGTGGCGTGCTGCTGCTGCCGACTGCGTTCACCATCGTTTGGTTCTCCGTCTTTGGCTACGCCGGCCTGGACATCGAGAAGAAGGAGCCGGGCGTGCTGACCCAGCCGATCGTGGAAGAGGGCGATCCCGCCACCGCGCTGTTCACCTTCTTGGAGCACTTCCCGTGGACCCTTGCCATCAGCATCCTGGCGCTGTTCGTTATCGCCATCTTCTTCGTCACCTCCATCGACTCTGCGGCGCTGATCAACGACATGTTCGCCGCCGGTGAAGAGGGCAAGACCCCGCTGATCTACCGCCTGCTGTGGTGCATCATGATCGGTGCCGTCGCAGGTTCCATCCTGATCATGGCTCCGGATTCCGGAATCGATGCGCTGCAGCAAACCGTGATTATCATTGGCTTCCCATTCGTGCTGTTCAACTTCGTCATGATGTTCTCTCTCGTGAAGGGAATGAACGACGACTCTGCGGCACGCCCCGAGCCGCCGAGCCGCCAGTGGGGCAAGACCGACTCTGCGGAGAAGCTGGCCGAGCACGAAGCTCGCCCGGCCCCTGGCTATGACAACGAGGGTAACGAGCACGCCCGCTTCGAGTACGACGCGGAAGGAAACCTCGTCATCCCTGGCAACGTGCGCATCGAGGGCGACCTGGGAATCGTTGGCGACGTGGACAATGAGGCGGAAGTCGCCCCCGCGCGCCCGATGTACGACCAGGAGGGCGAACTGATTACGGACGAGCCGACTGAGCCCGAAGGCTCGGCGGAGGATGAGGGCGTCAATAAGGAATAGATCAGGAAAAGCGTTAAGCACAATCGCACCTACAACATCGGTAGGCTGGATCTAGTACGAATAAACCTATAAAAAAGGAGTGACCATGGTTCAGCGTGTAGGTGTTATCGGTGCAGGTCTGATGGGATCTGGCATCGCAGAGGTCGCCGCCAAGGCTGGCAGCGACGTGCTGGTTTGGGAGGCCAAGCAGGAGTTCGCCGATGCGGGTAAGGCTCGCATCGAGAAGTCCCTGGACAAGGCCGTCAGCCGCGGCAAGCTGTCCGAGGAGGACCGCGACGCAGCTCTGGGCCGTCTGACCTTCACCACCAAGCTCGAGGACTTCGCTGACCGCGAGCTGGTCATGGAGGCCATCATCGAGAACGAGGACATCAAGAAGGACGTCTTCGCCAAGCTGGATGAGATCGTCGAGGACAAGAAGGCGCCGCTGTGCTCCAACACGTCCTCCCTGCCGATCCAGACCATCGCCAGCGCCACCAAGAACCCGGGCCGTGTGCTGGGTCTGCACTTCTTCAACCCCGTTCCGGTTCTGCCGCTGGTGGAGGTCATCCCGGCGCTGACCACCGACGAGGACGTCGTTGAGGTGGCTCAGACCTACGCCACCGAGAAGCTGGGCAAGCAAGCCATCCGCGCGAAGGACCGCTCCGGCTTCATCGTGAACTTCCTGCTGGTGCCGTACATGCTCTCCGCAGTGCGCATGGTGGAAAACGGCGTGGCAACCCCGGAGGATATCGATACTGGCATGAAGCTGGGCGCTAACCACCCGATGGGTCCGCTGACCCTGGCAGACATGGTTGGCCTGGATACCTGCGCCTTCATCGCAGACGTCATGTACAAGGAGTTCGGCGACCCGAGCTACGCCTGCCCGCCGCTGCTGCGCCGCATGGTTACCGCAGGTCACACCGGGCGCAAGTCCGGCAAGGGATTTTACGAGTACAATTAAACCCACGACACTCGCTAGGTAAATTAAGGGTTCGCAACCGTGGATCTGCCTGGCGGGTTGACCCCAACGAAAGGAAGGCCAACATATGTCCATCGACGATCTGAAGAACAAGGCAGAGGGCGCCGCAGGTCAGGCCAAGGAAGCCGCCGGCGAGGCCACCAATAACCAGGACCTGGCTAACGAAGGTCGCGCAGACCAGACCAAGTCCGACATCAAGGACAAGGCCAACGAGCTGAAGGACAAGGCTTCCGACGCTGTAAACAAGGTTCTGGGCGACGCTCAGAAGTAAAACTTAAAACGACAAATTCCCGGCTGAAAAATCAGCCGGGAATTTTGCTATTGCCCGGGGGAGCTCCCGGCGCGCTGGCGCGTGCCGGAGCCTTACAGCGCCTGGTCAACGACCGCTGCCGCGCGGTCGACGATCTCCAGTGCCCAGTTCAGCTGCTCCTCGGTGGTGATCAGCGGCGGGGCGAAGTGCAGGCGGTGGCCCGAAACCATCGGCCAAATGCCAGCCTTCTTCAGCTCGGCGCCGAACGCACCCATGGCCTCGCCACCCATCGGAGTCTTGGCCTCCTGGTCGCTGACGAACTCGATGGCCCAGAAGAAGCCCTTGCCGCGGACGTTACCCACGCTTGGGTGGTTCTCCGCGATCTTCTCCATCGCCGGGGCGATCACGCGCTCGCCCAGCTCGGCAACCTTCTCGAAGGTGTTCTCCTCGCGGTAGACCTTCTGCGCAGCCAGGCCGGGGGCACATGCCAGCGGGTGGCCGGAGTAGGTCAGGCCGCCCGGGTAGGGCTTGTCGGCGAAGCGCTGGTAGACGGCCTCGTTCATCATCACGCCACCCAGCGGCGCCATGCCGGAGTTCACGCCCTTGGCGAAGGTAACCAGGTCCGGCTGCAGATCCTTGCCGCCGTGCTCGTAGGCGAACATCTTGCCGGTACGGCCGAAGCCGACCATGACCTCATCGGCGATGTACAGCGCGCCGTGGCGGTCGCAGATCTCGCGCACGCCCTGCAGGAAGCCCTCCGGCGGGACGATGATGCCGCTGGAGCCCACGACGGACTCGATCAGCACGGCAGCCACGTTGTCCTCGTAGACCAGGGTTTCCTCCAGCGACTGCAGAGCGCGGGCGCACTCTTCCTCCTGCGTGGAGGAGTAGAAGGCGCTGCGGTACAGGAACGGACCCCAGAAGTGCTTCACGTCGCCGTCGGTGGTGGGGTTGCCGTGGCGGCGAGCCTCACCGGTGGCCATGATCGCGGAGCCGGTAGCGCCGTGGTAGCTGCGGTAGGCCGTCAGGATCTTGGACTTGCCGGTGGTCAGGCGCGCCATGCGAATGGCGTGCTCGATGGCGTCCGCGCCACCGTTGGTGAAAAAGATGTGGGAGAAGTCGCCCTGCGCTTGCTCCACGATTTCCTTGGCCAGTTCGCTGCGCACATCGTTGGAGAACGCGGGGTTCTGGTTGGTGATGCGCGTTGCCTGCTGCTGGATTGCCTCTACCAGCTTCGGGTGGGCGTGGCCCAGGTTGGCGCTGACCAGCTGGCTGCCCAGGTCCAGGTAGCCGTTGCCCTGGTAGTCGTAGATCCACACGCCCTCCGCGTGGCTGAGCGGCTGCGGGTTGATCTTCTCTTGCGCCGACCAGCTGTGGAATACATAGTTGCCGTCGTTGTCGCGTACCTGCTGCTCTGCGGTCTTTGCTTTTTCGGTACCGACGCCAACTTTCGCGCCGTCGAAGGTAGTGAACTCGGTGATGTTAGGGGGTAATTCAGTCATTCCCCCAGGCTACTCCTGTGTATTGGCATCGGCAGCGGAGGAGTTGCCTAAGACTGTTCCCGGGTGGCCTGCTCCGTAAAGCTCTCGTCGTAATCCTCGCTGTAATCCTCGCCGTAGTCTTCGTCGTCTTCGGCGCCTGGTTCGGCGAAGCCGAAGCGTTTCAGGCGTGCCCGGTCGGCGGCGGAGGAGGAGCTGGTCAGCTGCAGCAGCTCGTTGTAGATGCCGCCGCTGGTCGCCAGCTCCGCCGGGGATCCGACCTCGCAGACGTGCCCCTTGTCCAGGGTGACGATCTTGTCCACGTCGGCGATGGTGGACAGGCGGTGGGCGATGACGATGGTGGTGCGGCCCACCATCAGCTCGTTTAGGCCGGCCTGCACCACGCGCTCGGCCTTGGTATCCAGCGCGGAGGTGGCTTCGTCCAAGATCAGCACGGGCGCGTCCTTCAGCATCGCGCGGGCCACGGCAATGCGCTGCTTCTGCCCGCCGGAAAGGCGCAGTCCGCGTTCGCCGATCAGCGTGTCGTAGCCGTCCTTGAAGTGCATGATGAAGTCGTGGGCGAAGGCGCGTTTGGCCACCGCCACGATCTCCTCGTCGGTCGCGTCGGGCTTGGCGTAGGCGATGTTCTCCCGCACTGTGCCGGAGAACAGGGCGGGTTCCTGGAACACCACGCCGACGGAGCTGCGCAGCTCCGCAGCCGTCATGTCCGCCACGTCCTTGCCACAGACCTTTAGCTGCCCCTCGGTGGGCCGGTACAAGCCCAGCAGCAGGTTCACCAGGGTGGACTTGCCGCCACCGGATTCGCCGACCAGTGCCACCTGGTCGCCCTTGGCCGCCTGGAAGGTGACTTCGTGGATGACGGGCTCACCCTTGAGGTACTCGAAGCTCACGTGGTCGAAGTCGATCACCGGCCCGGTTTCCGGGGCGGACAGTTGCGGGCGCACGGCCTGGTCCACATCCTCCTGGGAGACCAGCATCGGCCCACCTGGGCGGGCGGCCTCCAGCAGGGGAGCGGTGGCCGATGGCTCCTCCAGCTCCTCCATGGTCTCGAAGTACTCGCGGGAGCCCGCGGCGGCGCGCTGCGCGGTATCCACCATCCAGCTCATCATGCCGGCCGGCTGGCGGGCCATCACCACGTACTGCAGCAGAAGCACCATGTCGCCGAGCGTGAAGTCGCCGTGCAGGGTGCGCCAGAACAGCATCAGGTAGATGGCGAAGAAGATGATGTTCATCCCGCCCATGCGCAGGACGTCCATGAAGTGCCACCAGCGGGATTGCTCGCGCGTCAGTTGGATCGTGTCGGCGAAGTGCTTCTGGAACAGCCGCAGCTCGCGCAGCTCCGAGACGAAGGACTTCACTACCTTCACCTGGCCGATGACCTCCGCGAAGCGCCCCTGGGCGACGTCGATGTGCTCGTTCTTTTCCTTCTCCCACACCATCCACTTCTTGGAGGTCAGCATGGTCAGGTACAGATACATCGGGAAGATGATGGCCAGCAGCAGTGCCAACGGCCAGTAATAGATCGCCGTGATGACCAGGATCATCACCACGGTGATCAGCATGGAGAAGAAGTTGTTGGCGAAAGACTTGATAAAGTCCGTTAGCCCCAGGATGGAGCGGTCCAGCCGGGAAATGATGGTGCCGGTGACCTGCTTGTCGTAGTAGCCCTGCGGGAGGGCCAGAAGTTTGGCGTAATAGCGGTTGGAGAGGATCTGGCGCATCCGCATCGCCATCACGTCGCCGAACCAACCGCCGATGTTGCGGATGATGGTGTTCGCCAGCTCCACCGCTAGTAGCCCGACCGCGAGCCAGATGACGGTCTTCGTCGCGTTTTCAATGGCGGCGTCGGAGACCCCTCCACCGCCGACGGTGTCCACGATCGTGTCGGTGGCCAACTTCACCAGGAAGGGTGTGGCCAGCGCCAGCCCCGCGGTGACGAGGCTGGTGATCATCACAATGATGTAGAACGGCCACAGTTCCTTGGTGGAACGCAGGATTCGGCTAAAGGCATTAATCACACCTAGCCAAGTTAATTGTTTACATGCGCCTTAGCGAATTCCGCGATGCGGTCCAGGGCCTCGTTGAGGATCTCTCGGGAAGTTCCGAAGTTGATGCGCACATGCCCCGCGCCCTGGGCGCCGAACATGGTGCCCTCGTTGAAGGCCACGCGGGCGCCTTCCAGTAGTTTCTGGCCCGGCTTCTCTTCCAGCCCCGGGACCTCACTAAGGTCTACCCACAGCAGGAAGCTGGCCTCGGGGCGGATGAACTTCGCGCCGGGCAGCACCTCCGGCAGGCGACGTTCGAGCAGATCCAGGTTGCCTTCCAGGTACTCCAGCTCGCTGTCTAGCCAGGCCTCGCCGTCCGTGTAGGCGGCCTCGGCGGCGACCTGCCCCAGCGTGGAGGCAGATCCGGTGCGCAGCGGGCTGACCTTCGCCATGGCCGCGCGGTCGTCCGCGTTGGTGAAGACCATCTGCGCGCAGTGCAGGCCGGCGGTGTTCCACCCCTTGGATGTGGCCAGTACGGTCACGGTCACCCGCGCGGCGCTCTCACTAAGCGTGGCCAGGGGAGTGTGTTTGTGCGGCGCGTAGACCACCGGCGCGTGGATCTCGTCGGAGATCAGGCGCACGTTGTAGTTGTCGGCCAGCTCCACCAGCTTGGCCAGCTCCTCCGGGCGCCATGCGCGACCCAGTGGGTTGTACGGGTTGCAGACGATCATCGCGCCCACGCCCGCCGGGTTGTCGGTGTTGGCGAAGGCGGCCTCCAGGGCCGCGTAGTCGAAAGCCCACTCCTCGGCGCCATCCTTTTCCACCTTGGTCATCTCCACCTCGACCTTCGGGCGCTTCACCGCGCTCGGCACGTCGAAGAACGGGTGGTAGCTCGGCACGGGGACGATCACGTCGGAGCCCTGGGGCGTCAATTCGTCGATGGCCGCGGCCACGCCCTTAACTACGTCCGGCACGAGCCGCACCCACGTCGGGTCGATCTGCCAGCCGAAACGGCGGTCCAGGAAACCGGCAAGGGCCTTCTCCACCGAGCCATTGCGGCGCTCGTAACCGAAGTACTCTCGGTCCACGCCTGTCTGGATGGCCTGCTTGACGGCGGGGCAGGTGTCGAAGTCGGTTTCGGCGACCCACAGGGGAAGTACGTCTTCGTCGTAGACGGTCCACTTCATCGTCCCGCGGGCGCGCAGCGTGGCGAGGTCGGGGACGGATACGGCGGAATCCTGCGGGCGGGTGTTCTGGGTGTTCTGGAGGTTCTCGGGGTTGTTGTTCTGGGTGGTTGTGTTCATAGCCTCCCACCCTAGCACTCTAGACCGAGCTGTCTAGTAGCCGTCTAGAAACGGCCTATTGCGGGCGCTGAATTAGCCCAGATTGAGCCCTAACGGCTCGGGTACAGCTCCGGATAATCCTTACGAATCTGCTGGTAGGCATCCTCCGCCACCTCGCGGGTCACCTCACCCCGCGCGGATGCATCCGTATCGAAACGCCGCACCATACGCCGCGAACCATAGTGTGGCCACTCCGGATCCTCCCCGCGGGCGAAGCGTGAGACGATCCCGTGAAACTCCGTCGCCAACGGCTGCAAGCGCTCCGCCGCGGACTCGCCGCAGAAGAATCGCACTGCCTCCGGCGCGACCATGAGGGCGTCAAACACCAAAGGCAGATCCGCGCAGTGCCAGGCCGATTGGCTCCCGTGAAACTCATAGGCCCAGCTCGTATCGCGTTTCTCCTCCATGATCGCCACGG
Source organism: Corynebacterium sp. ACRPH (assembly GCF_022347285.1). Lineage (GTDB taxonomy): Bacteria > Actinomycetota > Actinomycetes > Mycobacteriales > Mycobacteriaceae > Corynebacterium. Next base: position 76,400 of record NZ_JAKRND010000008.1, read on the forward strand.
CCCAGCGCTTGATGACCGAATCCCCGATGGCCATTCCCACCGGATGTGGTGACGCCCACCGCACCCGCGCCCCCAGCTTCCGTTCCGCGTACCACCCCAGCGCCTTGGCCGCTTGCCGAACCAGCGGGTTCTTGGAACTCAAGCGCTTGTCGATGGCGCGGGCGAAAGGCATTTTCGTGAACTCCTCGCGCAGGGTGCCGATCAACAGCGGCACGTCGCGCATCTCGCTGGGCCGGAAAGGATACGGCCCCACGGCACAGTCCGAACCGTAGAAGCGGGCGTAGCGTCGATAGGCGCGCTCCAATTGTTCAGGCGAGAGGCTGGCCAGGTGCTTGCTGGTCAGCGGGCCACCGAGGACCGCGCGGGCAACATGCTCGCGGCTCGGCCAGCCCTCGCGCGGGAACCCGGGGCTGAGAATCACGGCGCGGTGCACCAAGCCTTCGGTGCGCGGGTTGCACAGCGTCCAGGCCGTAAGTGCGCCGCCGGCCGACTGGCCCATCAGCGTGACCTGCTCGGGGTCCCCGCCAAAGGCCGCGATGTTGTCCCGCACCCAGCGCAAGGCGGCCACAATGTCCTCGGCGCCGCGGAAGTACTCCGGCTCGGTGTTCGGATCCGCCGAAGCGTCCACGTCGGCGGGGTGAGCCTCGTCTAGCAGGGGCAGGAAGCCCTCCAGGCGGTAGCGGTAGTTCACGGCCACGAACAAGCAGCCGTCCTCGGCAAAACGAATGCCCCGGTACCAGGGATCATCAGCGTGCCCCTCCTCGTAGCGGCCGCCGTGGATAAACACGATCACAGGCGCGCCAGTGGAAGCCTCGGTGGAATCCTCAGTGGCGCCGGCCGGGCAGGTGATGGAAAGGGATTGGCGAGTTGAGGCGGCGGAGGGGTGGGCATCATAAAAAGAAAAAGAAGGGGCAGCGCCCGGAGGGGCAAAGGGGCCGCTCGCTGCGTAAGGGATGGCCTGGAAGCGCAGGAGGGGGCCAGCGCCGTAATCGCGGAGGTAGCCACGGACGGTGCCCTGATCGGTGACCACATCAACGTAATCCATGGCCTCAAGGTTAGAGTGGGTGACCATGGATTACCTCCAGAACGCTTCCGAACTGCCCTACGAACTGCCGGACTTCGCGGCCGTCGACCTTGCCGAGCTGGTGCCCGCCTTCCGTACCGCCCTGGTGGACCATACCGCACAGATCGCGGCAATCGCGGACAACCCCGAGCCGCCCACCTGGGAAAACACTGCTGAGGCGTGGGAAGAATCTGGCCAGATGCTGCAGCGCGTACTGGCCATTGTCTTCAACTACGCGGGCACGAACGCCACCGACGAGGTGCGTGAGATCGAGGCGACCATCAGCCCGGAGCTGGCGCGGCACTTCAGCGAAATCTGGCTGAACCGGAAGCTGTGGGAGCGCATCTGCGCCCTGCCCGAGCAACCGGAAGGTAGCGAAGAGGAAGCCCTGCTGCGGGAGCTGAAGAAGAGCTTCATCCGCTGCGGCGCGGAGCTGGACGACACGCAGCGGGAAAACCTGCGCGACATCGACGCCCAGCTGGCCGAGCTGACCACTGCCTTCGGCGCGCAGCTGCAGACCGCCACTGAGGACGAGGCGGTGCTGCTGACCGACGAGGCCGAGGTCGCAGGGCTGAGCGCGGCGGATAAGGAGTACTTCGCCAAGGCCGCCGCCGAACGCGGGGAGGAAGGCTGGTTGATCCGCCTGGGTCTGCCGAGCATCCAGCCGGTGCTGGAGTCCCTGGAGAACCCGGCCGCGCGTGCGAAGGTGCACGAGGCATCGCTGAACCGCGCCACCGGCAGCAACGAGGCCACGCTGCTGCAGATCGTGCGCCTGCGCGCCCAACGTGCCGAGCTGCTGGGCTTTGCCAACCACGCTGAGTTCGTCGCCGCCGCCGAGACCGCCGGTAGCCTCGCGGCGGTCGAAGATCTGCTGGATCAGGTGACGCCCGCCGCCGTGGCGAACGCACACGGAGAGTACAAGCGGGCGCTGGACAAGATGGCTGTGAGTGGAGCCGGGAGCACAGCGGGCACGGAGGGCACAGAGGGCACCGTGGTCACAACCGGGCTCAGCGGCGCCGACTGGCTCTACTGGGATGCCAAGCTGCGCGCAGAAGAGCTGGACGTCGACGAAGCCGAGCTGAAGAAGTACTTCCCGCTAGAGCAGGTGATGGTCGACGGCGCCTTCTTCGCCGCCAAGCGCCTCTACGGCATCGACGTGCGGGAACGCACCGACCTGGTCGGCTACGCGCCGGGCGTGCGGGTGTGGGAGGTTACCGAGGGCGCCGATAGCGCCGATGGAGCCGAAGACAGCGCGCCCGTCGGCATCGGCCTGCTGCTGACCGACATGTACGCCCGCCCCACCAAGCGCGGCGGCGCGTGGATGAACTCCTTCGTCGAGCAATCCAACCTGCTGGGCAAGGCGCCGGTGGTGGTGAACGTCATGAACATCGCCGAACCCGCCGAAGGCGAGCAGGCGCTGCTGACCCTCGACGAGGTGCAGACCGTCTTCCACGAGTTCGGCCACGCCCTGCACGGCCTGCTCTCCGACGTGCGTTATCCCACGTTGTCGGGCACTAACGTGCCCCGCGACTTCGTGGAATTCCCCAGCCAGATCAACGAAAACTGGGCTCTGGAGCCCGCCGTGCTGCGCAACTACGCCCGCCACGTGGAAACCGGGGAAGTCATCAGCGGCGAGTTCGTCGACGCGATCCGCGCCCAGGCGAAGTGGGGCCAGGGGCTGGCCACCACCGAGTTCCTGGCCGCCTGTTGGCTGGACCTGGCCTGGCACAAGCTCTCCGCCGTGGAGGCGGAGAAGCTCGCGGCCACCGACGATGCCGCCGCCCAGGTGGAATCCTTCGAGGCCGAAGCCCTGGAGCGCGCCGGTGTGGACGTCAACGGAGCCCTCGCCCCGCGCTACCGCTCGGCTTACTTCAACCACATCTTCGCCGGCGGCTACTCTGCCGACTACTGGAGCTACCTGTGGGCGGAGGTGCTGGACGCCGACGGTTTCCAGGCCTTCGTCGATACCGGAGCTGCAGTGGGGGAGTCTAATGACGCCGCCGACCTCGACGACGATGATGTCCGCTTCGCGGGCGAGCGTTTCCGCCGCATCATCCTCTCCCGCGGCGCTAGCATCGACTTCGAAGACGCATTCTGGATGTTCCGCGGCCAGCAGCGCCGCGTGCAGCCGCTACTTGACCGCCGCGGGCTGAGCCAGGGGTAGGCGTCAAGAAAAATACAGAAGACCAACAGAGAAACAGGGAATCAGAAAGGGCGAGCGCCACCAATGATGGAATGGCTGATCAACGCGCCGGTGTGGATCCAAACCCCGCTGGTGTTCCTCGCCTTATTCGTGGTTTGCATGGTGTTGGCCTTAGTATGGCAGGTGATTGCGCTGCGAATTTTCCCCGCCAGCGCGGAGGAAGAGCGCGTGCACGGGGCGCTTTCGCTACGCGAGATGTGGGCGAGCCGCAGCTCGGTGCCGCTGGACGACGGCGCTAAGCGCAGCGCCGGAGACGACCAGAAGCGCTAAGACGGACCAGAAGTAGTCAGAAACAGAAACAGAGACAGTAGAGACGGAGAGGACTAGCAGCCGATGAAACACCACTCCAAGGTGCGCCAGGCGTTGGCCCTGCTGTTGGTTCTGCTGCTTGTGGCCTGGCTGGCCACCAGCGTTTTCTAGCCCAGCGGGCTTCCCGCGAGCGCGCTTCTAGCCCTCGCCGCGAGTGGCAGCCAGCACGTCGCGGGCCAGCGGCATATCCGCCAGATCCTCCACCAACACCGGGTTGCCCTCGCCGTCGCACAGCGGCACACGCCAGTTTGGGTACAGATCCTGCGTGGTGCCCGGCTGGTTCTGCGCCCGCAGGTCGACCACCAGATCCACCAGCGCGGCGCAGCGCAGCAGCGAAGGGGTCTGCGCAATGTAGCGGTGCATGGCGCGCAGGATGTACGAGACATCCGGGCGGCGCTCACGCCCATGCCGCGGATCGTCCAGCTCTTGGCGCAGGTCGTTGAGGAAGTAGCCCTCGCAGTCCATTCCGCGGAATCCGCCGTGGTGGGCGATGGTGCCCAGCACGTCGACCTGCCAATTGGCATCCTCGGCGAACTCGTCGTCCGCGCTGCGGGTCAGCACCCCCAGCTCCTCGCGCAGGTCGATGTGCCCGCCGCGCAGGTAGCTGGCGGTCGGGGGCAGGTCGTGTGTGGTCACGGAGGTCAGGCAGGTACGGCGGTAGGCCTCCGGCGGCTTCGCCCCGTTGCCGTCGCCCTCAAACCACACGATCGAGGTCCCCATCACGCCGCGGCTGGCCAGGTAATCCTGTACCCACGGCTCGAAGGTGCCCAGGTCCTCGCCGACCACTACGGCACCGGCGCGGTGAGCCTCCAGCACTAGCGCGCCGACCAGCGCCTCGTGGTCGTAGGTGACGTAGGTGCCCAGGGTGGGGGATTCCATGCGCGGTATCCACCACAGGCGGAACAGCCCCAGCACGTGATCGATGCGGATGCCACCGGCGGTGCGCAGGATCGTACGTAGCATGTCGCGCCACGGGCGATAGCCCTCTTCGGCCAGCTTCCAGGGGTGCCACGGCGGCTGCGACCAGTCCTGGCCCTGCTGGTTGTAGCCATCCGGCGGGGCGCCCACGCTGGCTCCGGGAGCCAGTACGTCGGCCAGAGTCTGCGCATCTGCGCCACCGGGGTGCACGCCCACGGCCAGGTCGGCCATCAGTCCGATACTCATGTGTTCGGTCAGCGTGTTCTGCGCGTGCAGTTCCTGCTCCTGGCAGAGCATCTGCATCCACGCGTAAAAGTCGCTGGTCAGCGCCGGATCGTCGGCTGCGCGCTCGCACCATTCGGTGAAGCCCACCAGCCCCTCGCCCTCGCGCTCGCGGAATGCACGCAGCTGTTCCGCACGCACGTCGCCGATCCCTGCGGAATACAACAGGTGAAGGGCCTTGATTTTGGACGCCACCACGGGGTCCCGATCCAACAAATCAGCCGTGTGGTTGCGCTTCTTCAGCGGGGCGGCGAGCTGCTCGATTTCCGCGTGCAGCTCGGGGTGCGCCGCGTACTCGGGTGTGTTCTCTACCCGGATGTAAATGGGGTTGGTGTAGCGGCGGGTGGTGGGCAGGTAGGGGGAATCCTCCACCGGGGGAGCAGCCTCCGCCGCGTGCATGGGGTTCACCAGTACGAAGTCCGCCCCGCCGAGCTTCTGCAGGGAATCGCTCAGAACCTCGAGAGTGCCGTAGTCGCCGATGCCCCAGGCACCGCGGTCGCGCAGGGAGTACAGCTGTGCCATCACTCCGGTGCGCGGAGCATCCGGCAGCTCCAGGGATTGGGGGGAAACCAGCAGGGTAGAAGTAGCTTCCGTGGAGTCGGCGCGGGCCTCTAGCTGGTGCCAGCCCGCGGGCAGGGCGGGTAGCTGGAATGTGGCGGTGCCGAAAGTGGTGGCGGCAGCTTCGGCGCCGACGGTGATGGGGTCTACCCACTCGTTGAGCTGCTCGAGGGGAATGGTCTCGCCGTCCTCGGTGCGGACTAGCACCTGCAGCGATTCGCCGTCGATGCAGTGGACGCGCAGGGTGCGCGGCCGGTCGGCGATGGCGGTGACGGTGGGAGGAAGCATGCGGCTGTAGCGGGCGCGCAGCAGGTCCTCGATGGCCGCCTGCGCAATCTCTTCGGTGAGGGCGCCGGGATCTTCGGGCAGATCCAGACCCAGCTCGCGGAGTGCGAAGAGCACGGTGCTGCTTTGGACCTCTACCCTTTGACCGTTCTGGCCGGTGTACCAGGTGGCCACGCCGCATTCGGCAGCCAGTTCGTTGAGGATTGCGTTGACATCGGGGGCGATCTGTCCGCCGGGTTCCACAGAGCTAGTCACAACTGCCATTGTGCAGGGCACCGGGCGCATCTTCCACTTTTCAGCCTTTTGCGAAAGAAGGGGCGGGCAGGCCTGTGGGGAGACAGCGGGGAGCCAGTGGTGAGCCAGTGAGGAGATGGGTGGGGCAACTGGTGTGGGGATTTTTCCCGAAGGTTCGGCGTGATGCACACCACTCATATATGGTTGTAGAAGTATAAGTCACGTTGAGGCTACGGGCGCAGCGACCGAAATTGCGCCCGTTATTCACGTAAAAACCCAGGTCAGGCAACTGTCAGGACATGAGCAAAGGGAGCAGCATGACGGAGTACACCTCTGAAGCCCTGTACACGATCGACGAGCACGAGACCTGCCTAACGGCAGTCCGTGACCTTGGCGCCGAGTCCCCGGACGGGGTGCTGTTTAAGCGTCCGAAGAACTTCGATTGGGTGGACGTCACCGTCTCCCAGTTCCTGGACGACGTTTACGCAGTGGCCAAGGGCCTGGTTGCCAACGGCATCGAGCAGGGCGACCGCGTGGTCATCATGTCCGACACTCGCTACGAGTGGACCGTGCTCGACTACGGCATCTGGGCTGCCGGCGGCATCACCGTGCCGATCTACCCGTCCTCCTCCACCTCCCAGTGCGAGTGGATCGTGGGCAACTCCGGCGCGAAGCTGGCCATCGCTGAAAAGTCCGGCCACACCACCCGCCTGAAGACCTTCGTGAAGGAAGGCGACCGCCCGGAGGGCGACAAGTCCGCGCACCTCAACCGCGTGCTGGAGATCAACAGCGGCGCCATCGACATCCTGGTTAACGACGGCAAGGAAGCCGGCATCGAGCAGGACGTCTTGGAAGAGCGCATCGCCAACACCCGCCACGATGACGTCGCCTCCATCGTTTACACCTCCGGCACCACCGGCCGCCCGAAGGGCTGCAAGCTGACCCACCACAACTGGCTGGCTGAGGCTCGCGCCATCCTGACCCACCCAGTCGGCCGTGCTGCTTCATTCGGTTACCGCAAGCTGACGTTCCTGCCGCTGGCTCACGTGTTCTCCCGCGCAATGGCACACGCTGCCACCGTCGGCGGCGCTACCCAGACCCACTGGAGCGACATGAGCACCCTGGTTGCCGAGTTCCAGCGCACCAAGCCGAACCTGATCTGCTCTGTTCCGCGCATCTTTGAAAAGGTTCACGCGGGCGTGAAGTCCAAGGCCACGGAGGGCGGCGGCGTCAAGGCTAAGATCTTCAACTTCGCAGAGCGCGCCGCAGTCGACTACTCGAAGGCGCTCGATACCGACGAGGGGCCGACGCTGAAGCAGAAAATCAACCGCGCTATCGGCGACAAGCTGGTCTATTCCAAGGTCCGTGAGGCCATGGGCGGTGAGCTGGATTACGCCATCTCTGGTGGCTCCGCACTGAACCCGGAGCTCATGCACTTCTTCCGTGGCGTGGGCGTGAATCTGTACGAGGGCTATGGCCTGACCGAGTGCACCGCCGCAGCCTGCACCAACTTCGCCCCGGATAACATCATCGGCACCGTCGGCCGTCCGTTGGGTGGCATCACCGTCAAGATTGACGACGACGGCGAGATCCTACTGAAGGGCGACATGGTTTTCGCCGGCTACTGGGAGAACGAGGAAGCTACTGCGGAAGCCTTCAATGAGGACGGCTTCTACCGCACGGGCGACCTGGGTAAGTTGCTTCCCGCTGGCCACCTGAAGATCACCGGACGCAAGAAGGAAATCATCGTCACCGCCGGCGGCAAGAACGTCTCGCCCGGCCCGATGGAGGACATCCTGCGCTCCGCTCCTCTGATCTCCCAGGCCATGGTTGTCGGCGACGATCAGAAGTTCGTCGGCGCCCTGATCTCCCTGGACGAGGAGGCTGCCAAGAAGTGGAAGGAAAACAACGGCATCGCCGAGAATGTTTCCATCCGCGAGCTGGCGAAAAACCCGGTCCTGCGCTCCGAGATTCAGGATGCGATCAACGAGGCCAACGCCACGGTCTCCCACGCTGAGGGCATCAAGAAGTTCCGTATCGTCCACCGCGACTTCACTGAGGAGAACGACGAGGTTACCCCGTCGCTGAAGCTGAAGCGCTTCGTCGTGGCGAAGAACTTCGCCGACGATATCGCCTGGATCTACAACTCAAAGTAAGTTAAGAAATCCGCTCCCCGACACCGGCCACGCCTCCGCGCGTGGCCGGTGTTCTTGTTTTAGAGTTGTCTGCGGTATCAACCAACACATGGGCGTGACGGGCCCAGGGGAGAGGAGAACGCGTGCACTACGATGCTGCCCTGCGCGTTCGCGAGCTCACCCAAAATATCTACGATATCGGCGACGAGATCGCCGATTACATCAACCACGTCTCCCAGGCTATTGCCGATTGGGATGCCGACCTTGCAGAAGACTGCCTGCTGGAGCTGGAAGAGATCGTCGCGGAGGGGCGCGCCGAAGTGCGCCCCGGCCTGTCCGAGCTCAACGGCCTGCGCCAGGCTTTCGTCTCCGGCGTGCGCGCCGGCAGCATGTCCGGCGTGACCCCGTCACGCACCCCTCGCGCCCTCGGCGGCAGCGTTGCGCACGGCAGCGACTACCCGCACCCCGGCCGCACCTTGAGTTTTATGCACAAGAAGCCCGGCGCGTCCGCCCGCCGTTCTCTTTCTGACGCCACCACCCCAGCCGCCGCCGACGCCAGCGACCCTCGCAGTGCCCGTGGCGCGGAGTTCGCTGATACTTCCACCGAGCAGGCGCCGGCGACGATGGCCTCCACGGCCTCCTGGCGCATGTGGCTGCGCGAGCAGGCCGAGCGTATCCGCGCGGACCTGCGCGAGGTGGAGGACTGGGTGATCAACCAGACGCAGTGCGCCCTGGAATCCCAGTCCGTGCTGCTGCCGCAGGCATACGTGAAGGCCGAGCAGCGCACCATCGAGCTGGTGGGCCACTGGCGGGAGGTTATCGCCCGCCAGCCGGAGTTGGCCGCGGGTATGCGCGGCGAGGCGCCGCCGGAGTTCCTGGCAGAGCGCGCCCGGGTCGAGGAGATCGTCGGCCGCCTGCAGCGGCGCAAGCGCGGCACTGCGGTCTAGCGCCAGGACCGCCAGCACTGCTAGTATTATGCACGTAGTATGCATGGCCTTTATATCCACGTTCCCTTTTGCTCCACCCGCTGTGGTTACTGCGATTTCAACACCTACACCCCGCAGGAGCTCAGCGCGGCCGACGGCGGCGCTGTAGAGGGCAACACCATCCCCGGCTACCTGGATGCCCTGGAACGCGAGCTAGAGATTGCCGCCGAGGTGTGGGATTACCCCGGCGAGGTGCAGACTGTCTTCTTCGGTGGCGGCACGCCTTCCATGCTGGGGCACGAGGGGCTGGCCCGGGCGCTGAACGCCGCCCGTCGCACGGTGGGGTTGGCGGCGGACGCGGAGGTCACTACTGAGGCCAACCCGGAATCCACCAGCCCGGAGTTCTTCACAGGCCTGCGCGAGGCCGGCTTCAACCGTATCTCCTTGGGCATGCAGTCCGCGATGGGGCACGTGCTGAAGGTGCTGGAGCGCCAGCACACCCCAGGCCGCCCGATTGAGGCCACCCGCGAGGCCAAGCGGGCCGGTTTCGAGCACATCAACCTCGACGTCATCTACGGCACCCCCACCGAGACCGACGACGACCTGCAGCGCACCCTCGACGCGGTACTGGAGGCAGACGTCGACCACGTCTCCGCCTACTCCCTGATCGTGGAGGACGGCACGGCCATGGCGCGCAAGGTGCGGCGCGGCGAGCTGCCCGCCCCGGATGAGGACACCCTGGCGGATCGTTATGACGCCATCGACGCCCGCCTGCGGGATGCCGGATTTAACTGGTACGAGGTCTCTAACTGGGCCAAACCCGGCGGCGAATGCCAGCACAACCTGATCTATTGGCGCTCCGGGCAGTGGTGGGGAGCAGGCCCCGGCGCCCACGGATGTGTGCGGCTGCGCGGGGAAGGGCACAGCGAGTCAGGGCTGGTGAGGTTGGTGAATGCGAAGCGTCCGGCGACCTATTGGAATGGGCTGCTGGGTGAGGCCGAAGGGGCGTCAATAGGAAAGGACGGCCTACCCGTGCCAGGGGCGGTGGTGACGACCGAGCGCCTCAGCGACGACGACCTGCGCACAGAACAGGTGATGCTGCGGCTGCGGCTGGCCGAGGGGCTGGATCTGGAAGAGCTGGTGGACGGAACCGACGGTGCTCGCAGTGCTCGCAGCGCTCAGAATGCTAACCCCGCCCGGAACGCCGAGCTGGGACAGGTGATCGAGCGCTACACGGGACTGGGGCTGCTGGATAAACACGGTGAGCGCCTAAGATTGACGGATAAAGGGCGCTACCTGGCCGACGGGATCGTCACGGACATCGTGTTGGCGCTCGGGCTTTAAGGGCTATTAGAGGCTAATCGGACTCACGCGAGGAGTGAAGGATTTGTCGAGCGGAACTGAACACAGAAGGAACCAGGTGCTGCGGGCGATCGTCAGCGACTTCATCGCCTCGCACGAACCGGTGGGCTCGAAGATGCTGGTGGATAAGCACCAGCTGGGTGTTTCCTCCGCGACGATCCGCAACGACATGGCGGTGCTGGAGGCCGAGGGCTACATCACCCAGCAGCACGCCTCCTCCGGACGCATCCCCACGGTGAAGGGCTACCGTCGCTTCGTGGACGGCATCAACGAGGTCAAGCCGCTGAGCGCCCCGGAGCGCCGCGCGATTCTGGACTTCCTGGAACACGGCGTGGACCTAGAGGACGTGCTGCGCCGCAGCGTGCAGCTGCTATCCCAGCTGACCCGCCAGGTGGCCGTGGTGCAGATGCCGGACCTGCGGCGCGGGCGGGTTAAGCACTGCGAGCTGGTGAAGCTGGGCAGCCACCGCATCTTGCTGGTGTTGATCACCGACACCGGGCGCGTGGATCAGCGCAACGTGGATCTAGGCCAGCCGATCAGCGACGACGACCTGCCGCGGCTGCGCGACCTGGTGAACTCCGCGATGGTGGGGCGCACCCTGGACGACGCATGCACGAACATCGCCGCCCTGGCCAACGAGGCCAAGGGCAACAGCATGCCCGAGGAGCTGCGCGACGTGGCACTCGTGGTGACGACCGTATTGGTGGAGACCCTGCTGGAGCGCCCAAACGACCGGCTGATCCTGGCGGGCACGCCCAACCTGATGCGTACCAGCGAGCTCAACCCCGTGGTGGAGGCGCTGGAAGAGCAGGTGGTGGTGCTGAAGCTGCTCAATAGCGTGCGCGACCTGCAGGTGCAGGTGAGCATCGGCGAGGAGAACGAGGACGAGGAGCTGCGCGGCGCCTCCGTTGTATCCACAGGCTACGGCAACGCCAACGCGGTGCTCGGCGGAATGGGAGTGGTGGGGCCAACCCACCTGGACTACTCCGGCACCATTTCTTCTGTGACCGCCGTGGCGCACTACGTCTCGCGGATTTTGAGCGAGGAGTAGGAATAGTAGGATAGTGCAGTTGGTTAAGCACTAAAGACTGCAAGCAGCTTCAAGATAGACGTGAAAAGGACCCGCTGAACGTGGCTCGAGACTATTACGGAATCCTCGGTGTGGATCGCGACGCTACGGACGCCGAAATTAAGAAGGCGTACCGCCGCCTGGCGCGCAAGTACCACCCGGACGTCAACCCCTCCGAGGAGGCTGCGGAGAAGTTCCGCGAGGCCTCCCTGGCCCAGGAGGTACTGACGGACCCGCAGAAGCGCCAGATCGTGGACGCTGGTGGCGACCCGGAGGAGCAGGGCTTCGGCCAGCCGGGTGCCGGTGGATTCGGGGGCTTCTCCGGCGGCGGCCTGGGCGACATCTTCGACGCATTCTTCGGCGGTGGCGGCGGCGCACGTGGCCCGCGCGAGTCCCGCGTGCGCCGCGGCAACGATGCGCTGGTGCACCTGGAGGCCACGCTGGAGGAGATCTACGCGGGCATCGACCGCGAGATCACCGTGGAAACCGCCGTGCTGTGCGACGTGTGCGACGGCTCGGGCTCGGCCTCCAAGGCCGCGCCGGTGACCTGTCCGACCTGTCAGGGCGCAGGCGAGGTTATGGAGCTGCAGAATTCCATGCTGGGCCGCGTGCAGGTGCGCCGCGCCTGCCACCGCTGTGCGGGCACGGGCGAGGTTATCCAGGATCCCTGTGAAAACTGCGCAGGCGACGGGCGTGTGCGCGACCGCCAGACCCTCAAGGTTTCCATCCCCGCCGGCATTTCCGACGGCATGCGCCTGCGCATGAGCGGCAAGGGTGAGGTCGGCCCGGGCGGCGGCCCGGCAGGCGACCTGTACGTGGAGGTGCACACCACCGAGCACCCGTACTTCATCCGCGAATCCGACGACCTGCACGTGAACCTGCAGGTGCCGGCGGTGGACGCCGCCCTGGGTACCTCCGTGGAGGTCAAGCTGCTGGACGATTCCATCGCAACCGTCGACATCGCGCCGGGAACCCAGCCGGATGCCACCATCCGCCTGTCCGAAAAGGGCATGCCGCACCTGCGCCGCGAGGGCCACGGTTCCCTGATCGCCCACGTGGAGGTCCTGATCCCCACCGACCTCAACCACAAGCAGCGCGACCTGCTGGAGAAGCTGCGCGAGGCCAGCTCCCAGAACGCTGGCGTGGCCTCGAAGGACGAGTCCCACAGCGGCTTCTTCTCCCGCCTGCGCTCGAAGTTTGGCCGCTAACCCATGACGGATCCGGTGTTCATCCACCCCATCCCTGAGCCGGTCGCGGTCGGGGATCGTTTCCGCCTGACCGGCGCGGAGGCCAAGCACGCTTCCGTCAAGCGCCTCGAGGTGGGAGAGGGGTTGGTCGTCACCGATGGCGCTGCGCGCGCCGTGCAAGGTTCTTTTCTTGGTGACGCCACCGTGGAGGTCGCCGACATTCTTGAGCTGCCCACCCCGCACCCGCGGGTGACGGTGGTGCAGGCGATCCCAAAGTCCGATAGGGCGGAGCTGGCCGTGGATCTGGCGGTGCAGGCGGGCGCGAATCGGATTGTGCCGTGGGCCGCCCGCAGGGCTATCGCCAAGTGGGACGGCAAGGAGGCCAAGGCGCACGCGAAGTGGGAGAACGCGGCCCGCGCGGCCGCCAAGCAGTCCCGGCGCCTGCAGATCCCGGAGGTTACCCAGCTGGTGCGCAGCCCGCAGGAGCTGGCGCGGGTGCTGGGGCTGGGGGAGGCCGGCACCGCTGCGAGCGGCGTCGGCGGTGGCAGCGGCAGCGGCACCAGCACCGTCCGCGTGCTGGTGCTGCACGAGGAAGCCACCGAGCCGCTGCCCGCGGCCGTCACCGCGGCGGTGAATACCGCCAGCGCTAACGGCAGCGAAGCTGCCGCAACCGAGATTGCCCTCGTCGTCGGCCCCGAGGGCGGCATCAGCCCGGAGGAACTCGCCGAGTTCGAGCAGCTGGGGGCCACCCCGGTTCGCCTGGGGCCGGAGGTTTTGCGTACCGCCACCGCAGCCGCCGTCGCGCTGGGAGCCATCGGCGCTGTTACGGACCGTTGGCGGTAGGATCGATACACATGACGTCACCCAACTCCGCTAGGTCGCCGCGCCCCCGCGTAGCCAGCTCTACCGTGGAGCTCGACCCGGAATCGGTTCTGGCCGTCGCCGGACCGGCAGATGAGAACCTGCGGGTGCTGGAGCACGCCTTCGACGCGGACATCCTGACCCGTGGCAACCGCGTGACGATCCGCGGCGAGGCCTCCGAGGTCTCCCAGGCGCGCCGGGTGTTGCAGGAGATGATCAACCTGGTTAGCCGCGGCCATGCGGTGGATCCGGCCGCCACGAAGCGCGCGATCACCCTGGTGGAGGAGCAAGCCCCCGCGCTGGTTTCCAGCAGCGATTCCGCACCCATCGTCTCCTATCGTGGCAAGACGGTCCGCCCGAAGACTCCCGGCCAGCAGGAATACGTGGACGCCATCGACGAGGACGCGATCGTGTTCGGCATCGGCCCGGCCGGTACCGGTAAGACGTATCTGGCGATGGCCAAGGCTGTGCAGGCACTGCAGGCCAAGGACGTTAATCGCATCATCCTGACCCGCCCGGCAGTGGAGGCGGGGGAGAAGCTGGGCTTTCTGCCCGGCACGCTGAGCGACAAGATCGACCCCTACTTGCGCCCGCTACACGATGCGCTGCGGGAAATGGTGGATCCGGAGACGATTCCCCGGCTGATGGATACCGGTGTGATCGAAGTTGCGCCCCTGGCCTACATGCGCGGCCGCACCCTCAACGATTCCTTTGTGGTTCTGGACGAGGCGCAGAACACCACCCCGGCGCAGATGAAGATGTTCCTCACCCGCCTGGGCTTTGGCTCCAAGATGGTGGTCACCGGCGACCTGAGCCAGGTGGACCTACCGAACCGCCAGGAATCCGGCCTGAAGGTTGCCCGCCAGGTTCTGCAGGGCGTGGATGGCGTTTCGATCATCAACTTGGATTCCGACGACGTGGTGCGCCACCGGCTGGTCTCCAAGATCGTGGAGGCCTATGGCACCTACGAGCTGGACAATGAAATTTAACGGAAATCTAGCGGCAAGCACGAACTACCAAAGGCAAGCACCCAATGAGCATCGAAGTTTTTAACGAATCCGGCCGCGGCGAGGTCAACGAGGAAGAGCTGATCGACGTCGCCCGCTACGCCCTGTGGACCCTCGACGTCCACCCGGCCGCCGAGCTATCTATCCACATCGTGGACCTGGAAACCATCGAGGACCTGCACGTCAGGTGGATGGATCTGCCCGGCCCTACCGATGTGATGAGCTTTCCTATGGACGAATTGACGCCAGGTTGGGGCCGCAAGGATGCTGCGGAACCCTCGCCGGCGATGCTGGGCGACATCATGCTGTGCCCAGACTTTGCCGAAGGGCAGGCGACCCGTGCGGGCCACTCCCTGGCTCACGAGCTCGACCTGCTGACCGTCCACGGGGTGCTGCACCTGCTGGGCTTCGACCACGTCACCCCGGAGGACGAGCAGAAGATGTTCGCCCTGCAGAATGAGATCCTGGCGAACTGGTACGACTCCCAGGAGGAGCGCGGCGTGAGCTTCGCCCCGAAGCCAACCGGCGCCGGGGCCTTCCCCAGCGCCGCGGACCGCGACGATACCCAGAACTAGCACCCACCCAAACCCAGGAAGACCTAGAAGCTTCGAAAGATGACGATCGACATCCCCTTATCCATCCCGTTCGCGATCCTTGCGCTCTTCCTCGGAGGTGTGCTGTCGCTGGTGGAAACGGCAGTGTCCTCGCTCTCCGCGGCGCGGGTGGAGAACCTGGTAAAGGAGGATCGCCCGGGCGCGGCCCGGCTGGAGCGGGTGCTCGAGGGGCGGGCTGGCCACATCAACCTGCTGGTGCTGCTCCGCACCATCTGCGAGGTCTCCGGCGCGGTGCTGGCCGCCGCCGCGTGTGTGGAGCTGATGGGCTCGCGCGGCTGGGCTTTCGCCACCGCCATCGTGATCGTCACGCTGCTGACGTTCATCCTGATCGGCGTGCTCTCCCGCACGCTCGGCCGGCAGAACCCGTACACCATTAGCCTGGCGACCGCCCCGATCCTGCTGGGCCTATCCAAGCTACTGGGCCCCATCGCCAAGCTGTTGGTCGGCGCCGGAAACGTGCTCACACCCGGCCGGGGTTTCCGCAACGGCCCCTTCGCCTCCGAAATCGAGCTGCGCGAGATGGTGGACATCGCCTCCGAACGAGGTGTGGTGGAGATGGACGAGCGGCGGATGATCCAATCCGTCTTCGACCTTGCCGACACCTCGGCACGCTCCGTGATGGTGCCGCGTCCCGAGATGGTGTGGATTGAGGCCGACAAGACCGCCGGCCAAGCCACCAGCCTGTGTGTGCGCACCGGTCTTTCCCGCCTGCCTGTGGTGGGCGATGACGTGGACGACATTGTGGGCGTCATTTACCTCAAAGACCTCATCGCGGAGACCTATCACATGACCGACGGCGGCAGCTCCATCCGCGTGCGGGACTGCATGCGGCCTGCCGTGTTCGTGCCGGACTCGAAGAAGCTGGACGACCTGCTGGAGGACATGCAGCGCGACCAAATCCACATCGCCATGCTCATCGACGAATACGGTGCAGTGGCGGGGCTGATCTCGATTGAGGACATCCTGGAGGAAATCGTCGGCGAGATCACCGACGAATACGACACGTCGGAGCAGGCGCCGATAGAGCCGCTGGAGGACGGCAGCTACCGAGTGCAGGCGCGCCTGTCGCTGGGGGAACTCGAGGGGTTATTCGAGGATGTGGAGTTCAGCGAGGAGCAGCACGAGGAAGTGGATACCGTCTATGGGCTGGGGGCCTTCGAGCTGGGCAGGGTGCCGATTCCGGGGGCGGAGATTTCCACCGCCGGTCTGCATGTCCGCTACGAGGGAGGGCGCGACCGCCGTGGGCGCGTGAAGATCCGTACCGCCGTGGTGGCCCGCGAGCAGCAGGTGGAAGGCACTGGTGATGCTGGTCGCGATGGTGGGGCTGCGGAAGGGACGGCCGTGGCGGCGTCCACAAGAAACAGTGGCCAAGATAAACCCCAAGATAAGAGCGTTAGCGATAAAGCACAGCAATAAGGGATACTTGATGACCATGAACGATCCTTACATCCCCGAAGATCCCTTCGACCCGGGCGCGGGAATGCCCGAAGGGGCGGGCGTGGCACCCGAAGAGATGGAAGTGCCGGAGGAATACCGTGCGCCCGAGGGCTTCCGCTCCGGGTTTGTCAGCTTCGTCGGTCGCCCAAACACCGGCAAGTCCACCCTGACGAACGCGCTGGTGGGGGAGAAGATCGCCATCACCGCCGACCAGCCGGAAACCACGCGCCACCCGATCCGTGGCATTGTCCACCGCGAGGACGCCCAGATCATTTTGGTGGACACCCCCGGCCTGCACCGCCCCCGCACGCTGCTTGGCGAGCGGCTGAACGAGGTAGTTAAAGAGACGTACTCGGATGTGGACGTCATCGCCATGTGCGTGCCCGCGGACGAGAAGATCGGCCCGGGGGATCGCTGGATTGTGGACGCCGTGCGTTCCGTCGCGCCGAAAACCCCGCTGATCGGTGTGGTGACGAAGCTAGACAAGGTCTCCAAGGACCAGGTCGGCGCGCAGCTGCTGGCGCTACACGAACTGCTGGATGGGGCGGACGTGGTGCCGGTTTCCTCCACCAAGCAGGTGCAGCTGGACGTGCTGCTGGACGTGCTGCGCGACCAGCTTCCGGAAGGGCCGAAGTTCTACCCGGACGACCACGTGACCGACGACGACCGCGATACCCGCATGGCCGAGCTGATCCGCGAGGCCGCGCTGGAGGGGCTGCACGACGAGCTGCCGCACTCCGTGGCCGTGCAGATCGAGGAGGTTGTGCCGAACCCGCAGCGCGAGGGCGTGCTGGACGTGCACGCGGTGATTTACGTGGAGCGCGAAGGCCAGAAGGCGATTCTGCGGGGCAAAGACGGGCGGCGCCTGTCGCGCATCGTCCACCGCTCGCGGCTGGAAATCGTGAAGATGCTGGATCAAAACATCTACCTAGACGTGCACATTAAGGTGGCGAAGAACTGGCAGTCGGACCCGAAGCAGCTTGGGCGGATGGGGTTCTAGCGGTTTGGTCTTGACCTGGGCCTGAACTGGGCTTGACCGATTTTCTTGGTGCTGAGCCGGTGCGCGGAGGCGAAGTGCGATAGGTTGGTCTAGACCTTGATCTTGTACATTCGTGGCGCATGGTGCGCCCCTAACCAGGCGCACGTTCTGCGCCGCTAGGAAGGGCTACTAGTGACAACCCCGTCTAACCCCTATGGTTCCGATGATTCCGGCAAGCACTCGGCGGACGGCGCTGGCAGCAATGGTGCTGGCGACAACGGCACTGCAAACAACGGTGCAGCCGACAACGGCGGCCTGAACAACGGTTCCGGACAGGACCAGACGCAGGACTACTCCCAGGGCTTCGGCCAGTACGGCCAGGGCCAGTACGGTTCCTATGGCCAGGACCAGTTCGGCCAGGATCAGTTTGGCCAGCAGGATCAGTACTCTCAGCCGAGCTCCTACGGCCAGCCGAGTCAGTACGATACGAACCAGTACGACACGAATCAGTTCGGCCAGAATCAGTTCGGCCAGCAGGAACCCTGGGGTCAGCAGAACCAGCCGCAGGGCGCGGCCGGCTTCCAGGCCTACCCGAACCAGCAGATGGCGAACTCGACGGGTACCGAAAACGACGGTTTCTTCTCTGCTCTGTTCGACTTCAGCTTCACCCGTTACGCCACCCCGTCGGTGGTGAAGGTGCTGTACATCCTGTTGATGATCGTCGTCGGCCTATTCGTGCTGCTGGCTGTCATCGGCTTCTTGGCTGCGATGGCGCAGGACGCTTCCGCAATTGTCCTGGTGCTCATCGGTATCCCGCTGGTGCTCCTCGGTGCTGTTGCGTGGCTGGCGTTTTACCGCGTTGGTCTGGAGGTCGCTGTGTCCATCATCCGCACTGCGCAGTCGGTGCAGTCCATCGACGAGCGACAGGCGCGTACTTCGACCAACGGGAGCTAGCCAATGGGAAACGAATCCTTTCTTTCCGGGCTCTTCGACGTTAACTTTCAGAAGTACACGACTCGGTCGTTTCTGCGAGTGCTGTACATCATCGCCATGATCGTGATCGGTCTGTACATGGTGTTTTCACTGATCAGTACATGGACTAGCCTTAGCATTTTCGAATTCTCTGCTTACAGTCAGGGCTCCAGCCAAGGAGCGAACAACGTGGAATACTCTTTCAGTACTGGCGATTCCGTTCCTGGCAAGCTGATCTCCACCTTGATTACGATCGTTCAGTCGATCGCTAACTTGGCGGTTATCCGCATTTCCCTGGAGGTCTTCGCGGCACTGACCAACACTGCGGCCGCGTGGAGTCGCATCAAGCAGCGGGGTATGTCCGTTTAGCTTTGGCTTAGCTCGAGCACTTTCGGGCAAGCGCTATACTTGCTGCCTATGAGTAGAAGGTCTCGTCCCAGCTTTCGGGACGAGGCCTTTGTGCTTCGCACCTACAAGTTGGGTGAGGCCGACCTGATCCTCGTCCTGCTCACCAAGGACAATGGCCTGATCCGCGCCGTAGCCAAGGGAATCCGCAAGACCCGTTCGCGCTTTGGCGCCCGCCTGGACCGCTTCTCCCGCGTTGACGTGCAGATTTACCCCGGCCGTTCGTTGGCCAACGTCACCGATGCCGCCACCGTCGCCACCTATGCCTCGCCCATCGTCGCGGATGTCGATCGCTTCTACGCGGGGGCGGCGATGTTGGAGATGGCCCAGGTCTTTGCCGCTGAGCCGTCGTCGGCGCACTCGATCTTTTTTCTTCTGGACGCCGCACTCCAGCAATTAACCACCTCAGCCCTCCCTCCGGTCAGCGTGGCCGACGAGTTCGTGCTTCATGGCCTGGAGGTCGCCGGCTGGGAGCCCAGCCTGGTCGACTGTGCGCAGTGCGGCAAGCGCGGCCCCCACCGGGCGTTTCACCCAGGCGCCGGGGGTGCGGTGTGCGTGACGTGCAGGCCCCCGGGCGCGTTCACGCCGCCGTCGGCGGCGGTACATGCCCTGTGGCTGCTGAAGAAGGGGCGTCACGAACAAGCAGCCCAAATACTGCGCGACGAGCAGGGGCAAGACATCGCGGCACAATCGCACCGCCTGCTGCTGGCCCACGTGCGGCAGCAGCTGGAAGTAGGCTGCCCGGCTTACGCAGCGCTATAGGGGCAATGGTGCGCGTGTGGCAAGATAGTACGGGTGAGTAGCACTGAATATCCGCACGTGGACCGTTCCGAGATTCCGCCGGAGCTCCGTCCGAAGCACATCGCGCTGGTAATGGACGGCAACGGGCGCTGGGCTGAGGAACGCGGCATGGTCCGCACTGAGGGGCACCGCCGCGGCGAGGCTGTGCTGATGTCTTTGGTAGAGGAATGCATCGAGCTTGGGGTGGATTACCTCTCCGCCTATGCGTTCTCCACCGAAAACTGGCGCCGTTCGGCTGATGAGGTGCGCTTTTTGATGGGCTTCAACCGCGACGTGCTGCGTCGCCAGCGCGACTACCTGAACAGCCTCGGGGTGCGGATCCGCTGGGTGGGCCGCCGCCCGCGCCTGTGGCGCACAGTGATCTCAGAGCTGGAGGCAGCCGAGGAGCTGACAAAAAACAACACGACCATGACCTTGGGCATGTGCGTGAATTACGGTGGCCGAGCGGAGATCGCGGATGCGGCGCGCTGGATCGCCGAGGACGTGAAGGCTGGGAAGTTGAAGCCCCGGCAGGTGAACGAGAAGACGTTCGCCCGCTACCTGGACGAACCCGACATGCCGGACGTGGATCTGTTTCTGCGGCCGTCGGGCGAGAAACGAACCTCAAACTTCTTGCCCTGGCAGTCCACCTATGCGGAGATGGTGTACCAGGATGTGCTGTTCCCGGATTACACGCCGAATCACCTGCGCGCGGCGGTGCTAGAGTTTGCGAAGCGCGATAGGCGCTTTGGAGGTGTGAAGTGAGCGACGTGACCGGTGCAAACGGGGCGGATGCCGCCGAGCAGCCCGAGGAGCAGGCCGGGCAGATAAGCCAGGCCGAACAGGCCGAGCAGCCACAGCCGACGAAGCGTCAGATCGCACGCTGGCAGCAGTACCTGGCCAACGAGCGCGCTGAGGGAGCCGTGTACCGCGAGCTGGCGCGCAAGAAGACCGGCGAGGAGCGCGCCATCCTGCTGGGGCTTGCGGAGGCAGAAGCGCGCCACGAGGCCTATTGGAAGAACCGCCTCGGCGAATACGTGGGCCTGCCGCGCAAGGCAAGCCTGGATACCCGCATGAAGGCGTGGATGGCACGGCGCTTCGGTTCGGTATTCGTGCTGGCTCTGATGCAATCCTCGGAGCAGCGCAACGAATACATTTCTGATGATGACGCTGACGACCAGCTTGCGGCGGACGAGGCGATTCACGCCGAGGTCGTCCGTGGCTTGGCCGCACGCGGGCGCGCCCGCATGTCTGGGGATTTCCGCGCGGCGATCTTCGGCGCGAACGATGGCCTGGTTTCAAACCTGGCGCTGGTGCTGGGCATGGTCGGCACGGGTGGATCCTCGCACCTGGTGTTGGTCACCGGTATCGCTGGCCTACTGGCCGGCGCGCTGTCGATGGCCGCGGGCGAGTACGTGTCCGTGACCTCGCAGAAGGAGCTGCTGGGCGCGAACGCCCCGGACCCGAACGCCAGCCGTTCGCTGCCGAACCTGGACGTGAACCAGAACGAGCTGGCGCTGGTGTACCGCGCCCGCGGCATGAGCGAACAGGAGGCCGCCGACCGTGCCCGCCGCGTTTTCGATTCGATCATCGAGACGAACCAGCCGGTGGGGGAGCAGGCCTTCGATGCAGAGAAGGTCGGTACCGTTTCCGCGCAGGGCGCCGGGGAGAGCATGGTGGAGCACGCGGCTCCCGAACACGAGGATGGCGGCTCCGGCTTGTCCGCTGCGGTCTCCAGCTTCTTCTGCTTCGCGGTCGGCGCTCTGATCCCGGTGCTGCCGTATATCTTCGGCCTCTCCGGTTCCACCGCGGCGATTGTCTCATGCGTGATGGTGGGGTTGGCCTTGATGTTTACCGGCTCTGTGGTGGGCTTGTTGTCTGGCGTGGAGCCGGGGCGACGCGCCTTGCGTCAATTGCTCATTGGTTTCGGCGCCGCCGGGGCGACGTACCTGCTCGGCTCGTTGTTCAACGTTTAGTTCTAGATCTGAGCCCGCGGCTAGCTGGCTGCTGGCTAGCTAGCGGACTTCTTCTGGCAGTCCCCGCACAGGCCGAAGATCTCGGCGGTGTGGCCGGACTTTTCGTAGCCGAACTTCTTGGCGGTCTCTGCGGCCCAGTCTTCGACGGGGCCGCCGTCGATCTCCACGGTCCGGCGACAGGAGGTGCACACAAGGTGATGGTGGTGATCGTCGGTGGCACAGGCACGGTAGAGGGTCTCGCCGGTATCGTCGTAGAGCGTATCGATCGCGCCGGCTTCCGCCATCTGCTGCAGCGTTCGGTACACGGTGGTCAGGCCGACCTTGTGGTCCTGAGCTACGAGCTTCTGGTGGATGTCCTGGGCACTGCAAAACGTGGTGAGCCCTTCCAGTAGCTCCGCCACAGCGCGTCGTTGGCGGGTGTTGCGCTGGCCGATCTTGGGAATTTTGTTGGTAGCTGGGGTGCTCACGGTGAGCTTGCTCCTTGTGCTCTAAAAGTGCTTTGAATGTGCTTCAAACGTGCGCTGTGTGGCTAACTAATATTGCTTCTGCAGCAGTCAACCTGCGGTAACTACTCACATTAGGGATCTTGCCGCCAATTTTCAATAAGCTTTCGATAAGTCGGTTCAGAACGCTATGCAAGCGGTGTGGAGGCCACCCGACCCAAGCCTCAAGCGCAACGCTGGCGGGCCAGAAAATTTGCCCAAACTAATGTGCTCCGGACGCTTGACTTTCTAGAAACCCCCGGGCTAGATTTAAGGCAGTTCCCTTGGGAGCGTGCGTAATCCCCCCCTTCGCAGCTTCCAGCTAAAGGGAACAGGCCCCATTCTCTTTATGAGGAAAGCGCGGCCGGAACCCGCGGTATTTACCCCCCCCTAACCGCGGGTTCTTTTTTATCTTCACCCATTTTTAATGACGCCCCTTCGGCCGCCCGCAGCGGTGATCGCAGCGACATGCCAGGCGCCCCACCCCGACAGTGGGCTTTCACCTTGAACGGGTTAGAATGTTGGGCACAATAGCTGGAAAGCGAAACCTGCATTTCTTGCACGAACACCTCGACCAAGGAGACACGCCAACCATGGCAAGCACCATTGATTCCGTCGTCAACCTAGCCAAGCGCAGGGGGCTGGTGTATCCCTGCGGCGAGATCTACGGTGGCACCCGCTCTGCCTGGGATTACGGCCCGCTGGGTGTGGAGCTGAAGGAGAACATCAAGCGCCAGTGGTGGCGCCACATGGTTACTTCCCGCCGCGACGTCGTCGGCCTGGATTCCTCCGTGATCCTGCCGAAGCGTGTCTGGGAGGTCTCCGGCCACGTTGAGGTGTTCACGGATCCGCTGGTTGAGTCCCTGCACACTCACAAGCGTTACCGTGCCGACCACCTGCTGGAGGCTTACGAGGAGAAGCACGGCCACCCGCCGGCAAACGGCCTGGCCGACATCAACGATCCGGAGACCGGCCAGCCGGGCGCCTGGACCGAGCCGAAGGCTTTCTCCGGTCTGCTGAAGACCTTCCTGGGTCCGGTGGATGACAAGGAGGGTCTGCACTACCTGCGCCCGGAGACCGCGCAGGGTATCTTCACGAACTTCAAGAACGTGATGACTACCTCCCGCCAGAAGCCGCCGTTCGGTATCGCGCAGGTTGGTAAGTCCTTCCGCAACGAGATCACCCCGGGTAACTTCATCTTCCGCACCCGCGAGTTCGAGCAGATGGAGATGGAGTTCTTCGTCAAGCCGGGCGAGGACGAAGAGTGGCACCAGTACTGGATCGATGATCGCCACCAGTGGTACATCGACCTGGGTATTAACCCCGATAACCTGCGCCTTTACGAGCACCCGAAGGAGAAGCTGTCCCACTACTCCAAGCGCACCGTGGACGTGGAGTACGCCTTCCACTTCAACGGCTCCAAATGGGGCGAGCTCGAGGGCGTGGCCAACCGCACCGACTACGACCTGCGCGTTCACTCCGAGGGCTCGGGCGAGGACCTCAGCTACTACGACCAGGCTGCGGACGAGCGTTGGATCCCGTACACCATCGAGCCCGCCGCCGGTCTTGGTCGTGCGATGATGGCCTTCCTTGTTGACGCCTACACGGAAGAAGAAGTACCGAATGCGAAGGGTGGCACGGACACCCGCACGGTGCTGAAGCTGGACCGCCGTCTGTCTCCGGTCAAGATCGCAGTTCTGCCGCTGTCCAAGAAGGAGACGCTGACGCCGACCGCGGAGAAGATCGCCGACCAGCTGCGCGGCTTCTGGAACGTGGACTACGACACCTCCGGCGCTATCGGCCGCCGCTACCGTCGCCAGGATGAGATCGGCACGCCGTTCTGCGTCACCGTCGACTTCGACACCCTCGAGGACAACGCCGTGACTGTGCGCGAGCGCGACACGATGGAGCAGGAGCGCATCAAGATCGAGGATCTGCAGAGCTACTTCGCTGAGCGACTGGCGGGCTGCTAAGTATGTCGAGTGACATTCGCTGGGGCCTGCCGAGTGACGGGCACACGTTCCCCATCTACGAAGGTCCCAGCAATGACCTTGTGAAGGTGGCGGAGTTCGCCGACGAGCGCGGCGTCACCAACATCCGCTTCGGCGGCGACACGTGGCAGCTGCACGGCCCCGACGGCACCAACGCCAGTAGTGGCGCCTCGGCTGCCGACGATGCCGCTGACGGTGAGTCGCGCGGCGGTGGCGTCACAAAGAATGGCTGCACTGCCTCGGCGACGACCCAGACGGGCACCTGGACGGTGACCGGCAACGGCAAGAGCTTCGGCAAGTCGGACCGTTACGAGGTACAGGCCGACCGGCACCACGTGACGATCATCGCGGAGACCAAGAAGAACTTCGTGCTGGACATCGACGGCGAGAAGGTGGGGCAGTTCACCAGCGAGAACCGCGGCCTGCGGAACCTGCACGTCGAGTTCGAAGGCGCGGGGGAGAAGCTGCCGATCGACGTGCGCGTGTTCATTTCCTGGGCGGCGCGGCTGTGCATGGAGACGCGGATGATCAGCTCTTCGTGGGCGATCACCATCGCGCTGCTGCTGTGCATCCCGATCGTGGTGCTCTACTGGATTGGGTTTATCTAAAACGCCGGATTGGGGTTGGTAGGTAGCTGGGTTTGGATCGGTCGAAACCGTCTGTCGAGGGTTTGACCAAACTAAATAGGTAGCAAGAGTTCAACCCTCGTTAACCTCTTGTTTATTATTAAAGCCCGTTCTTTTTACCTCCATCGGACAAGGTGTTTCTGTCTGACATCTTGATGTTTTGGAGGAATCTTGTCGACGACAACCGAAACGGCCGCGCCATTGTCGGCCACGGGCATCACCCCAGTGCCCGAGAACGAGAATAATACCTGGTGGCACCTGTTCTTCGGTGGCCTTATGGCCATCACCCTGGTGACCTTCAGCCTGTGGGCGCACGACTACGTTGGCGACGACGCCAGCTTGATCGTGCTGCTGACCACCATCATCTTCGCCGTGTTCATGGCGTTCAACATCGGTGGTAATGACGTCGCGAACTCCTTCGGTACTTCCGTGGGTGCGGGCACGCTGAGCATGAAGCAGGCCCTGGTCGTGGCCGCCATCTTCGAGGTCTCCGGTGCTGTGCTGGCCGGTGGTGAGGTTACGGATACGGTACGTTCCGGCATTGTTGACCTGGGCGCTATTGACCACCTCGACCCGATGGACTTCGCCTACATCATGATGGCCTCCCTGCTGGGTGCGGCTGTGTGGCTGCTGTTGGCGACCCGCATGGGTTGGCCGGTGTCCACCACCCACTCCATTGTTGGCGGTATCGTCGGTGCGGCTCTGACCGTTGGCTTCATTACCGGCAGCGGTGGCTGGTCTATGGTCCAGTGGAGCGAAGTTGGCATGATCGCCATCTCCTGGGTTCTGTCCCCGGCTTTGGGCGGAGTAGTTGCCTACCTTCTGTATGGCTCGATTAAGCGCGGCATTCTGGTCTACAACGAGCAGGCGGATCAGCGCCTCGAAGAGATCAAGAAGGAAAAGAAGGAGCTGAACATTCAGCACAAGATCGCCTTCGGCAAGCTCAGCGAGGAAGAGCAGCTGGCTCTGACCGATTCGATGATCCGTGACTCGACCACGATGCGCGAGCACGGCTATACCGAGGAGGACCTGGAGTCCGACTACTACAAGAAGCTGCACCGCATCAATAGGTCCATCGACGAGGTTGAGGCGCACCACGCCCTGGATACCTGGGTGCCGCTGCTGGCTGCTGGTGGTTCCATCATCATCTCCGCGATGATGTTGTTCAAGGGTCTGAAGAACTTGAACCTGGAGCTGTCCAGCCTGGGCAACTTCCTGATCATGGGCATGATTGCAGCTGTCGTCTGGATGGCTGTCTACATCTTCTCCCGCACTCTGAAGAAGCAGGCTCTGAGCCGTTCGACCTTCCTGCTGTTCAGCTGGCTGCAGGTGTTCACGGCATCCGCCTTCGCATTCAGCCACGGCTCCAACGACATCGCTAACGCGCTTGGACCGTTCGTTGCAGTGCTGGATGTGTTGAAGACGAACTCCATCTCTGAGGAATCCGCCGTGGCCCTGCCGGTCATGGTTGCCATGGGTGTTGCCTTGATTGCTGGCCTGTGGTTCATTGGCCGCTTCGTTATCCGCACCGTTGGCTCCGGCCTGACCAAGATGCACCCGGCCTCTGGCTTCGCTGCAGAGCTGTCCGCAGCTGCCGTGGTTATGGGAGCGTCCGTACTGGGTCTGCCGGTTTCCTCCACCCACATTCTGATCGGTGCTGTTCTGGGCGTTGGCCTGGTTAACAAGGATGCAAACTGGGGTCTGATGAAGCCCATCGCCCTGGCTTGGGTTATCACCCTCCCGGCCGCCGCGATCATCTCCAGTGGTACGGTCGCTATCCTGCGCGTGATCTTCTAAAGCAAACTGCTTGCCGCTGGCTTAGCCCGGCTGGCTGACTCGGCTCGGCCTGGCTGAAGTTGCTGGCCCGTCCCGACTGGCTGGCGCGTTACTGCAGGCCCGGATGGCTGACCCGGCATTGCTGACTTAAGGCGCTCGCCCCTCTGGGCGGGCGTTTTTGCTGCCCGGAGAATGTGGGGGCGCCAGAATGTGGGGGCGCCTGCTCGAGTCGATCCGAGGTTTGGATCCTCTGTCCTGGTGGATCTGAAGGGTGGTGCTAGGCGTAAATGTCGTTAAAGTGGGAATCTGTAAAATTGAATCCGGCTTATAATTTTTCAGCAACTCGCTGACCTGCGGTTTTACATATGTGGAAATGGGTGCCAGCAACGGATTCCCACTTTAACGACATTTAGCGGAATCCGAGGGCACAAAAGCCCCGGCTGGAAGCTGGAGGAGCCCCAGCCAGCCGATCGGCCCGGCCCTAGCTAGAAGTTGGAGCTAGCTAGTAGTCAGCAGTAGCTAGAAGCTGGAGGAGCCGCTGCCGCCGAAGCCCCCGCCTCCACCGCCGAAGCCCCCACCAAAGCCGCCGCCGAAGCCGCCACCAAAGCCACCGTTGCCGCTCAGCAGCGAACCCAGCACCATGCCCGTCACAAAGTTGCCGCTGCCGCCGCTACCGCCGAACCCGCCGTAGCCGCTGTTGCGTCGGTTGAAGTCATCAATGTCCTTGCGCGCCTGCGAAGTGGCCTGCTGCGCCAGCTGGCTAGCTCGCTGGGCCGCCCGCAGCGCTCGCTTCGGATCCTCCGTCCGCAGCTGCGCAGTCTCATCCAACGCAGCCCGCGCCGCCTGCGCCGCCGTGCGCGTATCCACGCCGATGATCCGCCGGCGGTTCCTGATCAGGTCCTCCACGGCCTCCAACCGCTGGGCGGCATCCATGGCCGTCCGGTCCACCATGTCCACGGTGCGGGCAAAGTCGCTGGCCTTGCCACGCGCCTCGTCCAGCTGAATATCCAGAACACCGTCGGCCTCCAGCAGCTGGGAGTAGCTACCCAGTGGATCCGAAGAACCTTCCTCCCGTGCCTTCTTCAGCGCCTCGCGGGCCTGCTCCACGGCCTTGTACAAAGCCGCACGGTCCAGGTCTGCGCCGGACTTATCCAGCTGCCCGGCCTCCGAAATTTCCTCTTCCACTTCGGTGATCAGCGCAGGCAAGTTGGATTGTGCCGACCGCAGATGCTCTTCCGCACGCTCCACGGCCAGCAGCTGCGAATCCGCCTGCTGGAGTGCCATGCGCGCGGCACCAAGTGCGTCGATCAGCCCGCCCTGCTGCCCGGCCGGCTTGTCCAGCAGCCCACGAGCGGAGTCCAGCGCCTTCTCAGCCTCCGCCAGCTCGTCCTCGGCCACGTCCGGGTTGTGGCGCACGGATTCCAGCAGCGCCGGGTCCACGCGCGTGATGGCGTCGCTGAGGATCTCCCGCGCATTCGGAATGCGGTTGTGCAGGCTGATGCTGGTCTGGCGGAGCTTCTCCACCAGCTGGGGCGCATCCATCAGCTTCTGGCGCAGCTCGGCAAAGCGCGCGGCCTGCCCGTCCAGGTTGTCGTCTGCCTGTCCGCAGGTAGATACGATCTCGATCAGTAGGTCGCGCTGCTCCGGTTCGGTTGTCACCAGCCCGGAGCGTAGCCGCTCGTTCATGCTATAAGCCTTGTTCAGCGTCGAGCGGCTGTGCTGCAGCGCCTTAGCCAGGTCGCGGGTGCGTTCCTCGCCGAACTCTCCGCGCGCGACGGCCAGCTCTTCGTCGCCCTTACGGATGGATTCATCGGTACTGTGCAGTTCCTCATCCGCCAGCTCGCGCAGCACCTCAGTAGGCTGCTCGTACAGGTCGTCGATGTTGCCCGGGTCGATTTCGCGGGCGGTCTCCAGCTGCTGCGCGTGCGTCTTCTTCCTATTGCGGCGGGACCACACAACGGCACCGGCCCCCGCGCCGACCACTCCGACGGCTCCGGCGCCCATCCACACCTTCGACGCCGTGGAGGTCTTGCCCGCCAGCTTGTCCGCCGCCGCCTGTGCGCCCCCGGCCCAGTCGTCGTCGGCGAAGTGGTCTTGCGCCGCGTCCTGCAGCTTCTCCGCCTCGCTCGTCTTTACCTTGTCCCCGGCGGCGTAGCCAATCTGCCGCGTTTCGGTGGCCACTGCCAGCACGATCACGTTGTCGGTGCCGTCCTGTTCCCGCAGCTGCTCGGCCATGGTCGTAATGTCGCCTGGTGCGGTCGGGACGAAGACGATGTAGAGCTTCTTGCCGGATTCTTTGGTTGCTTCTTTTAATGACGCCGTAATGTCCGCTTTTTCCTGTTCAGACAACACCCCGGACTCGTCAACGAGCTGGGAGGTCAGCTGTACCTCGCTGGTGGCGGTGGCGGCTGGGGCCGAGGGGGCGTCAATAAGAAAAGAGCCAAATCCGAGTACGGCGCCGGCGGCTAGGATTGCCAGGAAGCGAGTGGTGGAAAAAGTCGGTTTCATACAGCCCACCTTAACGAAAAATACAGGGGAAACCGCGTATGGTTTTGCGCATGGCTAATGCACGACATCCGGTGAGGCGCGCGGTGAAGTATGTCTTCATCGCGCTGTTAACCATCGTCTTGGTGGCGGCGGGTGTGTTTGGAGTGACGGCTTTCCAGGTGTGGCACTTCGCACGGTCGGACGATAGGCGGCCGGCGGACACGATCTTTGTGTTGGGGGCGGCGCAGTACGCGGGCAATCCGACGAACTGGTTTGCTTCGCGGCTGAACCACGCAGCGGAGCTGTACAAGCAGGGCGTGGCGCCGACGATCGTCACCGTGGGCGGCAAGGCGGAGGGCGACCTGTACACCGAGGCGGCCGCGGGCAAGAACTACCTGGTGGAGAACTTCGACATTCCGGAATCGGCGGTGGTGCCGGTAGAAGAAGGCGCGGATACGCTGAAGTCCGCCGAGGCGTTCGCGCAGGTGGCGAGAGAAAACGGTTGGCGGACTTCTGTGGTGGTGACGGATCCGGAGCACTCGCTGCGAGCTACCCGGATGGTGCGCGATCAGGGATTGGATGCGTGGGCGAGCCCCACGCGCCAGGGGCCGTCGGTGTTTACCCGAAAGTCGCAGGCCAACTCGATCCTGCACGAGACGTTGGGCATGCTGTACTACGAGGTAGTAGAGAAGCGCCGGTAGAGAAGTGGAAAGAGGACATGCGTTACCCCTATAGCGATCACGACCAGCAGCGGCGGCTGCCGGATCGGCCGAAGACCCTGGGGCTGCCCGGGGCGGTGGTGGACGGGCGCGATAGCTTCGACCGCGACCGGGCGCGCGTGCTGCACTCCGCGGCGCTGCGGCGGCTGGCGGATAAGACGCAGGTCGTGGGGCCGGGGTCGGGAGATACGCCGCGTACCCGCCTGACGCACTCGCTGGAGGTCGCGCAGATCGCCCGCGGGATCGGCAAAACATTGGGCGCGGACCCGGATCTGACGGAGCTGGCAGGCCTGAGCCACGACATTGGCCACCCGCCTTATGGGCACAACGGCGAGCGCGCGCTGGATGAAGCCGCCGCCGATTGTGGCGGCTTCGAGGGCAACGCGCAGACGCTGCGCATTCTCGCCCGGCTGGAGCCGAAGGTGCTGGGGGACGGCGCCGTCGGTGCGGGCACTAATGCAGGCGCCGCGCCCGTCTCCTACGGCCTGAACCTCACTCGCGCCAGCCTGGATGCAGCCTGCAAATACCCGTGGGGGCCGGTCGACGAGCACGGTAACAAGCGCGCAAAGTACTCCGCCTACGCCGAGGACGTGGAGACTCTCAAGTGGATCCGCGAGGGCGCGCCGGAGGGGCGGAAGTGCCTGGAGGCGCAGATCATGGACTGGTCCGATGACGTCGCGTACTCGGTGCACGACGTGGAGGATGGCATTCTTTCCGGGCGCATCGACTTCGGCGTGCTGTGGGACTTGGTGGAGCTGGCTGCCTTGGCGGAGAAGGGCGCCCGCGTTTTCGGCGGCACCCCGGAGGAGCTGCTGGAGGCTGCCGACCGCCTGCGCGCGATGACCTTGATCTCCCGGGCGGCGGATTTCCGCGGCTCGATGCAAGATCTCGCCGCGCTAAAGGCAATGACCTCGGAGTTGGTTTCCCGCTTCGTCACCGCCGCCGTCACGGGCACCCGCCAGCAGTTCGGCGAGGGGGCGCTGGGCCGCTACGCCGCCGACCTGGTGATCCCCGAGCCGGTGCAGGCGGAGGTCACACTGCTGAAGTCCGTTGCGGTCCTGTATGTCATGGACGAGGCCCAACATCTGGCCAACCAGCAGCGTCAGCGCGAGCGCATCTTTCGCGTCACGGACTACCTCTGGCGCGGCGGCTCGGGCGCGCTGGACCCAATGTTTTCTTCGTGGTTTGACGCCGCAGCCTCCGACCGTGAGGCACGCCGCGTAGTCATCGACCAGGTGGCCTCGCTGACGGAATCCCGGTTGGAGCGGCTGGACAAGCGCGCCAGCGGAATCAGCGCCGCCTGGGCCTAGCTGCGAGCAGGGCGGCGCGAACTAGCGAGAGCCCCCGGTTAATCCTCCGCGTCTGGGATAGAGCAGAAGCTCTCGAAGTGGTCGGACGTGTAATACCACACGTCCGGGTCGGTTTCAGTGCCGCCGCCGACGACGATCCGGCGCTCACCCCGGTGGTTAAGCCCCGGGGTTTTTACGGTGTATTCGCGGTAGTAGCTGCCCTTTTCCTTCGGCAGCAGGCCTTCGTAGTTGCCGAAGTGCTTGCCGTCGGCGTCTCCGTCGTCCGGCGGAGCGCCCTGCAAAATGTCGTCGATCTGCTTCTTGGCCTCCGGCGGGAGGGTGTCAACGGCGCAGATGTCGGCGTCATTGCTAGAAACACCGGAAGCCGCACCGCCGTTGCCGTCATTTCCGTCGGCTCCATCGCCGCCTTGCAGGCCGAACCAGCCGGCCGCGACGACCGCCGCGCCGACAATCGGCGTGGCGTACTTGGCCCATTTCTTGGGCACGAGACTCTGCAGACTTCCCTGAGACATAGGGAAGAGTTTAGAGCACGCGCAGTGGCAGGCGGAGGGCGGCCGGGGCGTCGTCCGGAACGATCGGGTTGTTCGGCTGCACCGGGTTGATGCGGCGGTAGCCCTCGGACTGCGGTGGGCGCGGGTCGGCCTCGCCCTTGTTCGGCCACATGGCGGCAGCGCGCTCGGCATTCGCGGTGATGGACAGGGAGGGGTTCACGCCCGGGTTCGCGGTGATGGCGGAACCATCGGTGATGAACAGGCTCGGGTAGCCCCATGCGCGGTGGTAGGGATCCACCACGCCGTGCTCAGGTGAGGAGCCGATCACGCAACCGCCCAGGAAGTGCGCGGTCAGAGGGATATTGAAGACCTCCGACCACACGCCGCCGGCCACGCCCTTCGGCAACATCTTCGCCAGGATTCGGGTGGCCGCGTTGCCCTCGGGGATCCAGGTGGGGTTGGGCTCGCCGGTGCCCTGCTCGGAGCTCAGCATGTTGAACGGGCCGATCTTGCGCAGGAAGGTGCGCAGGGAGTTATCACGGGTCTGCATCACCAGGTTGATGACGGTGCGCTGCGACCACTTGTTTAGGTTCACCAGGCGAGGGATCGCCTTGTATTGCAGGAAGATTTGCTTGATGAACTCCAGGAAACGGGGCTGTAGCTTATCGCCGTCTGTCATGAGCGTCTGCAGTAGGCCCATCGCGTTGGATCCCTTGCCGTAACGCACCGGCTCGATGTGGGTATCCGGGGCGGGGAAGTAGGAGGAGGTGATGGCCACGCCCTCGGAGAAATCCATGTCGGGGGAGTAGTTCGAACGGTTCGCACCCAGCAGCGCCTCGGAGTTCGTGCGGGTGAGGTGCCCCAGTTTGTCCGACAGCTTCGGCAGGTTGCCGTTGGCCTTCTGGCGGTGCAGCAGGTTCTGAGTGCCCCAGGTGCCCGCGGCGACGACGAGGTTATCTGCGGTGAAGGTGCTGGTCTTGGGGTTGCGCTTGGTGATCGGCCCGGTCTGCTTTGCCTGTACGGTCCAGGTGGTGCCATCGAAGGTGATGTCGGTGACGGTGGTGCGGTCGTGGACTTTCGCCCCGCCCTTCTCGGCCAGGTACAGGTAGTTCTTCAGCAGGGTGTTCTTCGCGCCGTGGCGACAGCCGGTCATGCACTCGCCGCACTCGTGGCAGGCGGTGCGGTCGGGGCCGACGCCACCGAAGTATGGATCCTTCACGGTCTCACACGGCTTACCTTCGAGCCCGACCTTTTCTCCAAAGAAGACTCCGACGGGCGCCATGCGGAACGTGTCGCCCACGCCCATCTCCTCGGCAACCTTCTTGGAGTACACGTCGGCGGGGGTCATGGTGGGGTTCTCCACCACGCCGAGCATCTTCTGCGCCTGCTGGTAGTAGGGGGTCAGCTCGTCTTCCCAGTCGGTGATGGTGTTCCACTGTTTGTCGTTGAAGTACGCCTCGCCAGGCTGGTAGAGCGTGTTCGCGTAGTTCAGTGAGCCGCCGCCCACGCCCGCGCCAGCGAGGATCATTACGTCCTTGAGCAGGTGGATGCGCTGGATGCCGTACAGGCCGATCTGGGGCATCCACAGGAAGTCCTTGAGGTGCCAGGAGTTCTTGGCGAACTCTTCGTCCTTGAAACGGCGACCGGCTTCGAGGATTCCTACCTTGTAGCCCTTTTCCACCAGACGTAGGGCGGTGGTGGAGCCGCCGAACCCGGAGCCGATGATCAGCACGTCGTAGTGAGTGGAGGAGTTGCCGGCGGCCTGCGAGACAGTTTGCGAGCCGGCCTGCGATTTAGCCTGTGAGTCAGTCATGGGAGTGATCCTTCGTGTTAGTGCAGTGTGACGTAGATCCTATTTTGAACACGTTAGCGCCCGGTTCTGACCAGATGTGTTGTTTGTAGAAAATAGGTTGTTTAGGTTGTGACGGTCGGCCGATCTGGGACTAAGAAGGGGGCCGTCCGGGGTTGTACTAGCATGTGGCTATGGCTAAGGGCAGGATTCCGGAGCGGGACATCGAAGCAATTCGAGAGCAGACCCCCATCGAAGAAGTAGTGGGGGAGTATGTGCAGCTCAAACCGGGTGGCGTCGATTCCATGAAGGGCCTGAGCCCCTTTAAGGACGAAAAGACTCCCTCGTTCCATGTCCGCCCGAATCATGGCTACTTCCACTGCTTTTCCACGGATCAGGGCGGCGACGTTTTCAAGTTCCTCATGCTGATGGAACACATGTCCTTCCCCGAGGCCGTGGAGGCGTGCGCCGAGCGCATCGGCTACCGCATCAACTACGAGGGCGGCCGCCCTGGCAACCGGGAGGAGCCCGGAACGCGGCGCAGGTTGGTCGCCGCGAACAAGGCGGCCTTTGATTTCTACCGTAAGGAATTTCTTGGTGACGCCGAAGGCGCGGACGTTGCCCGCAACTTCCTCATCGAGCGCGGCTTCACCATGGAACACGCCGAACAGTTCGGCTGCGGGTATGCGCCGGCCGGGTGGGATCGGCTGACTAAGCACCTGCAGCAGAAGGGCTTTACGTTCAAGGAAATTGAGGCGGCGGGCCTGGGGCGCATGGGTAAGCGCGGTCCGATCGATCGGTTCCACCGCCGCCTGCTGTGGCCGATCCGTTCCGTCAGTGGAGATGTGATCGGTTTCGGCGCCCGCAAGCTCTTCGACGACGACAAGCTGGGCAAGTACCTGAATACGCCGGAGACGATGCTGTACAAGAAGTCGAAGGTGCTGTTCGGCATTGACCAGGCGAAGCGGAACATCGTGGCCAAGCACCAGGCCGTGGTGGTGGAGGGCTACACGGACGTGATGGCTATGCACGCCGCCGGGGTGGATACGGCGGTGGCCGCGTGTGGCACGGCCTTCGGCGCGGAGCACCTGTCCGCGCTGCGGCGGTTCATGCTGGACGACCAGTTCTTCCGGGGTGAGATCATCTACACCTTCGACGGCGACGAGGCCGGGCAGAAGGCGGCCATGCGTGCCTTCGAGGGCGACCAGCAGTTCTCTGGGCGCAGTTATGTGACCGTCGCGCCGGGCGGGCAGGACCCGTGCGACGTGCGCATCAAGCGTGGCGACGCGGCCGTGCGCGAGCTGGTGGCCTCCCGGATTCCGATGTTCGAGTTCGTGATCCGCACTCTCATCGCGGACTACGATACGGCCAGCATTGACGGGCGCGTGCACGCCCTGCGGCGCATCGTGCCGGTGCTGGCGGGGATTAAGGACGACGCGCTGCGGGATGAGTACGCCCG
The DNA here is from genome assembly GCF_022347285.1 of Corynebacterium sp. ACRPH. GTDB lineage: Bacteria > Actinomycetota > Actinomycetes > Mycobacteriales > Mycobacteriaceae > Corynebacterium. The sequence goes on from NZ_JAKRND010000008.1 coordinate 111,092, forward strand.
CCAGGCCGCGGGCTGGGTCGGCTGGGATAACCCGAACGACGTGCTGGATCAGGTGCGCAAGGAGGCGCGGAAGTCCGGCGGGCAGCGGCCGAAGTTGAAGTTGAAGACCGGCGCTGGTCCTGCTGGTGCTGGCGGCGCTGGGGCCGGTGTGGGCTCGGCTGGCGCGGGCGGCGCTGGTGCTGGTGGCGCGGACAGTGCAGGTGGCCCGAACCTGCACGTGGTCAAGGGCATGGAACGCCCCAACCCGAACGACGACTACCTGGAAGGCCCCCGCGAGGTCATGAAGCTGGCTTTGCAGGAACCGCAGCTGGCCTCCACCATCTTTGACCTCATGCCCCCGGAGAGCTTTGTGCATCCGACATACGTGGCGATGGCTGAGGCTGTGGCGTCATTAGGAGGGGCGGCGAATAGCGACGGCGGGGCCGGATGGATCGAAAAGATCGCGGCGCAGATGAAGGACCCGATGGGGGCCGCGGTGGTCTCCGAGCTGGCGGTGGAGGATCTGCATTGCCTGCCGGAGAGGCTGCCGTACTACGCGGATGCGATCATGGCGCGGATGCAGGAGCGTTGGGTGGGCAGCGAGATTGCGGACATGAAGTCCCGGATGCAGCGCATGCGCCCCGACCTGCAGAAAGAGGAGTATAACGCGCTGTTTGCGGATGTGATTGCGTTGGAGAAGTACCGCCGCTCGCTGCACGAGCGGGCCTCGGACTTCGGCGACTTTACGCGCTAGCGCTTCTTTTTGAAGGGATTCTTTGGCTGGTCGATCTGGTCGTTCGGGTGCTGGTCGTCGGCCTCCACGATGGTCTGGCCTTCGCCCAGGGAATCGCGGGTGGAACGGTTCAGGTCGCGCACCTCGTGCATGCGTGGCTCCGGATCCAGGCGGTTGGCCAGAGCCTTACGGCCGGAACGCACAACGGCCTTGGTGATGTCCGAGTTCACTGCGGACTGGTAGCCGCGGCGGATTTGCTCATAGCGGCGGCGGCCGGCCTTTGTGCCCATCAGGTAACCCGCGGCGGCTCCGACGACGAGCTGAATCATGGTGGCTCCTTGGTTTCTTGCCTTAGTTTGTTGCCTCGGTTGCTGCATTAATGCCGTTAGTGCCCCAATCCTACGCGAAGCCCCCGACGGCGCCGAACGGGGCGCTGGGGCCGGCGACGCCTAGCGCTGCCCTGCGCTGTGGTCCGGCGCCGCCCGACGCTGGCTGCCGCTTTTCTGAACCGCCCGTACAGTGGGTGACATGACTACCACTGTGAAGGCTGTAATTTCCCGAACGAAGAACGAACCCGTCGAGCTGACCGACATTGTGATCCCTGAACCGGGCGATAACGACGTGATCGTCCGCATCCAGGCCTGCGGCGTATGCCACACCGACCTGGCCTACCGCGATGGCGGCATTACGGACGACTACCCGTTCCTGCTGGGCCACGAGGCCGCTGGCGTGGTCGAGCAGGTTGGCGATCGCGTGACCCACGTGGAGGTCGGCGACTATGTGGTGCTGAACTGGCGTGCCGTGTGTGGCCAGTGCCGCGCCTGCAAGAAGGGCGAGCCGAAGTACTGCTTCGATACTCACAATGCCTCGAAGAAGATGACCCTCACCGACGGCACGGAGCTGGAGGCCGCCCTGGGCATCGGCGCTTTCGCTGAAAAGACGCTGGTCCACGAAGGACAGTGCACCAAGGTGAACTCCGAGGCCGACCCTGCGGTCGCGGGTCTGCTGGGATGTGGCGTCATGGCCGGTCTCGGCGCCGCAGTGAACACCGGTGAGGTCAAGCGCGGCGAGTCCATCGCCGTCATCGGTGTAGGTGGCGTGGGCATGGCCGCGATCGCAGGTGCGGCCGTTGCGGGTGCGACGAAGATCATTGCTATCGATATTTCTGACGCCAAGCTTGCCCGCGCCAAGGAGGAGTTCGGCGCTACCCACACGATCAATAGCTCGGGGCTTTCGGATGACGAGCTGGTGGAGAAGGTCCGGGAGATCAACGGTGGATTCGGCGTGGATGTGGCGGTGGACGCCGTGGGTCTGCCGCAGACGTATAAGCAAGCCTTCTATGTGCGCGACCTGGCCGGCCGCGTGGTGCTGGTGGGCGTGCCGACCCCAGATATGACTCTGGAGCTGCCATTCCTGGACGTGTTCAGCCACGGTGGTGCGCTGAAGTCCTCCTGGTACGGCGACTGCCTGCCGGAGCGCGACTTCCCGATGTATGTGGACCTATACCAGGAGGGCCGCTTCCCGCTGGATCGCTTTGTGGACGAGCGCATCGGCATCGATGGCGTGGAAGAGGCGTTCGAGAAGATGAAGCAGGGCGAGGTTCTGCGCTCCGTGGTGGAGTTCAAGTAAGCAGGCCGGGGCGTAGACCCGGAAGACAGTTTGGCCCGAGAGATAGAAGAGGGAGCATGAGCGAGAACAAGTTGGAAAACCCGCAGATCGAGCAGTTCGAGACCTCCGGCAAGTTCCGCCTGGATGGCGGCGAGTGGGACGTGGATAACAACGTCTATCTACTAGCCGACGGTGACAAGTGCATTGTGGTGGATCCGGCGCACGACGCGCAGACGGTGATCGACCACGTGGGGGATCGGACCGTAGAGGCCATCCTGCTAACCCACGCGCACAACGACCACTGCGAGCTGGCTCCGGAGCTGGCGGAGAAGTGGGGAGTGAAGGTCTACCTGCACGAGGATGATCGGATGCTGTGGGAGGAATCCAACGGCGACGCGCCGTTTACCCCGATTGACGTGGAGGATCCGTTCTGGGCGGAGTGGGGTGTGCGCCTGTACCACACGCCGGGCCACTCGCCGGGTTGCATCGTGGTGGAGGTTCCGGGGCAGCATGCGCTGCTGTCCGGTGACACGCTGTTCAATGGTGGACCTGGTGCGACGGGGCGGAAGTACTCGAGCTTCCCGAGGATCATTGAGTCTCTGCAGTCCAAGGTGTTTATCCTGCCGCACGATTTGAAGGTGTACCCCGGCCACGGTGATACCACCACGGTGGGTGCTGAGGCTGCGCGTATCGAGGAGTACATCGAACGTGGATACTGATACCCCCTAGGGGTATACTGGGGGTATGGCTGTAATAGATCTAGACATCACAGGCATGACCTGCGCCTCCTGCGCGAACCGCATCGAAAAGAAGCTGAACAAGCAGGAGGGCGTGACCGCCACCGTCAACTACGCCACCGAGAAGGCGCACATAGAAACGGGGGAGGGCGCGGCCGCCAACGCGGACGCCTACATCGCCATCGTGGAGAAGCTCGGCTACGGCGGCAGCGTGCCTGCGCCGGAGAAGCCCGCCGGCGACGACCCCGCCGCCAAGGAGCTGCGCGGTCTGAAGCGCCGCCTGGTGGTTGCCATCGCGTTGGCCACCCCGGTGATCCTCCTGGCGATGATCCCGCCGCTGCAGTTCGACTACTGGCAGTGGATCAGCTTCGCCCTGGCCACCCCGGTGATTCTGTGGGCGGGCTGGCCTTTCCACAAGGCCACGTGGGTGAACCTGAAGCACGGTGCGGCGACGATGGATACCCTCATCACCGTCGGCACCTCGGCGGCCTATCTGTGGTCGCTGTATGCGCTGTTCTTCGGCCATGCGGGTGAGCCGGGCATGCGCCACGGCTGGTCCATCCTGAACCACGCGGGCGACCCGATGGGGGACATCTACTTCGAGGTCGCCGCGGGCGTGGTGACGTTCGTGCTGGCGGGCCGGTACTTCGAGAAGCGCTCCAAGCAGCGCGCCGGGGATGCCATTCGCGCATTGACGGACATGGGCGCCAAGCAAGTCACCGTGCTGCGAGATGGCGGGGAAACGTTGCTCCCCATCGAGCAGCTGCAGATCGGCGACCACTTCCTGGCCCGCCCGGGCGAGAAGATCGCCACGGATGGCCGCATCCTGGACGGCACGTCCGCCATCGATCAGTCCATGCTCACCGGCGAGTCCGTGCCCGTCGACGTCGGCCCCGGCGATGAGGTCACGGGAGCCACCATCAACACCTCCGGCCGCCTGGTCGTGGAGGCCACTCACGTGGGTGAGCAGACGAAGCTCGCGCAGATGGCGAAGCTGATCGACGAGGCCCAGTCCGGCAAGGCCGACGTGCAGCGCCTGGCCGATAGGGTCTCCGGCATTTTCGTTCCGGTGGTCATCGTGATTGCGCTGATTACGCTGCTGTTCGCGGGCTTCAGCAATGCGGTCGCGGTGCTGATCATCGCGTGCCCCTGCGCCCTTGGTTTAGCGACGCCCACAGCCCTGCTTGTCGGCACGGGTCGCGGGGCCGAGCAGGGCATTCTGATCCGCGGACCCGAGGTTTTGGAGGGCGCGCACGCCATCACCACCGTGGTGATGGATAAGACCGGCACGGTGACGACGGGCACCATGCGGGTGGTCGACGTGCAACCGGCGGAGAGTGCCAGCGAAGGTGCACCGAGCGAAGGCAAGCTGAGTGGAGACGCATCGCGCGAGGATGTGCTGCGTGCCGCGGCGGCGGTGGAGGTGTACTCGGAGCATCCCATCGGCCGGGCCATTGCAGAGGCCGGCCGGGAGGAGTTCGGCGGCCTGCCGGAGGTTTCCGGCTTTAGGAACCTTCCTGGACACGGCGTGGAGGGAACCCTAGAGGGCCAGGTGATACGGGTTGGTCGTGGGGACGAGGGGGCGTCCACAAATAAGGCAACCACAGTCAGCGTGAGCGCGGATGGGCGGGCGATCGGCACCATCAGCGTGGCCGATACGGTGCGGCCCACCAGTGCCGAGGCGGTGCGGAAGATGCACGAGATGGGTCTGAAGACCGTGCTGCTGACCGGCGATAATCAGCAGGTGGCGGACGCCGTGGCGCGCGAGGTGGGCATCGACGAGGTGATCGCCGGGGTGATGCCGGAGGACAAGGTGGCGCACATCCGCTCGCTGGAGAACGTGGCGATGGTCGGCGACGGTGTGAACGACGCGGCGGCGCTGGCGAGCGCGGACCTGGGAATCGCGATGGGTTCGGGCACGGACGCGGCGATCGAGGCTGCGGACATTACCGTGATGCGCGATGACCTGCTGGCGGTGGCGGATGCGCTGCGGCTGGCGCGCAAGACGCTACGGACGATCAAGATGAACCTGTTCTGGGCGTTTGCCTACAACGTGGCGGCGATCCCGTTGGCCGCATTCGGGCTGCTGAACCCGATGCTGGCCGGGGCGGCGATGGCGTTATCCAGCGTGTTTGTGGTGAGCAACAGCCTGCGGTTGAAAGGATTCAAATAATGCACGGGTACTTGAGTGATAAGGAGCGCTACCTGGCGCGGCTGAAGCGGATCGAGGGGCAGGTGCGCGGGCTGCAGCGGATGGTGGATGAGGAGCAGTATTGCATCGACATCCTCACGCAGGTCAGTGCGCTGCAGTCTGCGCTGAAGGGCGTGGCGCTGGGGCTGTTGGACGACCACATGAACCACTGCGTGCGGCACGCCGCGGAGGCCGGGGGAGAGGAAGCCGAGGAAAAACTGGCGGAGGTATCCCAGGCCGTGAAGCGGCTGGTTCGGTAGGTTGCTGGGCTGCGTGGCGCAGGGGTTAGGGAGGGCAGGGGTCAGGGCTGCGCTACAGGTGGTCGATGGCGTACTGGGCCTGCTCCGCGGTGAAACCGGAGTTTGTCTTCAGCATCTCGAGCAGCTCGTCCTCGGTCAGGGGAGAGCCTGTTTCGTTGAGCTTGCGCGCGCAGTTGAGGGCCTGCTGGTTCCAGTCGGGATCGAGCTTTTCGATGGCCGTGGTGATCTGATCGTCGGAGTAGCCCTGCAGCTGGAGGTTCTCCCGCAGACCCTTTTCGGAAAGGTTGAATTTGAGGGCGGTCATGGCGGCATCGTTGGCTTGCCGCTGGGTTTTGGGAGTGTCGGTTGGCTGGGCGATGGCCGTGCTCTCAGTGGATTCCATGGCGGTGCTGCCGGTGGCCTCGCTTTCGGGCTTTGAGTATTGGTTGAGCTCGCTCTGGGGTGCGTTGGATGCCTTCGCGGGTGCGTTGGCCGGTGCCGTAGTCGAAGTGCTGGCTGGGTGCTGGTGCGCGGAGGCTGCGGCGGGCTGTGGGTTGATTCCGCGACCGTAGCCCTTGTTGTTGGCAACGAACCAAATCGCAGCGACGAGGATGCCGACCAGGACGATGGCGCCGATGAAGATCAGTTCGAGGCGGCCGTTGATGGGGTCTTGGAGGGTGTCTTTCTGGGGAGCGCTGTCGGAGGAAGGCATCTAACTAAAGTCCTGGTACTCGTTGCTGGGTACTTGCTGGGGCGTGCACGGCGCCTGTGTGGAAGGCGAAGGCACAAAGCCCGGCCGTAGTAGTAGATGCGGCAGGGAGGCATTTTGTTTCCGTGGGCGGGGTAGTTGAGGTTAGGAGTCTTCTGTTCGACGCCCGTTGGCAAAAACGCTCGCCAATGCGACCAAATCAAATCCAGCAATAATGCTTGCGCTGATTACGTATCCCAAAAAGGCTAAGTAGCCACAAAGGACTAGGACTGCGATTACTGCGGTGAGGCCGAAAATCTGGCCTCTTTTCGCAGCTTTGGCAGGCTCGATGTACGGGGCGGTGCGAGTGAGCTCGTCGGCACGAGTCTGTGAGCGTATAGCCTCCACATATGCGGAGTACAGCTCAGGTGTTTCACTTCGCAGTTCGCTCATCTTGTCAATGTCCGGCATGAGTAGCGGGACGTGCAGATGGTTTTCTTCTAGGTAGGCGGTTACCTGGGCTAGGAGAACGGGGTCGTTTCGGAGCTGCTCAGAGCTGATGCTCGTACCAATGCTGCGTTGAGTGAAGTCTTCGGCGCTGGAGGTGGCATTAGGCTTTGCATGCGGCGGTACGTCGCGGCGCCCTGTAGATCGAGGATGCTGCCCACTCCCGTCAGGAACGCCCGGCGTTTGCTGGGGTTCGTGGTCGTCATAGTTCATTACCTTACCCTTCTGAGCTCGCTTGGTGAATACTTGTGGTGGTTGAGAACAGGTGTGAGTGTAAGGCAACGACAAGACAAGTCAGCGCATAATCGAGTATTAGTTCGATTGCGTGGCGAAGTTTTGAAGGTTATAGCGCTTCCGCTCCAACGCGGCAAACCCCGATCTTCTGCGTAGTGCAGCCGATCGGGGCTTGTAAGTTGCTCCCCCAACTGGGCTCGAACCAGTGACCTTTCGATTAACAGTCGAATGCTCTGCCAACTGAGCTATAGGGGATTAAGCTGTGTGGGCTTGGGGGGTTAATTCCCTTGCCCTGTGCAACGAGATCATACTCTATATGGCAATGATGCAAACAGACAAATCGGCTGTTCAGAGGCGCATTTCAGAGGGATCAATTGGGGTGCGGTAGGGATTGGATACATCGAAAGCGGGGTATATGAGTGCCCGCGCCGGGCGGTGTGGTTGAATCGTTTGTGAGCAAGCCGCTCAGTTGGAGTGGTTTGGCTTTGCTGGGGGCTATAGCTCAGTCGGTTAGAGCCGCGGACTCATAATCCGCTGGTCGCGGGTTCGAGCCCCGCTGGCCCCACAATGATCACATAAAAGGGCATGCCGGAAGGGTTGCCCTGTTCGCCGTCTGACAGGAATGCTTCCTGTCTGGCGTTTTCCAGGTGATGTCTAATGACGCCGTCACTCCAACAAATGTCGCCCTCAAAGCAGCAGGCAAGGTTCGCCGCGTCACGGTTCACATTCACGAGGGCGGCCACTTCGCCCCCTACGTGGAGCCGCTGTTCTCGGAGATTATTGAGGAGCAGCTGGCTTTTCTGCGAAAGGAAGTGCCGGTGGGGTAGGGGAAGCTGCACCTGGATCGCGGAACTAGCGGTTAACCGGGCTTGACCATTTCCCCGCTGGCGCGGGGAGCACCAGGAACAAGCCTTCTTCCACTGGGACCTGGACGGCTCATCCCCGCTGGCGCGGGGAGCACGTACCCATTAGCCCGGTGGTGGGTTGTTCGTGGGGCTCATCCCCGCTGGCGCGGGGAGCACATCCCCTTGCTGGTCGGCGAATGGGTCGGCCTGGGCTCATCCCCGCTGGCGCGGGGAGCACCAGGAACAAGCCTTCTTCCACTGGGACCTGGACGGCTCATCCCCGCTGGCGCGGGGAGCACGTACCCATTAGCCCGGTGGTGGGTTGTTCGTGGGGCTCATCCCCGCTGGCGCGGGGAGCACATCCCCTTGCTGGTCGGCGAATGGGTCGGCCTGGGCTCATCCCCGCTGGCGCGGGGAGCACTAAATGGGGTGTGCCCAGCTGGTTCGAGCCCAGGGCTCATCCCCGCTGGCGCGGGGAGCACGCCTTGCGGTCTAGCTGCATGTTGAATACGACGGGCTCATCCCCGCTGGCGCGGGGAGCACATTCCTGCTCCGGTGTCGCGGTCTGTGGTGACGGGCTCATCCCCGCTGGCGCGGGGAGCACAGATTCGCGTGGGGGTGGGTGAGTCGTTGGATGGGCTCATCCCCGCTGGCGCGGGGAGCACTCTACGCAGACTGGGGTGCAGGTGGGTTGTCTGGGCTCATCCCCGCTGGCGCGGGGAGCACATGTTTTGGTTCCATGGTGACGGGGGTTATGAGGGCTCATCCCCGCTGGCGCGGGGAGCACGCGCCGACGCGCCACTCCCACACCCAATTATCCGGCTCATCCCCGCTGGCGCGGGGAGCACTTTCTTGGGTTGTGAGGTGGACTGTGTGGTTGGGGCTCATCCCCGCTGGCGCGGGGAGCACGGCTAGGTGGATTGTGACGTGGGCGCCGGGTTGGGCTCATCCCCGCTGGCGCGGGGAGCACGAAGAACTTGTCGGTGAGTTGGATGTAGCTGTGGGCTCATCCCCGCTGGCGCGGGGAGCACCTAGAGATCGCCACTGCCTACACCCCCGTAATCGGCTCATCCCCGCTGGCGCGGGGAGCACCGCTCGATGTACTCCGGCGACAGTTCTTGATCGGGCTCATCCCCGCTGGCGCGGGGAGCACGCAAGGGCTGGCCGGCACGTTCCGGCATGACGGGGCTCATCCCCGCTGGCGCGGGGAGCACCGCCTTTAGGGTCCCCAAACTCCGCCCGCCCACGGCTCATCCCCGCTGGCGCGGGGAGCACGCTGTGACCGCCGCCAAGGAGTCTGAAAAGTGGGGCTCATCCCCGCTGGCGCGGGGAGCACGGTTGTGCGGGTTTAGTGGCGGGGCGGAGTT
>NZ_JAKRND010000009.1 GCF_022347285.1 Corynebacterium sp. ACRPH
CGTCTTTAGAGTCCACGTAGCTCTTATCGGCCGGCTCATCCCCGCTGGCGCGGGGAGTACCGCTTCTTCCGGTTTCCCGTCTTCGTCGCCAAGGGCTCATCCCCGCTGGCGCGGGGAGCACCTCCGCGAGTTCTTTAGCCTGTCGTTGCAGTTCGGCTCATCCCCGCTGGCGCGGGGAGCACGCATTAAGCCTGGCCAAGAACTAGAGACCGTACGGCTCATCCCCGCTGGCGCGGGGAGCACAGACCCTTCCAGGCCTCCTTCGCCTTCTTGCGGGGCTCATCCCCGCTGGCGCGGGGAGCACCGGTGGTTCAACTCGCTAACGCCTGGGTGACGAGGCTCATCCCCGCTGGCGCGGGGAGCACCGGGACGCAAACGCGGGTAACTCCGGCGTCGCCGGCTCATCCCCGCTGGCGCGGGGAGCACGACGGGTTGCGCCCGTATGCCGCGACCCAGAACGGCTCATCCCCGCTGGCGCGGGGAGCACACTCTCTGAGCTGTGGTTCTTTGAGCCGTTAGGCCAATTCTACTTCAACTTGTTTTCCCCACCGCCTACCGGACTAGCGAACGATCGCCAACGCTTTACCTCCTCCTCGCCTTACTCCATCCGCGCCGCCTCGTCGAAGGTGCACGGTTGTTGGGGCGCGTAATCAGACTCACCCCATCGAAGTCTGTTGGAACCCAGTTATGTCGGTGGGTCTTGAAGTCGAAGCCTTGCTCGTTCGCAGCCTGAAAAACCATGATTGCGCGTCCATCCTTCACCAGGTCGCATGTTCGCTCCCAAACCTGGTCGCGCACTCTGGCACTGGGGCGCCCTACAAATACGCCGGGGGAAATCTCCAACAGCCACCTTGTGAGGTCACCACGAAGACCCGCCGGGCAGGCAGAAACTACCAGAACCATCATCCGATAGGTCCCTCATCTGCCCAGTTGTGCCCTGACGAAACAACTTCCAGGTCAGACCACAGCACCAATTCGGCGTCAATGTTCTGAGCTTCGGAGCTCATCTCCATAAGGAACATGACATCCCGAACCATGGTTGGAATGAGGTTTTTCTTCACCACGTAGTCCCGGATCACACGCCGAATATTCACGTCGGCGGTTAGCTCATTTTCTGCCACCGCGTCGAAAGCTGCCGGAATCGACACTTCGGCCTTGTACAGATCTGCAATGTCGTAAACGAAAGCGCGTTCCGTGCCTTGGTGAATTACGCCTAAAGAGGGAATGAACCCCAACGACGCGATGACCGCATGAGCCACCCCGTATAGGGCTGCATTCGCCGCCGTCAGGGTTCGGTTAATCGGGTCGCCACTGGAAAAATTCTGCGGATCATACATCCGCTTCTTCCATGGCACCCCCGTGCGCTCGGCCTCCGCTAGGTAGACCTTCTTCATCCGGGATCCCTCGCGACCACGTAGCTGCGCCATCGTCGCACGTGAAATATCTTCGCCAGGGAAGCGCATGGCGTACATCTGTCTCGCACAGAAAAGCCTGCGGCGCTGGTTGCTTACTATTGACGCCTGCGCCTCCGCCGCTGCCGAAGAATTCGATAGCGAACGACCGGATGCGTAGTAGCGCACACCCTTTTCTCCAACCCATACGACAGAAACCCCGGAGTCTCCCAGAAGAGCCATCGCCGCATAAGTCACCTTAGTTCCGGGGCCAAGCAGTAAGGCCGCAATACCTGCCGCAGGTACATGGGTGATGCCGCGTTCATCCGCGAAGGTGACGGCGTTATTGTCGCGATTGACTACGCATCGCTCGGCATACAGAAAGGAAATCCGATCCTGCACGCGCGGAAGGATCGGGCGATCCATGGGCGACTTTGAGGGGTGCGGCGCCATAGCTCAAGCCTTACCCTGTCTTGCTCGGGGTGGGCTTTGCCAGAGTCAATAGGCCACAGCCATAGGCTTTGCCCCGGCCAATGCCCTCGACAAGTGATTTTCTGAAGGCTTCAACGTCGTCGATCTGCAGAGTGCCACGGTATCGCACTGTGCCGATCACAACCTGGCGGCCTTTCGGATTCTTCGCCAGCTTCGAAAAGCGCAGTGTCTTCCGCTCCACGATCAGGGTCTCCAGTGGGGTGAATCCACAGCTTTTAGCCTTGGTGTTAAACCATTCCAACTGTGCAGCCTCGCCCACCAGCGCGGTGAGTTTGCCTCGAGTTCCCCGTGGGGAGCCGGGAGCCTTCTTGGCTGCCACAGGGTTCAGCACAACTTCGTAATGCCACTGTTGGCCATCCGCGAGAGCTTCTAACAGGCGGTTGTAACTTGCTTTCTGTGGATCGTGTTCGGAACCGGTTTGCTCTGTGATCTTGGTCGGATCGCAGCTATCCGGTCCGACGATGTACACAGAATGCTCGTCGGCTCCCCGAACTTTGCCGTCTTGGCGCCAGAGGATTCGTTCTTTATCGCCTACTTCCTTAGGGAAGCAGCTCAGAACTGCCGCATGCATAGCCTGCGGATTTCCCAGTAACTTTCGTGCTTGCCGGCTGCTGGGGTTGAGGTGAAGTCGAGTGAAGGTCGTCATGCCTGCATCACCGCCTCCATAAATGGGTCGTTGGTCGAACCGAGGTCATTTTCGACGGGCACCCCAGTCTTGTCTTGGACGACGTCTCGCCAGCCGTATTCCCGGTGCTCTTGAGAAAAGGAGATCGGCACGTCCCGTTTGGCTATGCCGGTTTCACCCGGGGTGGCGTCACGAAAAATAGGCAGCGAGAGCTTCGGTGCCCGAGTTTTCCTGTGCGCGCGGGTAGCCTGCCAGTCGGTTGCACGAAGTGCGTCGACGGCTGAGCCGCGGAACGTACCGAGGTAGAGATTCGGGGGAGCGGGGCACGAACGGCGCCCAAGGAACAACGGGAAACGTGGTCGTTGGACGGCGCTGGCGAGTTCGTCGATGAAGGAATCATTGTCCGATTCGACTGCCGCGACGAACACAGCATCCTCAAGGTAGTACCGCGTGACCAGGCTCGCGTTGTCCTTTGGTCTTTTCTGCCACGGCTGGGCGGTCTGGTAATCCCGCAGTAGGGAACCAGGCTGATCTATGCGAACGGCGAACGTTAGAGCTGCAAGGTCTTGCAGGTCGTCAGTGCGCTGGCGCCCTTGTGCAGCGGCTAGAAGCCCCAGCACGCCGGACTTTGTGGGCACTTGTTCGGTTGCGCGTTGCTTGAATCGGCTACTGACACCCCACGATTGCATGGGGCCAGAGAGCCTGAGTAGGAGGGTGGAAGGCATTAGCGCTCCTGAATAGCAGCTTCTGCGACAGCTTCGACGAGCTCGGGCAGGGTGGTCTTCTTGGCCAGATCCATCTCGATGAAAGTGTCCGCTAGATCGCCCAAGGACATCACGAAGGCGGCTTGCGGGACGAACCCGTAGGTGTTTTGGATCTGCTCGGCTTCGCGAGCCAGACGATCAGCAGCGGACTTGCGGCGGCCCTGGTTGTTCTCGGAGACTACCGGTTCCTCGAAGGCGTTGACTAGGGAGATGGAGCGGTCATTCCGGACGGTGACGTACACGAGCTCCGGCACACTGTTGTGTGCGAAGGTGTTCTGCTTACCAGTCGGCAGTGAGGTGATGAAGCTGCTGGTGAAGGACTTGATGGCTTCAGCGGTGGCATCCTGGTTGCCGAGGTTTTCGGCAAGCGAATCAACGTCAATCGTGGCAAATCGGTAGAGCGTCGAAGACATTATCTGAACAGTGCCCATCATGGCTGCACCGACTTCTTCGTCGGCTTCCACCATGTCGTCGACCGCGGTATAGAAATCGAACTCCGGCTCGGATTCATGCACGCCAATAGCGTGTGCGACCTGGACGGATGCATCTACGTTGAAATCCGGAGCATCGGCGACCATACGGCCGAACATACTGATGTCGACCCCGTGCTCCTGGTCGAACAGTACGCTGGCTTCTTTCTTAGTGAACTTCTTGTCTTCGCGATGCTCAATTGCGTATTCGGCGAGGTTGGTCACTTGGCGCCCACTGAGGAAGAGGAGGTAGCCCAGTTCAGACTTCTGCTCGGCTTCGTCGGAATCTGCATTTGCCGGCTTCCGCTTTGTCAGCTTGAATCCGGCCGTGGTGAAGATCTTCTCCGCGAGGGCAGTTGCTTCGGCTTCTTCGATGGCGCTATCCAGTTCCTGAATGCGGTCAGCAACCAGTTCGATTACACGGCGGGTACGGTAGCCGACGAAACCGGTTGGGAACTTCTCCCCGAAATCTTTGCGAATGGCTCGCTTCCAGGCCTGGGAGGAGACACGCTGGCGAGGAGCTCCGCCAAAAATGGCCGTCTTGGGTGCACCAGTGTCGTCGCGATTGATCAGGCTCGGCGGGAGAGTCTGCAGGGCGTGGAAGTCGATGGTGATAGACATGGAAGAATCCTTTCGAGATAGGGAAGTTTAGTTTTCTTGGGCGGAAAGGGAGTTGTTGATGTCGCGCGGGTACCGGGCAAAAGCGAAATCGCGACCCCAGTGCAACAAAACGCCGTTACGGGTGCGAGGGTTCGATAGTTTGCGTAGGTCTGCGGCGAACCAGCCATAGTTGAAGCGGAGGTCTTTGGAACGCAACAGCGAGATGAGGGAGCGGGTTTGAACAAGCCGGGACTGGGCAGTGCGTGCCAAAACCAGAGCATCGAAACGTCCCTTAATTGATTTCGATTCGCTAGTGTGAGCCAAACGGCCGCAGGCAGCAGCGAAGGAGCGGGAACTATCGTGAACTTCGTGCGTTGCGCCCTGCATGTGGAGAGCGAAGAAAGTCAGCGCATGGAATGCGGCCTCCTCGGAAGGGGACGGTGCATCGCCGCGTCCGATCTCTTTCTCGGACAAGGGAACTACTAAGGAAGACAAAACACTCTCGAAAATGAGAGGGCTTTTTAGTACGGGCTGGCCGGCCGATTTGCGGAGTTCCGCAAGAGTTCCTCGCGCCTGAGCCTGATTAGGGTAGCCAGTGCGGCCAAGATAGTCGGCTTGTAGTTGGCTACACGTTGCGGCGATCGCTGAGCTCAGCCGTGGCTGATCATCAGTTAGTTGATCCATCGTTGTTTCCTATTCTTGGTGGGCAGTGTTGTTGAATGGTGGCCTTTATCGCGGGACTGTGCGTGGAAGAATCTCGCGGAGCTTCTTCCGCAGCCAGCTCATGACTGTTCCGGCAGATACGAAGCGTTCGTCACCATTGTTTTCGATGATTCTGCCTATAAGTGCCTTGGGGCCGGCCCCTACGAGAAGCACGTCCGCGTGTTGGAGTACAGCGTTGTGAACAGTCAGTTCCCATTCTTTGAGCCGAGGCTCCAGATCTGCATCATGGAGAGTCTTCATCCATTCGCTAAATTTCGGCTCCAGCTCGGCCAGTAGGTTATCGGTTGCGGCAGGTTGGAACTCGTATTCTCCACCTGCCGCTTGGAAGAGTTGACCTGCGAAGCTGCCCAGCATAGTGCCAGCTTGGCTCGTTGCAGCTGCCAAGTTGAGCACAGCCTGGCGCTGGTCGACGGCTGACTGGGGCAACAACTCGAGAGGCAGTTCGATCCGAGTGCTAATGCTGATGTCTACCACGGAGCTATTTGAGCCGTATTGCATGGAGGCCATGGAGACATTCAATGTCTTCGGTAGTTCAACTCCGTTTTCTTCCAGATATGCAAGCTGGTCGATAGTCTTGGGGCGCTCAGGAGCCCGGTTCTTTTTGTCGTAAATCGGGTCAGTCTTGAGCGCGATCAAGGGTTCCAGGCTCCGCCACATCGTCCGCTGAGCTTCGAGAGGCTTTGGGTAATAGACGTCTAGGTCCCGAGTGGACTTGTTCTTGCTGAATCGATAGGGCGTCATCGGATCGTCCTTGACATTCGCATTCGCTTTGGGAATACGATCGCCGTTCGAAACCAGAACCTGGGTGATCACACCATCTTCTGGGAAGAGACGGACTCGCCTGGATTGCCAAGTCAGAATCTCAGCAGGTCCCTTGGGATAGATGCCGTCCTTGTTAGCGGGGTCAATTCGTTGAGCGGAGGTATCTGGCTCGCGTTCCCAAACCGGGTGATCATCCTCAGCCTGTAGCGCCTTGTCCGTGGTGTTTAATACCAAGGTTTCCTGGAGGTTGGACCCGAGGATGATCGTTGCGGTAATGGCTCCGGTCCAGCCCGTGCCGATCGGATAGCCCCTTCCGCCTTTGACCCTGGGGTCGCCAACAGCACCGGATTTGATTCCGGAGTAGTCGTAAGCCTGGATGTAGACCAGCCAGCGGGCGGCCTCGGCGTAGGCAAGCGAGAGTGCACCATTTCCGGCGCGAAGCGTGAAGTAATCATCTTCAAATTCCGGAACGATCCGGCGCACATCGGCAGTTGCATTTTTACTTGTATGCAGGTCAGCTACCTGCATGAATGGCTTTTTGGAATCCAGTAGGTCGAAGCGATCAGCGTGGCGATCCAGGTAGTCGAGAACAGTGTCGTCAGCCTGGTTTTCTGCGGCAGATTCCAGTCTTTCGGGTATCCAATCGACCATATCTAGTTCTTCGCCAGGATCCAGATCGAGATTTTCCCGGTGAGCGCACCAGTAGATGGCCAGAAGTAGGCGGTAGATGGCGGCATCCTGCAGAGGACTATCACCGCGGATGGAAGCAACCGAATGGGAACCGTCGAAGATTTCGCGCAGGCTGAGCTCTGAAGTGGAGCCGTCGGTCAGCATCGTGAGAATCCACGGCCGATCGAGGAGACTAAAGCTCTCCGTCACGATAACCCTTCCTTTCGTGTGTAGGTTCTATGGTTCATGTGCAAGGGTGGTCGGGTTGTATCACTTTCCTAAGGCGGTAGAAACGAACTAATCGCTTCCTCTAAAGCTATCTGCGGGCTAAACACTTCTGGTCCCATTCTGGAAAACCGGGAAACCAGCTGTTTGTAAACCCAAAAGATCCGAGTATCTGATCTTTACGCCCAAGAGTGTGGTCTCGAGCTTTTCGTCCAGCCGAAGTGCGACCTGCCCCTTGAGCAAATAATGCTCCATCCAACCCTCAGGAGTTTGGTCTTCGAGCTCGTCTACCGTTCGGTCCCAGACAGCGTCGAATCGCGTAAACATAGCAGGCAGGCGCACTGTAGACGCAGCGAGGCGGAAGGCCGTGTCAAAGTCCGGAACAGTCGTGTTCTCCAGAATCCTGGTTGAATGATCGTCACTTCTATCCTCGAGGGGTATGTAACCGTAGTCATCGTTGATGATGGGAATGACTTCGATACTGCTCTCGGCATCTCGAACTGAAGCAGTAGCCTTAACCTCTTCCTGTGAGCGATCGCGGACTAGCTGCTCGTAAAGGGTATCGAGCCTATTTCCAGTCTTCCCGGGGCTTGGGATCCTAAAGACTCTTGACTTCGATTTATCCGCGGAACTGCTGGCAAGGAACCTTGTCCGAGAACTTTCCCAGCGTTCTGCCCATGCCGTAGGAAAGTCGTGTTCCGCGTCGAAGTCGTAAGCCTTCTGAACCAAATCTGGTACGTCAGAGGGTCGTCGGAAGCCTTCGTTTGCCACCGTAGAAGTGATCAGCTGGTAAGTCGTAAGTAGAAGCGCATCGTCGTAGATATACGCCGTACCCGGATCCCATTCAGGCATCGGCGAGGTGTTTGCGATTCCTCGAATGTAGATGCGGGCAATGCGGAGCTTCTCCGGCCGGTCGCTGTCTGGCCGTTCGTGGCGATGCAATCGCCCCGCCCGCTGAATTATCAGGTCCATTGGTGCGATGTCGGTGATTAGAACGTCGGCGTCAATATCAAGGCTCTGCTCTAAAGTCTGCGTGCCACATACGATGCGTAGGGTAGGGCGCCCTTGTTCTCTATGTGACGCCGGCCCCAGCTCGCTAAGGAGTTCCTCTTCGTGGCGAGTGCGGTCGAGCCCGGTGAATGCGGAGTGATGAAGGCGAACGTCACCGGGAAACGCCTCTTCCAAGGCCGCGAATGCTTCCTGAGCTCGCTTGATGGTGTTGCAAATAATGAGAGCGACGCCGCCGTCGGAGCAAAGTCCAGAAACCAGATCCGTCAACTGCTCGACGGAATCGTCGATGATCTCCATCTTCGCGTGCATGTCGTCAGGCCGAGGAGGGACAGCTTTTTCGCTGGTCCCCTCAGAGTCCACCAAGGTGAGAAGAGGATAACCTTGGCCAGCCAGGGCTAGGTCCTTCTTTGTGATTTGGCCACCATAAGCGGTAACAAGTTCATTCTTGCGGTTAGTTGGCAGAGTCGCCGATAACAAGATGACCGGTACGCCATATGCCGCTAGCCAGCGCAGAGTTTCAGCAAGGTATTCGTTGGTGTAGGTCGAGTAGGCGTGAACCTCGTCGAAAATTACGACTTTGCCTGCGAGTGCCAGGTGGCGAAGCATGGAGTGCCGAATCTGTAACGCCATCATCAGCACTTGATCGATGGTTCCGACCACGAAGTTGGATAGCAGTCCGTTCTTGCGCCCGGATAGCCAGTCGGTGGCAGTAACCGTTCCATGGTCGGTGCAATCCTCGCCGATATCACGGTAGCGGAGCTTGCGATAGTCCTTGTTGAGGCGGTTTTTACCGTGAGCTAGATAAAGAGAAGATACGGCAGAGCTTTCGGTGATATTTCCAACCCAACGAGAGAATCTTTTGAAAAGGCCGTTGGCAGTTGCCATGGTGGGGGCTGCAAGTACAGCGCCGCTGGCATGATTCTGTTGTGCAAGCAGTTGGGCAGCATAGAGAGCTGCTTCGGTTTTCCCTTCACCCGTAGGGGCTTCAATGATCAGTAGTGAGGGACCGGGGGTGTTCCCATTGAGTAGTTCTGCGGTTGCCAGTTGTACAGGGCGCGGGGTGGCACTTTCTGGCCAGGTAAAGCTTGATCTGTAGTTTGGGGCGATTTGGGAGGGATCGCCATCAAGTTTCTTGAACTCGGTGTGGAGATCAAACTCGGCCAGAGACATCCCCTTATTAATGCGGTCGGATTGAGAGCCCTCAAAGCGAAGCGGGAAGAAGTTAGTGTTTGACGCTAGCCAATCGCACATCACCATAAACCCCGTCATGATTTGAATGGCCGCTGTCGGGGTTCTTCTTTTGATGGCCTCGAGGGCAGGTTGGACGTGACTCGTAGCGGCGAGAGCATCCAGAATTTCATCGACGGCGATTTGCCACTCGGTAGGGTAGCTATCAACGAATGACGCGACAGCTTTTCGTCCGCTGGCGTCAAGCCAGCCATGGTGAGCTTCGACGGTTTGGGCGAGAGACAATGCTGCTGGTGGTTTGAGACCTCTGCCCTTGAGCCATCTCGCCAGAAGTTCGCGCGAATAGAGCGGGTGGGCAAGGCTGGCGATCTCTTCGTCCGCGCTCAGGTCAGGTATTGGGACGCCAGCTCTTTCCAGCGGGTAAAGCAGTGGGGTGTTGGTCTCTGGGGAGCGGAGTTTTCGGATGAATGGTGCTGACAGTTTTCCGCAATCATGTGCGGAAATGAGGAAAACTGTGAGTGAGCGAATCTGTTCGGGGGAGAGCTTCGTGCTGCGACTGAGGAAGTCCTTGATTTGTGGGGAGAGCCAGGAATCCCAAAGATAGGTTGCCACCGCGCCGGAATCTACCAGGTGTTGGACGAGCGACATCGGGCCGGTCTCATCGCCCGATTTGGCTAGGAATGCACTGGCCGTGGGGGAGAAGCTGTCGACCACGTCATTCCAGGAATTTAAATCGAACAGTGGTGTGTTGTGGGGGTCTGTCATGTCCGTTGGCTTTCGTAGTGTTGTGTTCTACAGACAAAATTAGCAGAGTAGCGTAAACCTTGCAATACCAAGTTCAAAAAACTTTAAAGCGTGCCGCGAGCTGGGTGGAGTCTTCAGTTTTGTAGGGTGGGGAGCTGGTGATGCCCATGTCTCCCAGCGACAGCTGGGATGAGCCGTTGGCTTTGCACGGTTCGGTGCATGGGGTCGCATGCTCCCCGCGCCAGCGGGGCATTCTTAGATCCAGGCTCCCAACCCCGGCTTAACGCCCTTAAAGCCCCAACCCCTCAATCCCGTGCACCGTCACCGTCTCGGAGAGTGCAACGCGGCCCGGGGCGGTCTTGTACACCGGGCTGGATTCATCCGCCCGGCCGTAGGTCAGCGCAGTTACCAGCTTGTACTCCTCATCCACGCCCAGGAACTCGCGCACCTGCCGGGATCTCGTCCGGCAGGAACGCGCGAGGGGAGTGGCGGTTGCGTATAAACTCAGAAAAATTCATGCTCGCCACCGTACGCTCTTTTCCGCCTTCAACACCGGTCACCGATGTCTGCTCCCGGCGATCGCGTGGATGGTCAACCATCCCCTTTAACGAGCTCAACCTTAGGGCGTCAATAAGCCGTCAATAAGACAACAACAAGCAGTCACAGTGAATCATCTTGCTTTCATTTCATAAAAGTGACCTCCGTTACTTATTATTTGGAACATGTCTGAACCCACTGTTTCCAAACCAATGATTGAACTCAAGGGAGTGAACAAGCACTTCGGCGAGTACCACGCTCTTCGGGATATCAACCTCGAAGTACCGGCGGGCCAGGTTGTTGTGATCCTCGGGCCTTCCGGATCCGGCAAGTCCACGCTGTGCCGCACCATCAACCGCCTAGAGACCATCGACGATGGCGAAATCCGCATCGACGGTGAACTGCTGCCAGAAGAAGGCAAGGAACTCGCCAAGCTCCGCGCAGAGGTGGGCATGGTGTTCCAGCAGTTCAACCTGTTCAGCCACATGACCATTCGCGATAACGTCACGCTGGCACCCACCAAGGTCCGCAAGGTCAGCAAGGAAGAGGCACGCAAGACCGCCGAGAAGCTGCTGGACCGCGTAGGCATCGCCGCCCAAGCCGACAAGTACCCAGCTCAGCTATCCGGCGGCCAGCAGCAGCGCGTAGCCATCGCCCGCGCACTGGCTATGGACCCGAAGGTGATGCTCTTCGACGAGCCGACCTCTGCCCTCGACCCAGAGATGATCAACGAGGTCCTGGACGTCATGACTGACCTCGCCAAGGGCGGCATGACCATGGTGGTTGTCACCCACGAGATGAGCTTTGCTCGCCGCGTCGCGGATCGAATCCTGTTCATGGCCGACGGCGCCATTGTTGAGGACGCCGACCCGGAGACCTTCTTCACGAACCCGCAATCCGATCGCGCCAAGGACTTCCTGGCGAAGATCGTGAACCACTAGTTCGGGAAGCGAGTTACACATGTCTACCTTCAAAAGCGCACTCAAGCGCCTCACCGCTGCAGTGGTTGCCACCGCAAGCGTGGTGGCGCTGACCGCGTGCGGCTCTGGCGGTGCCCGCGACCTGCTGGCGGATATCGAATCCGGCCACGTCGTCATGGGCACCAAATACGACCAACCGAACCTGGGTGAGCGCACCCCGGACAAGCAGTTCGCCGGCCTGGATACCGACGTTTCCCGCTACGTGGTGGAATACATCGCAAAGAAGCACGGCTGGGCCACGCCAGAAATCGAGTGGCGCGAAACCCCCTCCGCGCAGCGCGAGACCCTCATCAACAACGGTGAGGTCAACATGATCGCCGCCACGTACTCCATCAACAAAGGCCGCCTGAAGGCCGTGGACTTCGCGGGCCCGTACGTGGTCACCCACCAGGCGCTGCTGGTCCGCAAGGATTCCGGCATCGAGGGTCTGAACGATATCGCACCGGGCACCCGCCTATGCTCCGTATCCGGCTCCACCCCGGCACAGAAGGTGAAGGACGCGTTGCCAGAAGTGCAGCTGCAGGAGTTCGACACCTACGCCGCGTGCGCGGAAGGCCTGAAGCAGGGCGTGGTGGATGCAACCACTACGGATGCGACCATTCTGGCTGGCTTCGCGCAGCGCTACAAGGAGCGATTCGGCGAGGAGTACAGCGTTATCCAGCTAAAGAACGATGACGGCAGCTTCTGGACCAACGAAAACTACGGCATCGGCCTGCCCAAGGGTGACGACAAAGCCAAGGCGGAGGTCAACGAAGCGCTGAACGAAATGCACGATTCCGGCGAGTTCCAGAAGATCGTCGCCAAGAACCTGGGCGACAACGTGGATCTCGGCGAGAAGCCAAAGATCGGCGACCTGTCGTTCGTCGACAAGAAGTAGGAAGGAGGAACGCACTATGAACCCCGAACTATGGTCCGAGATGAAGCCCGAACTGCTTCCAGCATTCTGGGTGACCATCAAGTTGACGTTCTTCTCCGCGGTCGGGTCGCTGATCTTCGGCATTATCCTGACCGCCATGCGCGTGAGCCCCGTGGGCATCCTGCGTAACCTGTCCGCGTGGTACATCAGCATTGTTCGTAACACCCCGCTGACGTTGATCATTCTGCTGGCCTCCATGGGCCTGTACTACAACCTGGGCCTGCTGCTGGCGGTGGAGAACGATTCCTTCATCGAAAAGCAGAACTTCCGCCTGGCAGTCCTAGCCTTCGTGTCCTACACCTCCTGCTTCGTGGCAGAATCCCTGCGCTCCGGTATCAATACGGTGCCCTTCGGCCAGGCCGAGGCCGCCCGCTCCTTGGGGCTTAGCTTCGGCCAGAACTTCCGGCACGTGATCTTCCCGCAGGCCCTGCGCGGTGCGATCGTGCCGCTGGGCAACACCCTGATCGCGTTGACGAAGAACACCACCATCGCCTCGGTGATCGGTGTAGCTGAAGCGTCCCTGCTGATGAAGACCCTGACGGAGGACTACGCCAGCGACATTCTGGTGATCTTCGGCGTAATCGCAATCGGATTTATCATTTTGACTCTGCCTACCGGATTGTTCTTCGGCTGGGCAGGTAAGCGATGGGCGGTGAAGCGCTAATGACTACACGTGCAACAGTTCTTTATGACGCCCCAGGCCCCAAGGGACGCAGGCTCAACTCGATCCTCACGGCGATCACCGTCGTAGTGGTCGCTGTGATCCTCGTCCTGGTGGCAATGAAGCTCAACGACAAGGGGCAGTTTGAGCCCGAGAAGTGGTCCTTCTTCCTGGAGAGCACCACGTGGACGACCTACATCATCCCGGGCCTGGTCTCTACGATCGGCGCGGCTGTAGTCTCCATCGTCTTGGCGATGGCCATCGGTGCGCTGCTGGGCGTGGGCCGACTGTCGCTCTCCGCACCCGTGCGCTGGATCTGCGGCATCATCGTGGAGTTCTTCCGCTCCATCCCAGTGCTGGTACTGATGCTGTTCGCCTACGCGGTGTTCTCCCTTCTGCAGCTGGTGCCTTCCAACTGGCTGGGCTTTTCCGCAGTGGTCTTCGGCCTGACGATGTACAACGGCTCCGTGATCGCAGAGACCCTGCGCTCCGGCATTCAGTCTCTGCCGCGCGGCCAGCGTGAGGCAGCGATTGCACTGGGTCTGAGCCACCGCCAGTCCATCAACCTAATCCTGCTGCCGCAGGCCGTGGCGGCCATGCTGCCGGCCATCATCTCTCAAATGATCATTGCCCTGAAGGATTCCGCGCTTGGTTACATGATCGGCTTCGTGGAAGTCGTCCGCTCCGGTCGCCAGCTGGGCGAGTACTACGGCGCGATGATCCCAGCCCTGCTGCTGATCGCAGTAATCATGATTGTGATCAACATGATCCTGGCGAAGCTGGCCGAGCGCATCGAGATCCAGCTGCGTTCCGGCCGTGCCCGCCGCAATATTGTGGCCAAGGTTCCGCACCAGAGGGAGCAGGGTATAGATACCAAGGACAACGCCTACGTTGATTGGCGCGCAGAGGGCCACGAGGACCTCCGCACCACCTACGAGTAGCAGCGCTGCGCCAGGCTAGCCCCGCGCTGCCGGGGCGGGGCTGGGGCCAGCTAGCCCAGTGCCTCCCATAGGCGCTGGTTGAAGCCATCCCAGCGCTGCTTCGCCCAGTCGCCGAAGTTCTCATCCGTGAGGACGACGGCGGCTTTTTTCTTGCTCCCACTCCGGTCGATCCACAGGAAAGTGCCCGACTGGCCAAAGTGCCCCGCCACCGTGTCAGGCATGCCCTCGCCCAACCAGTGCGGCGACTTCTCACCGTGCAGCTCAAAGCCCAGACCCCACGGGCAAGGTTTCTGCATCCCGTAGCCCGGCACCACCCCGGAAAGCTCCGGCCATTGAGGCTCCAGCGCCTCGTTGAGGGTGGAAGGGGCAATGACTGTGGGCGTCAAAAACTCAGAACACAACACCGCAAGAGCATCGACCGAGGCAGAAAAACCATGCCCCGCGCTGCCCTCGACCTTCACCTCGATGCCCAGCGGCGCGCACACGCCCTCGGCGACGTAATCCGCGAAGGGCATGTCGGCCTCCGCGGCGATGAAATCCGCCAGCACCTCGTAGCCCGCCGAGGAGTAAATACGCCGGGCGCCGCGCGGCTTCTCCGGGGTGCGGCCGCGGAAACCAATGCCGCTGGTGTGAGCCAGCAGCTCGCGGACGGTCGGCAGGTCGTCGAACTCGGGCAGCAACTCGGCGGGGACTTGCTGGTCCAGCTCGAAGGCGCCCTCCTCGACTGCCAGCAGCGTGGCATATGCCGTAATCAGCTTGCTCACGCTGGCCAGGGGGAACTGCGCGGACGTGTCGCCGAAGGTTGCGGTTTGGGCGCTCGCCCCGCCGTTGCTGCCGTCGTCGTTGCCGGCATCCCACAGCGCCGCCGCGGCCATGTTATCGACGGGCCAGTCCTGCAGCTCGGCGAGTACGTCCTCTACAGCCCTGCCCGTGCCCGTTGCGCCAGCCTGCGCGCCGCTCACTTGTCCACCAGGCCAACCAGCTCGTCGATGGTCTTCACCCGGTTGATGTCCTCGTCCGGCACCTCCACGCCGAACTCTTCCTCCAGGCGCACGGCGATGTCCATCAGGGACAGGGAGTCGATGTTTAGGTCGTCACCCAGTCGCTTGGAGCCCTCTAGCTCCTCGCGTTCGATGCCCGTCGCGTCCTCCACGACATCCAGCACGATGCTGCGCTTGTCCTTCTCGTCTGCGCCCGCCGAGCCGTCCTTGCCAGCCTTGCTCGTACCGCTCTTGTCAGCGCCGTCCTTCTTCAGCTTCTTCGACAGCGCCGCAGCCAGCTGGTTGTTTTGTTCAGCCATGATCGTTCCTTCTCCTGCCACTCCATATTCGCCTGCACGCGGGGCGCTAAGCTAGATGCCTTGCGGCTAAAGCTCCAGCGCACTCCCGCATCGCGCGGCCGTTTGTACACTCATCCTAACAATCTTGCGAAGGTCATTCCTATGCGTCCCGTCACCGCCGTCCGCAACCTCGCCAGCATCGTGTTGCGCGACCCTCCCGCCGTACCGGGCTTGCCGCGCGCACGCTGGATCCATCGCCTGACCATGGACGACGGCGCTAAGGTCGCCGTCCACGAGGTGCGTTCTTACTCTTTCTCTTATGAGGACGCCCCCTCGTCCGCCCCTACAACCCTGATCCTCGTGCACGGCTTCAACCTGACGGCAGCCTCCTGGTTCTTCCAATTGGCCGCACTGCGTGAGCAGCCGAACCTGCGCATCCTGCTGCCAGATTTGCGCGGTCACGGCGCCAGCGAGGATGCCCCAGGGCTGGACATTGAACGCACTGCCATCGATCTGGCGGCGACCATCCGCGAGCTCGCGCCGACGGGCAGGCTGATCCTGGCGGGCCACTCGATGGGCGCTATGACCGTCCTGGGCGGCCTGCGCCACCTGGACAAGGCCGACCTGCAGCGGGTGGGCGGTGTCGCGCTGATCAACGGCGCGATCGATACCTTCGCCTCCGCAGGCGTATCCCAGATCCTGCATTCCCACCTGGTGCGTGCGACCCGCTGGCTGGGCGTCAAGAGCCCCAGTCACCTGGAATGGGCAAGGTCGCTGGTGGAGTGGGCCATCAAGCCCGTCATCGCGGCCTTCATCTACCACGGCTCGCTGGACGAGGGGGAATCCGATAACTTCGACGTCCTGACTTTCCACGCCAACGAGATCGCCGGGACGTCCATGCGCACGCTACTGGGCTACCTGGACGACCTGACGGAGCACGACGAGCTTGCCGCCGCCGAGCTATTGGCGGACACTCCCGGCGAGATCCTGGTCGGAGCGATGGATGACGTCACCCCGCCCAGCCAGAGCGAACGCATCCACGAGCTCTGGCCGCGTGCCGCTTTCCACGAGTACCCGGAATCCGGGCACATGCTGCCCGTCGAGCGCCCGGAGGACGTCACCCGAGCGCTGCTGAACCTGCTGAGCTAGTTAGAGGCTAGCCAGCCGCTAGTTGGTTGCAGTCGGATCGTCGATCTTGAAGCGCTCGGCGGCCTCCGCCGCCACGGAACGCTCGATCTTGCCCTCGCGCGCCAGTCCCAGCAGCACGCCCACCACGATGGACTCCGCGTCCACGTTGAAGTACCGGCGCGCTGCCTGGCGAGTATCCGCAAAGCCGAAGCCATCGGCACCCAACACCACGTACTCGCCCGGTACCCACTTGCGTACCTGCTCGGCCACGGTGGTGGCGTAGTCGCTCACCGCCACGAACGGACCCTCCGCTGCCTCCAGCTGCTGGGTAATAAACGCCGTGCGGGGCTCCGCAGCCGGGTCGCGCAGCTGCTCCAGCTCCACGGCCTGGCCATCGCGGGCCAGCTCGTTCCAGCTGGTCACCGAGAACACGTTCGCATCTACGTCGAACTCCTTCAGCAGCTCCTTCGCCTTCAAAGCTGCCGTCATGGCCACGCCAGAGGCCAGAATATTGGCCTGCAACTCTGCTGAGCCCGAGGCGGCGTCATAAAGGTAAATACCCTTGTGCAGCCCCTCCACGTCGAGGTTCTCCGGTTCCGCCGGCTGGTGGATCGGCTCGTTGTATGCGGTGAGGTAGTAGATCACGTCCTCGCCGCGGCCATCGTTGCTGTTCTCGCCGTACATGCGCTCGATGCCACGGTGCACGATGTGGGCGATCTCGTAGGCAAACGCCGGGTCGTAGGTCACCACTGCAGGGTTTGTGGACGCCAACACGGGGGAGTTGCCGTCCATATGCTGCAAGCCCTCGCCTGTCAGCGTGGTACGGCCCGCGGTGGCTCCGATCAGGAATCCGCGAGACATCTGGTCTGCGGCCGCCCAGATCTCGTCGCCGACGCGCTGGAAGCCGAACATCGAGTAGAAGATGTACAGCGGGATCATGACCTCGCCATGGGTGGCGTAGCTGGTGCCGGCGGCGATGAAGGAAGCCATAGAGCCGGCCTCCGAGATGCCCTCGTGCAGAATGTGGCCGTCGGTGGCCTCGCGGTAGGAGAGCATCAGGTCGTGGTCCACCGGCGTGTAGTTCTGGCCGTGCGGGTTGTAGATCTTCAGCGTCGGGAACCAGGAATCCATGCCGAAAGTACGCGCCTCATCCGGCACGATCGGCACGATGCGCTTCTTCAGCTCGTCGTCGCGCATGAGGTCCTTGAACACGCGGACCAGCGCCATCGTGGTGGCGACCTCCTGCTTGCCGGAGCCCTTGCGGGCCAGCTTCGCGATGGAGAGGTCGGGCATCTTCAGCGGCGTGAACTTCTCGCGGCGCTCCGGCAGGAAGCCGCCGAGCTCCTTGCGGCGGTTCAGCATGTACTGGATTTCTTCTGCATCCTCGCCGGGGTGGAAGTACGGCGGCAGGTGCGGGTCCTTCTCCAGTTCCTCGTCGGAGAATGGGATGTCCTGCTTGTCGCGGAGAAGCTTCAGATCCTCCAGGGCGAGCTTCTTCATCTGGTGGGTCGCGTTGCGGCCCTCGAAGTTGTGGCCCAGGCCGTAGCCCTTAATGGTGTGGGCGAGGATGACGGTCGGCTGGTCCTTGGTCTCCAGGGCGCGCTTGTAGGCGGCGTAGATCTTGCGATAGTCGTGGCCGCCGCGGCGCAGGTGCCAGATCTCGTCGTCGGTCATGTCCTCGACCAGCTTGGCGGTGCGCGGATCCTTGTTGAAGAAGTACTCGCGGACGTAGGCGCCGTCGTTGGCCTTGAATGTCTGGAAGTCGCCGTCCGGAGTGGTGTTCATCGCGTGGACCAGGGCGCCCTCTTCGTCGCGGGCGAACAGCTCGTCCCACTCGCGGCCCCAGACGACCTTGATTACGTTCCAGCCGGCGCCGCGGAAGAAGCTCTCCAGCTCCTGGATGATCTTCGTGTTACCGCGCACCGGGCCGTCCAGGCGCTGCAGGTTGCAGTTGATGACGAAGGTCAGGTTATCCAGGTTGTTCAGCGCAGCGGTTTGGATCAGGCCGCGGGATTCCGGCTCGTCCATCTCGCCATCGCCGAGGAACGCCCAGACGTGCTGCTGGGAAGTGTCCTTGATGCCACGGTCGTGCAGGTAGCGATTGAAGCGCGCCTGGTAGATGGCATCCATGGGGCCCAAGCCCATGGAGACGGTCGGGAACTCCCAGAACTCCGGCATGCCGTGCGGGTGCGGGTAGGAAGGCAGGCCGTGGTCCGGCTTGGAGGCCTCCTGGCGGAAGGCATCCAGGTCTTCTTCGGAAAGGCGGCCTTCCAGGAAAGCGCGGGCGTACATGCCGGGGGAGGCATGGCCCTGGAAGAAGATCTGGTCGCCGCCGCCCGGGTGGTCCTTGCCGCGGAAGAAGTGGTTCAGGCCGACCTCGTAGAGCGGGGCCGCGGAGGCGTAGGTGGAGATGTGGCCACCCACCCCGATTCCCGGGCGCTGGGCGCGGTGGACCATGATGGCCGCGTTCCAGCGGATCCAGCGGCGGTAGCGCTTCTCGATCTCCTCGTCACCCGGGAAGTCGGGTTCCTGGGTGGTGGGGATGGTGTTGACGTAATCGGTGGACAGCAGGGGAGGCAGGGGGACGCGCTTGGCGGTGGCGCGCTCCAGCAGGCGCAGCATCAGGTAGCGGCCGCGATCCGGGCCGGCGGATTCCAGCAGCCCGTCGAGGGAATCCATCCATTCCTGGGTTTCCTCCGGGTCGGAATCGGCCAAGTAGGAGGCCACTCCGTCTCGGATCAAAGCAAAATTGCTGGCATCGTATGCGCTGTTGTTCTCTTCTGCCGAAGTGGACATTGGTTCGTCCTCCTAAGATCCGCGGGTTGTGGGGGCGCCTGTGGTCTAGGCCCCTTGTGGTTTCCACAGTACGTCAAAGTCGCGATATAAAACCTCCGTTGGAAGCCCGACTGTGTTAGGTTCAAAAATGAAGACTTTTAACCACACCAGCTGCGATAACTGCAGGGGCGTGTAGCGGTTGTGATACGGCCACTACGTGCTGGCGGTTAGGCGACGGGCTGGTTTTCTTAGAAAGGTACGAAATAACAGTGGCAATGGCCCCCGGTACGGCTTCGAGCTCTGCAGGCTCCGCTGGCGGTGCACAAGGCAATGGCGCGAAGGGCGCACAGCGCGCGCAGTCTCAGAATGGACACGATTGGGCGGACCTGCTCAGTATCGAATCCGACAGCCTGATCCAGGAGATCGGATGGGACGAAGATTGCGATAACAGCATCAGCGAAGCCCTGGAAGACGCTATCGGCGATGCCCTGTTGGATATCGACACTGACGAAGTGGTTGACGTCGTACTTCTGTGGTGGCGCGACGAGGACGGCGACTTGGTCGACGGCCTCGTCGATGCGACCCGCAGCCTGGGGGAGGACGGCCGCATCTGGCTGCTGACCCCCGCGAAGCTGGACGCCGGCCGCGTGGAGCCGGGCGTGATCGCCGAGTCCGCTCAGCTGGCGGGCCTGGTGCAGACCAAGTCGGAGCGCCTGGGCGACTGGCAGGGCGCCTGCCTGGTTTCCTCCGGCACCAAGCGCTAGGCGGCGCTGGCGCGGCGCGCCGGGCTGCTCGCCCCGCGTTGCCGCTTGCTCCGTAGCTGCCGCACCGCAGTTTCCCCGCGCTGCCGCTTGCCGCACGCCTAGCACTACTCGCGCCGGGCGGCTCGTCCTGAACCGCGTACCACCTGCGGTTTCGTTGTTTTGCGGGTCGACGTGCTAGAGTCATTAACGCTTCAAACAGCACGCGCCTTTAGCTCAGCTGGAAGAGCAGCTGGTTTACACCCAGCAGGTCGGCGGTTCGAACCCGTCAGGGCGCACCAAAATTCTTTTTACAGCTCCGTGGCCACTTCGGTCGCGGGGCTGTTTTCGTTTTCCACTGAGACGCACGCCGCCCCGCTCCGCCCGTCTCGCTCCGCCGCACCCGCTCCGCCGAGCTTCGCCTATTTGGCCGCCCCCGCTGGTCGTGGCAATAATGGAGCACATGGCATCCTCGAAGCGCAGCGGCTGGCGAAACTTCCTCACACCCGGATGGGTCATCACCGCCATCCTGGTCCTCGCCTTCACCTACGCCGCATTCAGCTTCCTTGCCCCCTGGCAGCTGGGGAAGAACAAGGATAAAAACGCCTTCAACCAGCGCCTCGAACAATCCCTGCAAACCGACCCCGCCCCGATCACCGATGTGATCCCGGGCGACGGGGAATCAGTGGGCGTCGAAAAAGAATGGACCAGAGTCTCACTACAGGGCCAATTCCTGCCGGACAAGGAGGTGCTGCTGCGCAACCGTCCGGTGGAATCGGCTCACTCTTATCAAGCATTGACGCCCTTTCGGCTCGACGGCGGGCAGACCGTGTTGGTGCATCGCGGGTGGGTCGCCGTGGAGGGGGATGGGGCTGCGCCTCGGCTGAAACCTGCACCACGCGGTGAGGTGAAGGTGACCGGGTTTATCCGCATGAGCGAGGCTGTGCCGGATGCGAAGCCTACGGAATCTCAGGGATACACGCAGGTCACAGGCATGTCGACGAAGCAGATTTCCGAGGCGACGGGCGAGGACCTGGCGGCGGATTATGTGCAGCTGGATTCGGAGAGCGTCGACCGCCTGAACGGCATGGCCGGTGGAGGTGCTGAGGGCGGAGGTGCAGGCGGCAGTGGCGCCGAGGACGGTGGTGATGCTGGCGCTGGCGAAGGTGCTGGCAGTGACGGTGCTGGCGCCAGCGGTGACACCGGCAACGGAGATGATGGCGATGCACCGGATCTGCAGGCGCTGCCTCTGCCGCACTTGGATGGCGGCACGAACTTGTCCTACGGAATTCAGTGGATTGCGTTCGGCATCTTGGCGCCGGTGGGCCTGGGCTGGTTTGTGTATGCGGAGATGCGCGAGCGCCGGCGTGAGCGCGAGGAAAGCGCCGAGGTCGCCCGCCTAAACGCCCAGATCACCGACGGTGCCGGTGATGGAGATGCTGGTGCTGGGGCTGCTGATGGGACTGCTGGCGGTGGTGGTGAAGGTGCTGGTGCCGGTGGTGACGCTGGCGGATCATCTTCTGCTAGCAGCGCAGACACTGCTCACGGCGAAGAGGCTGCCGGGTCCGCTGCTGCCAATCCGAAGCCAGCTGACATCGAGAAGCCGAAGCCTACTGGCGCTGAAAAGTCTCTGAACAGGGGGAATGGTACTCCCGCCGAGAAGAAGAAGCCTCGGAAGCGTTCCGACCTCACCGACCGCTATGGAGGCACCCGCTCCCGCTTCGAGGAGCGCCGCGCGGAAAAGCGCGGCAGGGAGCGCTTCTAGTTCCCTCAAGCTGCTACGCTGGCCCAAACTGCCACCCCGGCCCAAACTGCCACGCTGGCACAACTGAAAAATTGTCCCCTGGCCTTTGGAATGTCGTTAGATCAGGAATGTGCGAGGGCTGCCGTCCGTAAATGTCGTTAGATCGGGAATACGCGAACGCCGATTGCGCGCCAAGGTTTTTCAAAACTCTCTGACCTGCGGGTTTGTGTAGATGAAAATAGTTGGCATCAACGCATTCCCGTTCTAGCGACATTTGGCGATTTAACGCCGCTGAATATGCCCGCCCCGGCGACATTTGTCCATCTGGGGCGCCTGAATATGCTCGCCCCGGCGGAGTTTGGTCATCTGGAGTGGTTGAAAATGCCCGATCTGGAGGCATTCGGTCATCTGGAGTGGTTGAAAATGCCCGATCTGGTGGCATTTGGTGGGGCGGGAAGGGTTAAGTGTCGGAAAAGTTGCAAAACAGAAAATCGGCCAGCTTGCAGCCTGCGACAAAAACGCTCTGACCTGCATGTTTATATTACTGAAAATTGTCTTCAATAACGTTGTGCAACTTTTCCGACATTTGTGTCTGGAGGTGGGATGTTGAGGCCTGCGACCCCTGGCGTTTTGCAACTTTTCCGACACTTAGGTGCCAGCGAAGGGTGTTTGAGGCCAGCGGACCGGGCGTTCTGCAGATCTTCCGAGCTGTAAGTAGTGGAATGGCTCACTATCGCCGTAGCTGCCCCGCGGGATTACCTCCCCAGCTATTCCCGCAGAGCTAACGGCGCCGCAGCCGATAATGTAGCTGCCCGCGGGACTATTGCCCCAGCTGCTCCCGCACGTACTCCACAATGCCCGGTACAGCGGCCTCAATCTGCTGCCCGACCTCGGTAAAGTCCGAGCGGTGGCCGTAGTATGGGTCGGCGACTTCGGCACCGGCGGGGGAGTTGGCGTCAAAGCTACGGAACAAGCGAATGCGCTCCGGGGCGACACCCGCGTTGCGCAACCCGCGCACGTGCCCGTCGTCCATGGCTAGGAAAAGGTCGGCGCCCAAATGCGCAGGTCCGAGCTGTGCCGCGCGGTGCGCCGTGCCGTCGTAACCCAATGACGCCAACTCGTCCACCGCCCGACCATCAGCGCCGTCGCCGATGTGCCAGCCGCCGAGTCCGCAGGAGTTCAGGGTCACGGGTGCGTCGGAGGATTCGGCAGCATCAGCGGCCGGGGAGTGGCCGGTGGCGATGCCGGCTTCCTCGAGGCCGGCGCGCAGAATCACCTCGCCCATCGGGGAACGGCAGATGTTGCCCGTGCATACGACAGTGATGTGCATTGTGTTCCTTTCAATTCGTTGAGGGCGTGCTGCTTGGACTGCGCTGAGTTGGCAGCGCTGTCTGTGCACTCCGGAGACTTGGTAGCCCGGCAGCCCGGCAGCGCCGCCCGACTAGCCCTCGTTGGCCCAGCGCTGCACCAGCGCGTCCAGCTCCTCGAGAGTGTTCACGCTGTAAGCGGCCTTGGCGTGCTCTTCCGCGGAACCGTAGCCCCAGCCGACCAGCACCGTGGGGATGCCGGACTGCGCGGCACCCTCCACGTCGTGGATGCGGTCGCCGATCAGCAGCATCTTCGTCGGGTCGAGAGCCTGCAGGCCTTCCTTGGCGTTCATGTGAGCCAGGAATTCCCGCACCTCGGGAGCTTCCTTCAGCTGCTCAAGCGCGTATTCAATCACGGCGGCCTTGGACCGGCGGGTGCCGTCCTCCTGGGCCGCGCCGAGTACCGCGAAGTACTTCAGCATGTCGTGTTCGCGCAGGATCCGCTCCGCCGACACCTCGGACTTCGACGTTGCGGTGGACAGAATAATGCCCTCGCCGGACCACTTCTCCAGCAGCTCGCGCATGCCAGGGAACGGGGTGGCTTCCTTCCAGCGCCCGTTTTCCTGGTCCGAGAGGTACGTGTCGAAGACCTTCTGCAGCAGCTCGCCTTCCAGGCCGATGTCCCTCAGGGTCTCCACCATCGGCGGGCCAGGGATTTCGCGCACGCGTTCCTCGGGAGGCACCGGCACCCCGTGTGCCTCCAGGGCGTTTACAAAGCTGGCGCGGATGCCGGGGTAGCTATCCATCAGCGTTCCGTCTACGTCTACAAGCAGAATTGGTAAATCTCGCACTCCTCCAGTGTGTCAGATCTGGCTAGGCTGGGTGGAGCATGCAGCCAGCCGAGCGAGCAGCCGGGCTGGCAGCACCTTGCAGCAGCACATAGCAGTACCCCAGGAGAATCCGTGCCCGAGCCATCCATCAACCCCGCCGCGAACGCCGCGAACCAGGCAGCCAACCCCGCCGCGAACCAAACCACCGTCGCCGACGTCGTCGCCGCCCTGGAGGCCGCCTACCCGCCCCACCTCGCGGAATCCTGGGACGCGGTCGGCCTGATCTGCGGCGACCCCGCCGAGCCCGCCGACAAGGTTGCCTTCGCCCTGGACTGCACAGACGACGTAGTGGATGCCGCCATCGCCCAGGGCGCGCAGATGCTCGTGGTTCACCACCCGTTGCTGCTCCGCGGCGTCACCGCCGTGCCCGCCAACTCCCCGAAGGGCCGCATCGTCCACAAGCTGATCCGCAACGGCATCGCCCTCTTCGCCGCGCACACCAACGCCGATTCCGCCCGCCCCGGCGTGAACGATCGCCTGGCCGAGCTCCTCGGCATCACCCCGGGCGCACCCTTGCGGCCGATCCCTTCCGGCACCGACAAGTGGGGCTTCACCGTCCCTCTTAATGACGCCCCCACGGTGAAATCCGCCATCTTCTCCGCAGGCGGTGGCGCGCAGGGTGACTATGAGCAGGCCTGCTTCGAGTTCTCCGTGACCGGCCAGTTCCTGCCCACGGAAGGCGCGAATCCGCACCTCGGCGCTGTCGGGGAGGTAGAGACGGTCGAAGAGGTCCGCATCGAGTTCGTAGCCCCCGCCGCGAAGCGGGAAGCTATCCGCTCAGCCCTTATCAAGGCCCACCCTTACGAGGAGCCGGCCTACGACTGCGTGGAAACCTCCCTGCCCACGCCCGCCGACCAGCAGCTGGGCATCGGGCGCGTCGGCGAGCTGGATACTCCAATGACCCTGCGGGAGTTCACCGCCCGCGTGGCCGAGCGGCTGCCCGCCACCGAATGGGGCGTGCGCGCAGCCGGAGACCCCGATGCCATGATCCGCACCGTCGCCGTCGCCAGCGGCGCCGGCGATAGCTTCCTCGGCCAGGTCGCAAAAATGAACGTGGACTGCTTCGTCACCTCCGACCTGCGCCACCACCCGGTGGATGAGCACCTGCGCATGGGTGGATGCCCGGTCATCGATACCGCCCACTGGGCCAGCGAGTTTCCGTGGTGCTTCCAGGCGGAAGGCGTCATTAAGAAGGCAACGAAGGCACAGACCACAGTGATCGACGTACGCACCGACCCGTGGACCGTGCACGAAAAATAGGAGGACAACTGCGATGCGCTGGACGACCGACGACCGAAAGAACCTGGCAGACCTAGCGCGCGACCAGGAGGAGCTGGGCATCGCGCAGGCGCGGCTGGATTCCCTGCCGGAGCAGGCAAAACTGGAGGAACTGCTGGCTCAGAAGCGCGAGGAGCGCCGCCAGCAGGTGCTGAACAACGCGCAGGTCAGGAGCGACCAGGCGACCCTGATGCGCCTGCGCCAGGACGTGGCGAAGCTCAAGGAGCGCGAGCGGGCGAACGTGGCGGGGCTGAACTCGCAGACCGACCCCGAGCGACGGCGCGACCTGAAGCACGACCTGCGCAGCACCCGCGACCGGCTGAAGGACCTGGAGGGGCGGCTGGAGCGCTCCGTGAAGGTGCAGTCCATGTTCAGCGAGGCTAACTCCGCCGCCGACGAGGCCGACGACCAGACACATGCGCAGATCGACGAGGACATCGCGGCGGCGCAGACCGACCTGGACCGTGCGACCAACGCCCTGGAGGCCGACATTTCCACCATCAAGGCCCGGCTGACCCAGCGCCGGACGGCACTGGAAGACACGAACGCGGAGCTGCTGCAGGCCTACGACCAGCAGCTCGCCGAGCACGGGGTGGGGGCTGCGCCGCTGAAGGGGCGGACGTGCCAGGCGTGCTTCATCGAGCTGGATCCGCTGTCCCTGAAGGAGATCGACGAGCTGGCCGCAGACGGCAGCGGGGAAGTGCCGCGATGCCCTGAATGTAATGTCCTGCTGCTGCGATAGAGTGACCTGAAGACGACAGAACGAGGGCCAAGACGAGGGTGATGAATGATGCGCTTAGACGTGGAATGCGACGGAGGATCCCGCGGTAATCCGGGCATCGCCGGTTGCGGAGGTTCGGTCCTGGAGGGTGACCAGGAAGTAGCCGCACACTGGGAGTTCATCGCCAAGGCCACGAATAATGTGGCGGAGTACCAGGGGCTCATCAACGCTCTGGAGTTGGCCATCGAAGTGGCGAAAATGCGTGGGGTTGCCGCCGCGGATCTGGAGATCCAGGTGCGCATGGATTCCAAGCTCGTCGTCGAGCAGATGAGCGGCCGTTGGAAGATCAAGCACCCCGACATGAAGCCCCTGGCCGCGCGGGTCAAGGAGCTCGAGGCGACTCTCGCCGCCGTCTCCTACAACTGGGTGCCGCGCGCCCAGAATAAGCGCGCCGACGAGCTGGCCAATCGCGCTATGGATGATGGGATTGGGGGTCGCTGGTTTGATGACGCCCTCTCGTTCCAACCCGCCGCCGGTTCAACCGAGGCCGGCGGGGATGCCGCGTCGGGGTCTGCGGGTGCTGCGGGGGCGGGCGCAGGGGCCGCGGGCGCTTCGGGCGCTGCGGGCAATGAGAGCACGGGCGCGGAGGCTGCGCCGGGATGTGCTGGTGCCGACGCGGAGGCCGTGACCGATGCCGCGAGCGCACCGGAATGGCACCCCGGCGGGAACCCGACCCGCCTGTGGGTGCTGCGGCACGGGCAGACGGAGATGAGCGTGCAGAAGCAGTTCTCCGGGCTTTCCGACCCGGAGCTGACTTCCCACGGGCGTGAGCAGGCTCGCCGGGCCGCAGCCTACGTGGCCGGGCAGCTGGCTGGGGGCGTGGGTGGCAGCGCCGGTGCGGGAAGCAGCGCTGGCCCGGTGGCGATCTACAGCTCTCCGTTGAAGCGCACCCGCCAGACCGCGGAGGCTGTCGCCGAGGCACTGGCCGAGGCACCCGCGGAGGCCGCAGCGGTCGGCGGTTCCAGCAGCGCCGGTGACCCTGGCGTCGCCAAGCCCCGCGTCCACGTGACCGAGGCTCTGATCGAGATGAACTTCGGAGACTGGGAAGGCCGCACCTTCGCCGAGGTCATGGACGAATTCCCCCTCGAGCACGACGCTTGCTTCTGGGACAGCGCCGCCGCCCCCAGCGGAGGGGAAAGCCCTGACGACGTGCTCGCGCGCGTGCGCCCCTTCCTCCGCGACGTGGCCCGCAACCACCCAGGCGAGGACGTCGTGCTGGTCAGCCACGTCACGCCCATTAAATCCATCCTGCGCCACGCCTTCTGCGCAAGCGGTGCACTGTACCGCACGCTGCACCTGGACCTGGCAGGCTTGAGCGTCATCGAAATCTTCCCGGATGGTTCAGAGGGCACCGGGGGAGAAGTGGGCGTCAATAATAAGGGCAGCAACAAAGACAGCGCCGTGGTGCGAAGGGTCAACGATACGCACTTCCTCGATGGAGAAACCGTGCGCTAGAGTTAAGCCTTGTCGAGACGGCCGGGCGATCGCGGCGCGCGGAACCACCCTGCACACGGGGCAGGCCGGGCGCGGAGGAAAGTCCGGACTCCACAGGGCAACGGTGGTTGCTAACAGCAACCCGGGGCGACCCGCGGGAACAGTGCCACAGAAAACAAACCGCCCGCCACGCGCGGGTAAGGGTGAAAAGGTGCGGTAAGAGCGCACCAGCGCCCCAGGCGACTGGGGTGGCTAGGTAAACCCCACCGGGAGCAAGGTCAAGGTGCCCGCACGCGCGCCATCCCAGATGGTGCACAAGCGTGCGGCGTAGCTCTAGGGCTGCCCGCCCAACAATGAGCAGGTAGGCCGCTTGAAGCCGCCAGCAATGGTGGGCTCAGATGGATGGTCGCCTCGTCCCACGCCTTCTTCGCGTGCCTTCGCGGTGCTGCGGAGTGGAGCGGGGGATAGGACAGAATCCGGCTCATAGGTCGTCTCGGCGCAAAAATTTTTTCGGGGGTTTCCGGCGTGGCCGGGAAACTCGGCTGGGTGCGTGGCCGGGGCGGGGCGGTTGTGCCACTCTTGGAGTCATGAAACTTTTCGCCGCCGAGCTGAACTTCCGCGCCATCGCCGAGGAGTTCCAACTGCCGGAACGCTTCCCGGAGGACGTCCACGCCGAGGCGCTGCAATCCAGCGACCGGCACGCCGACCAGCGCCGCGATCTGCGGGATATTCCGTTCGTGACCATCGACCCGGCGGGTTCGATGGACCTGGACCAGGCGGTGAACATTCAGGACGCGCCGGGCGGTGAAGGCGGCGCCGCCCGGTGGCGCGTGCTGTACGCCATCGCGGACGTCGGCGCCTTTGTTGATCCGGTCGGGCCTCTGATGGCGGAATCCTTGCAGCGCGGCCAGACAATGTACCTGCCGGACGAGCCGACCCGCCTGCACCCAGCGGAGCTTTCGGAGGGCAGCGCCTCGCTGCTGCCGGACCAGACCCGTCCCGCCGTGGTGTGGGATATTCTGCTGCGTGCCGACGGTGAGGTCGCGGATTTCACCGTGTACCGCGCGCTAATCCGCTCCGTGAAGCGCTTCGACTACACCGAGGTGGAGGCGGACATGCACGGCGGCGCGCTGCACCCCGCCATCGCCCAGCTGCCGGAGGTTGGCCGGGCGCGCCAGCGCTCTGACCTGCGGCGTAAGGCTATCAACCTGCGTTTGCCCTCGATCTCTGTGGAGCGCACTCAGACCGAGGACGGCACCGAGCGCTACCTGCTGGGCATCGACGAGCGCCAGGAGATGAACGACTTCAACTCCGAGCTGTCCCTACTGGCGGGCATGTGCGCTGGCGAGATGATGGTGCGCGCGGGCGTGGGCATCCTGCGCACCCTGCCGCCCGCCGGGGACAAGGAGATCGCCGCCTTCGACCACTCCGCGCACGCCTTGGGGTTCGATCGCTCCGGCCGCCCGATCGGGGAATTGCTCGCTGATATTGACGCCTCCACGCCGCGCGGCATGGCACTCATGCGCGACGCGCAGAGTCTTCTGCGCGGGGCGGGGTACCAGCAGTTCGGCCTGGCCGGCGGGGCGGGCGGTGCCGGCGGTGCAGACGGCGCGGAGCCTGAGCCCAGCATCCACGCCGGCATCGGCGGCCACTACGCGCACGTCACCGCACCCCTGCGCCGACTGGTGGATCGCTTCGCTACGGAAATCTGCCTGGCGATCGCCAGCTCCCAGCCCATCCCGGAGTGGGTGACCGCCAACGTCGACCAGGTTCTCGGCACCATGAAATCCAGTAGCCAGACGGCCAGCGCCGTCGACCGCGCCTGCATGAAACTCACCGAGGCGGTCGTCCTGCAACCGTGGGTGGGCCAGAATTTCAACGCGACGGTGCTCAATAGCGACGGCGGAGACAAGGCGAAGATCCTAGTCGAGGAGCCGCCCATCTTGACGACTTGTGTGGGCGGCCCAGACGAGGCGTCAACAGTTAAAGTAACCCTGATTGAAGCCGAACCCGCAGCGCGAGAGGTACGTTTCGCCTGGCCGGCCGATTAGGCAGGGGGGTGTCCGGTGCGTGTGGTACACATGAGCCTATGAGCGAAAATGATGCGCAGAAGTGGTACTACGACACGAAGAGCGGCCAGGTGAGCCAGGGCAAGGACAGCGCGTGGGATAGCCGCATGGGGCCATACGACTCGCGCGAGGAGGCCGAGGCTGCCATCGAGACCGCGCAGCAGCGCACCAAGGAGGCCGAGGAGTACGACGCGGAAGATGACGACTAAGGACTCGGAGCGCTCGTGGCTGGCGCGCACCCTGCTGCCCGAGGGGAAGGAGCCGGACCCGCGCTTCACCCTGGCGAACGAGCGCACCTTCCTGGCGTGGATCCGCACCAGCCTGGCGTTTCTTGCCGGCGGGGTGGCGCTGGAGGCGTTCCGTTCGCCCAACGTGCCCGAGCATCTGTGGAGTGCCGCGGCTGTTCTGGTGCTGATCGTCGGCATGCTGATCGGCTTGGGGGCGGCGGTGCGGTGGCTGCGCGTGGAGCGTGCCATGCGGACCGGGAAGGCTCTGCCGGTGCCCGCGATCGTGCCCTTTCTGGCGGGCGTGGCCGTGGTGGCTTGCGCGGTGGTGCTGGGGTTTGTGATCTTCGGCGATTTTGGGATGGAGCTGTAAATGACGCGCCGGGAGGTGCGTGGGGCTGCGCGGGAGGTGCCCGAGCGCCCGCACTCTGACCTGGGACTTCAACCGGAGCGCACCAGCCTGTCGTGGCAGCGCACCTTGCTGGCGTTGTTGGTCGTCAGCGCGATGCTGTTCCGGTGGATCGGCCGCTACGGCGTGATCGTCCTGCCCGCCGCGGGAGTGTTGGTGCTGCTCGCGGCGCTCATTCTGCTGACGCAAAGGCGCCGCTACCTGCGCTTTAGCGCCGGTCTGCGCGCCGAACGCCTCACCGCGAACGTCGGCTCGGTCGTCGCGGTGACTGCGGCTGTCCTGATCTGCGGCGTGGTCGCCGCCACCTTCGTTATTCTGGACGCCATCTAACCCCAACCGCCCAGCATTGTTGTACTGTCCTAAGTGTTGATCAAACGCGCAGTTCAAGGCAGGTCACTATGTGCAGGCGTAATAAAGGGGCTAAAAGCGTGTGGACGTAAATGTTTTCTATCGGACTTTTGACGTCTCTGATGTTGCCCCAGGGGCTAATGTTTTAGATGTCATCTTTCACGGGTTGATCCTCTTTACTGTTCTGTCCAGCATTATGGCCTGGGTGGCAATCATTATTTTGATTTCCAGATCGGTTTGGAGAAAAAAGAACCCCGGCAGACAAACCCGTATGTGGGTAGTTTTCTTTGCTCTGTCCTTTTCGATATACGTGATTTCTGTTCCGTTGTCCTTCAAATTAGTGCTGTTCCCGGGTGAAATATCTTCCAGGATCTACACCCTGGATAAATACGGTAACGGAAGGGCGGTTCCAATGGTGACGGAAGATTCCCCAATAAACACCGTGAGAGTGGATTACGACAAGAAGACTTTTTTGGAGAAGTATCATCAAGAGGTTCTAGACGCTTTGTCCAGTGACCCAGAGTTAATGCAGTATGACCTTGTGGGATGTAGGGATCAGGGGGATGACAAGTATGAGAAGTCAATTTTCTGCGGCGGCTATCTGGATTCCGGTGTTCGTGCCGTTAAGGGAGGGAAAGAGTTTAGTTTAAATCCCCATTTTCATTTTGGGGAGAGGCCAGAATATATTCGAGAAAGTAGAGGGATGGATTTAGAAAACTCGCCTGGCGGCGGCATGCCGGTTCGGCTTACGGTTTACATTTCTGGGCGAAGCTAGTGGTGGCTGGCGGCGGCTCGCGTGGGCGTGGCTGGCGGTGGCTGGCGCGCTAAATGTCGTTAAAGTTGCAAAACGTTACTGGCAACGATTGTAGACACTGCAAAGACGCAGGTCAGAGCAATTTCGCTAGCTGGACAAATTTTTTCGGGAAGACGAATTACCACTTTAACGACATTTAGCCGCTGAGGTGGGGGTGCCAGCCGGCTCGAAGGGTGCCAGAGTGGTCTGTGGGGTTGGTGTGGCGCGGCGGAATTGGGGAGCGGGTCGGTGCCAGGCTGCCGAGGTGGGGGCGGCCGTTGGAGCGAGGGAGCCAGCCAGCCCAGACCAGTCCAGCCTAGCCAGCAGGCCTAGAAGCAGTGCTCCTGCGCCGGGAACTTACCCTCAGCAACCTCTCGCTTGTAGGCAGCAGCGGCGGCCGTCAGGTCCGAACCCACCGAAGCCCACTGCTTAGCGAAGCGCGGACGGTGCCCACCCGCCGGGAATGCAGCCATGTCGTGCCACACCAGAACCTGCCCATCGCAGTCCGGACCTGCACCAATGCCAATCGTCGGGATGTCCAGCTCCTTAGTCACGGAAGCAGCCACGTCCGCGGGCACCATCTCCAGCACCACCATGTCGGCACCGGCTTCCTGCACGGCACGGGCGTCGGCCAGCAGCTGCTCGGCGCCAGCCCCGCGGCCCTGCACCTTGAAGCCGCCCAGCTGGTTGACGGACTGCGGAGTAAAGCCGATGTGCGCGCACACGGAGATGCCGGCGTCAGTAATAGCGCGAATGCGATCCGCAATCCGCACCCCGCCTTCGATCTTCACCGCATGCGCGCCCGTGCGATGCAGCATCTCGGTGGCGGCCTTCACGGCCTGCTCATCCGAAGCCTCATAGGTGCCGAAGGGCAGGTCAGCGACCACGGCGGCGTTGCCGGCTCCGCGGACAACGGCGGCTGTCAGGTAGACCATCTCGTCCATGCTGATGCGCTGGGTGGCGTCGTACCCAAACACCACATTCGCGGCGGAATCGCCGACCAGCATGATTTCCACGCCCGCCTCGGCGAACGCGACGGCGGTGGAGTAATCGTAGGCGGTCAGCATCGCGAACGGCTCGCCCGTGCCCTTGCGCGCCTTCAGATCGGCGATGCGCACTTTCTTGGTGGGGACCAGGTAGCCGTTGGGGGTGGAGCCGGATGTTCCAGATGTTGCAGTCATGCTGTTCATTCTAGGTGACGCCCTCAACCCCAACCGCTAAACCGCCGACTAGTGCAAACGGGGGCGCGGGCGGGCGCGAACGGGGGCGTAGCCTAGCGCAAACGGGGGCGCAGCCGGGCAGGGAACTTCTACAATGGGGGATATGAATCGCCAACAGGAATATGTTCTGCGTACGCTGGAAGAACGCGACATCCGCTTCGTTCGCCTTTGGTTCACGGATATCCAGGGGTACCTCAAGTCCGTGGCGGTGGTGCCAGCGGAGCTAGAGGGGGCTTTCCAGGAGGGCATCGGTTTCGACGGCTCGGCGATTGAGGGGTTTTCCCGCATCGCGGAGTCGGACACGATCGCGCAGCCGGACCCATCGACGTTCCAGATCTTCCCGTTTAAGTCAGATGATGGAGCTTTGTCGGCGCGCATGTTCTGCGACATTGCGATGCCGGATGGCACCCCTTCGTGGGCGGATCCGCGCCAGGTTCTGCGCCGCCAGATGAAGGCCGCTGCGGACCAGGGCTTCAGCTGCTATGTGCACCCGGAGATCGAATTTTTTCTGGTGAAGGAGCTAGAGACGGAGGGGTATCCGCCGGTGCCGACGGATAACGGCGGCTACTTCGACCAGGCGGTGACTGACGATGCTCCGGCTTTCCGCGCCCACGCGATTAGCGCGCTGGAGCACATGGGGATTTCTGTGGAATTCTCGCACCACGAGAACGCGCCGGGGCAGCAGGAGATCGACCTGCGCTACGCCGATGCCCTGACGATGGCGGATAACGTGATGACCTTCCGCTACCTGATTAAGCAGGTCGCCCGCCGCAATGGCGTGGCCGCGACGTTTATGCCAAAGCCCTTCCACGAGCACGCGGGTTCCGCGATGCACACCCACATGTCCCTGTTCGAGGGGGAGAGCAATGCTTTCCACGACCCGGATGATGAACTGCGCCTGTCGGGTACTGCGAAGTCCTTCATCGCGGGCATCTTGGAGCACGCCCCGGAGATCACGGCTGTGACGAACCAGTGGGTGAATTCCTACAAGCGCATTACCTCCGGCGATGAGGCTCCGCGTGCGGCGGCGTGGGGTGCGTCGAACCGCTCGGCGATGGTGCGCCTGCCGATGTACACGCAGAACAAGGCGGCCTCCCGCCGCGTGGAGGTCCGCTCCCCGGATAGCGCCTGCAACCCCTACCTGGCTTATTCGGTTCTACTGGCCGCAGGTTTGAAGGGCATCGAGGAAGGCTACGAGCTGCCCAACCCGGCGGAGGAGGATGTCTCCCGCATGACCCGCCGCGAGCGCATCGCCGCAGGTTACAAGGATCTGCCCTCGGATCTGAACAGTGCGCTGCGGGAGATGGAGCGTTCCGAGCTGGTTGCCGATGCCCTCGGCGAGCACGTCTTTGAGTTCTTCCTGCGCAACAAGTGGCGCGAGTGGTACGAGTACCAGTCGCAGATCACGCCGTGGGAGCTGCGGAACAACCTGTCCTTCTAGTCGCCTAGTCTGCGGCTTCCTCTCCCGCACTTCCACCCCTCCCACCACCTTCAGTACTTCCTTGAGTTCCAGGAGCACCTTCACCCCATGACCCGCCCCCGCAGTTCGCGTTCCTCCGTGCCGACCGCCCGTACCCTGGGCCTGACCCACCCCAAGGCGCAGGACGACCTTGAGCGGCTCGGATGGGTGGATGTCCAGCACGCGGAGCAGATGTGGATTCTCGCCTCGACGGGTGATCCGGATCTGGCGCTGAACAACCTGATTCGCCTGGTGGAGGCGCTCGACCGCGCAGACGCTGCGAACGCTGCGGACAGTTCCAACGGCGCGGCCGGGGGCGCCGCCGGAAGCGGTAGTGGCACTGGCAGCTCCGGCAGTGCAGGCACCAGCGCCGAGCTGCTGACGCGCGTCAACGAATCCCGCCAGTTCGCCGTCCGCCTGCTGAGCCTGTTCGGTGCGTCGTCTATGCTGGGCGACCACATCGTCGCCAACCCGGCGGAGTGGAAACAGCTCGAAAACGGCATGCCGTCGGCCGAGGAAATGATGGAGCTCATGCTCGGCAGCGTCTCGGCAACTTCCGTTGAAGGATCGGGCGAGCGGGTGTTTCGGGCGGGCGTCACAGGCCCAGAGGCCGACGACGCAATGCGCCGAACGTACCGCACCATCCTCGCGCGCATCGCCGCCGTCGACGTCGCGGGCACCTTCGTGCAGCGCGGCGAGGAATCGGCCGAGCCCGTCGAGTTCGAGCTGGTCTCCCGCCGACTCTCCGACGCGGCGGACGCCGCGCTGACCGCCGCCCTGGCCGTCGCGTGCGCGCAGGTGTACGAGCCGGAAGAGCAGCCCGCCCGCCTCGCGGTGCTGGCCATGGGCAAGTGCGGCGCGCAAGAGCTGAACTACATCTCCGACGTGGACGTCATCTTCGTCGCCGAACCCGCCGACCCGAAGGCCACCCGCTGGGCGGGCGAGTTCATCAACATCGGCAGCCGCGTGTTCTTCGAGGTAGACGCCGCCCTGCGTCCCGAAGGCAAGAGCGGTGCCCTGGTGCGCACCCTGGAATCGCACGTGAAGTACTACAACCGCTGGGCCGAAACGTGGGAGTTCCAGGCGCAGCTGAAGGCGCGCCCCATGACCGGCGACCTGGAGCTAGGCCAGGAGTACGTCGACGAGCTGGCATCGAAGGTATGGTCGGCCGCCGAACGCGAGGACTTCGTGCACGACGTGCAAGCCATGCGCCGCCGGGTGATCGAAAACATCCCGGACGACATCCGCGCCCGCGAGCTGAAACTGGGCCCCGGCGGACTGCGCGACATCGAGTTCGCCGTCCAGCTGCTGCAGATGGTGCACGGCCGCACGGACGAATCGCTGCGCACTCGCTCCACCGTCGCCTCGCTGCGCGCCCTGGCCAAGGGCGGCTACATCGGACGTGCGGACTGCCAG
This sequence comes from Corynebacterium sp. ACRPH, assembly GCF_022347285.1. Lineage (GTDB taxonomy): Bacteria > Actinomycetota > Actinomycetes > Mycobacteriales > Mycobacteriaceae > Corynebacterium. Next base: position 34,994 of record NZ_JAKRND010000009.1, read on the forward strand.
AACCTGCAGGAAAACTACGCCTTCATGCGCCTTTTGGAGCACCGCCTGCAGCTGCAGCGCCTGAAGCGCACGCACACCCTGCCGCCGAAGGAGGACAAGGCTGCCCGCGTGTGGCTGGGCCGCACCTCCGGCTGCCGCCCAGAGGGCACGAGGAGCATGGACGAGCAGCTGGCGGCAGACGTTAAGCGCGTGAGCCTGGAGATCAGCCAGCTGCACTCGAAGCTGTTCTACCGCCCGCTGCTAACCTCGGTGGCGGCTATGCAGGCCGACACGATCCGCCTGTCGCCGGAGGCCGCGAAGCGCCAGCTGGCCGCCCTGGGCTACGCCTACCCGGACCGTGCCTTCGAGCACCTAAGCGCCCTGGCCGCGGGCAGCAGCCGCAAGGCCAAGCTGCAGGCCATCATTCTGCCCACGCTGCTGGAATGGCTGGGGGATACGGTCGACCCGGACGCTGGCCTGTTGAACTACCGCAAGCTCTCGGAGGCCGCGCACGACTACAGCTGGTTCCTGCGCCTGCTGCGCGACGAGAACATCGTGGGCAAGCGCCTCATGCACATCCTGGGCACCTCGCCTTATGTTGCCGAGCTGTTCCTGAATTCCGTGGACTCGGTGAAGATCCTGTCCGACGGCGCCACCGGCCCGAAGTTCCTGGAGCGCGAGCCGCAGGTTGTCACCCACTCCCTGGTCGCGGCTGCAGGCCGCCACCGCCACCCGGACAAGGCCATCGCCGTCGCCCGTTCGCTGCGCCGCGCGGAGCTGGCCCGCATCGCCGCCGCTGACCTGCTGGGCTTCATGGACGTGGAGCAGGTCTGCGTTTCCCTGTCCTGGGTGTGGGACGCGGTGCTCGAGGCCGCCCTGCGCGCCGAGATTCGTTTCTGGGAGGACGAGAATGTGGCCAACGCGCCGGCGCGCATCACCGTTATCGGCATGGGACGGTTGGGCGGTGCGGAGCTCGGGTATGGTTCTGACGCCGACGTGATGTTCGTCGCCCAGCCTGTCGAAGGCGCGGACGAATCAGAGGCACTGAAGTGGGCCACGAGCATTTGCGACACGGTGCGAACGCGCCTGGGAAGGCCCAGCCAGGATCCGCCCCTGGATGTGGACATTGACTTGCGCCCGGAGGGGCGCAACGGCCCGGTCGTGCGCACGCTGGATTCCTACCGCCGCTACTACAAGGAGTGGGGCGAGACGTGGGAGATGCAGGCCCTGCTGCGCGCCACGTGGATCGCGGGCGACAAGGACCTGGGCATCGAGTTTCTGCGCATGATCGACGATTTCCGCTACCCGCCGGGAGGCGTGGACGACAAGGTCGTCCAGGAGGTTCGCCGCATGAAGGCGCGCGTGGATGCCGAACGCCTGCCGCGCGGCGCGGACCGTAAGACTCACACCAAGCTGGGCCGTGGCGCCCTGACGGACGTGGAGTGGACCGTGCAGCTGCTCACCATGCAGCACGGGGACGATGCGGATAATCTGCGCAACACCTCCACCCTGGAGACCCTGCGTGAGCTCGCCAGCGGCGAGTACATCGCCGAATCCGATGCGGAGATTCTGCGCGATGCCTGGATCACCGCCACCATTGCACGCAACGCGATTGTGCTGGTCAAGGGCAAGAGGAAGGATCAGCTGCCCAGCCACGGCGACCAGCTGCGCCACGTCGCGGCCGCCGCCCACTGGCCGCCGGAGCAGGCCCAGGAGTTTCTGGACGACTACCTGAAGAAGACCCGCAAGGCCCACCGAGTGGTGGACCGGGTGTTCTGGGGCGAGGACGTCGGTATCGACTACGGCGGCTAGACCAGCTCGCCCTCGACGATGACGTTGTAGCCGAGGTCGTTGCTGCCGGAGACCGAGCAGGCGATCAGCACGATCCGCCCCGGACGCTTGTCGTCCATAATGTCCGGATCCACGATGGCCTCGTTCTTATCCACCAGCCAGCTGCGGGTAACCTTCCAGGTCCTCTGGTGGTTCGCGCCGTCGCGCATCTTGATCTTTGCCCCGTTGAGCACGTCGGAAGAGTAGCGCTTCACCGGCTTGCCATCCGTGCCGTTTACGTTCTTCGGCGGAGCGTTCAGGTCCACATCCGCCGTCACCGCCTCGCTCAAAGGGTTGAACACCAGCGGGGCCGCACCCCACGCATGCCCCAGGACGTACATCGTGCCCTTTTCCGCATCCTTCGGCGAAACACCCCAGCCGTTGACCCAGCGCACCATGGTGTTCTGCGGCCCCGCTGGGTTCAGCGGCAGGGCGTAGGGCATCGAGTCGAACGTTGCATCCTGCACCGGCGCGGGGCCGTCCATGTTGAAAGACCCGGTTCCCCCGACAGGCCCCGGAACTACCGAGGGGTCATCCTCGTCCTCCCGCTTGCCGTCCTTCTTCGGCTTCTTCTCGCTGGGCCTCGCGGAGCTTGAGGTGGCGGAGTTGGACGAGCCCTCGCTGGAGTTGGTGGTGTTGGAGGCCGAGGGGGCGTCCCCACCCAAAGAGTCCAGAGCAACCCAAATAAGCGAAGCGATTATGAGCAGCAGGACCACGACGAAGACCAAAACACGGAGAGGATTAGAGAAGGGGCGGCGAGAGCTCATGGTGAATAAGTTTATCCATAACCCACGGAGTAGCGTGAGATGAGTGACAGCTACGGATAAAGACAAACTCAGCGCACGGGCGCTCATCGTGTGGGGAGCCGGGGTGCTGTGCTACACCCTGGCGGTAACGGGACGCACGTCCTTCGGCGTGGCTAGCGTGGATGCCATCGATCGCTTCCACATCAACGCCGCGCAGTTGGCGGTATTCACCGCACTACAGCTGGCGGTGTACGCCTTCGCGCAGATCCCGGTGGGTCTGCTGGTGGACCGCTTCGGGCCGCGCAAGCTGATGGTGGCCGGCGCCTTCGTCATGGCGGTGGGGCAGGTCACGCTGGCCTTCACCACGAGCTACCCGGTGGCGATCTTCGCCCGCATGCTGATCGGCGCGGGTGATGCGACGGCCTTCCTGTCCGTGATGCGCCTGATCCCCGCGTGGATTCCGCTGCGCCACGCGCCGCTGCTCGGCCAGCTGACGGGTGCGGTGGGGCAGTTCGGTCAGTTCCTGTCTGCTGTGCCTTTCCTGAGCCTGCTGCACGCGACCAGCTGGCAGACCGGCTTCGTGAGCCTCGGCGCGGTGGGCGCGCTGCTGGCGCTGGCCGCGGGAGTGCTGGTGAAGGACTCGCCAGAGCCGGAGGCAGAGGCAGAAGCGGAGGCGGCGCGCGGAAAGGCCAGCGCTGATGCGGGCACCAAGGCCAGCGCCGAGCCCGCCAAGCCCGCCGAGCGCCTGGGCGTGAAGAAGGTCCTGGCCAACGTGCTGACCAACCGTGTCTGCTGGCACGGCTTCTTCGTCCACTGGACGGGCCTAGGCGCGCTGGTGGTGTTCACCCTGCTGTGGGGCCTGCCGATCATGACACTCGGTCTGGGGCTGCCCGCCGACCAGGCCGGCCTGGCACTCTCGCTGGGCACGCTGGCCTCCGTGGCGGTCGGCCCGATCGTGGGTCTGCTGTCCGCCCGCTTCTACAATCGCCGCATGCAGATTGTGATGGTCTTCTCCATCACCGGCTGGCTGGGCTGGCTGTGGTTCTTCACCTCCGCGCCGACGGGCGCGCTGTGGGCGGCGTGTCTAATGAACATCGTCATGGGCTTCACAGGCCCGGTTGCGAACTTGGGCTTCGACTCCGTGCGCGAGAAGGTGGACCGCCGCTTTGTCGCGACCGGCACAGGCCTGGCGAATATGGGCGGCTGGATCGCGGGAATGATCGGAGCTCAGGCCGTCGGTGTGCTGCTGAACCTGCGCGCCCCGGACGGCAACTACGACTGGGCGGACTTCGGCATGGCCTGGATCGCGGTGGCTACCGTATGGGCCTGCGGTTTCTGCGGAATGTGGCTCACGCGTGATCGCAACGTGCGCCGTTACTCTTAAGCCCTTTTCCTCAGGCTTTTTCCTTAAGACGTTCTTTCTTCGTGACGCCCTCAGCCTCCCGCTTCTTTGCGGCTCGCGACTTTAACCCGGCGTGGATGGTGAGCTTGAGCGCCAGGTAAGTGATGTAGACCATCAGGATGTTCCGGGCGGTGAGTACGAGGGCTGCGAACCAGTGGGGACCTTCGAACAGCAGGTTATAGGTGAAGGGGAACACTGCCGTGGTCAGGGCGGCAGTGAGCACGCTGAGCCATGCGAGCTTGCGCAGCGTGTCGGCCTCTCTACTCGTTCCGGCTTGCGCATTGGCCTCGTCGCGTGTGCTGTCCCGCCCGGAGGCGCCGGGGTTGTCCGGCTGCTTTGCCAACAGGACTGCCAACACCGGGCCGAACCATACGACGTACTGCGGGGAGAACACCTTGTTGGAGACGATCAGCAGCAGCACCATAGTCAGGAAGAACAGGGCGGTACTGAGGGGAGACCAGGCGTCACCAAGAAAATGCCACAGAGCCCAGGCAAGGCCGAACAACATGGTGCACGCCATCAACACGCTGCTGGCCGTGACCAGCTGATCCACGCCCGGGCCGAAGATCTCGAAACTCTTCGACGGGGCCTTATCGATGTGCCAATGGCCGGGGAAGAACGCAGCCGCGACAATCAGGGGAGTGGCGAGGATCGACTCGATCTGCAGGCCGCGGACATCCTGGTACGTCAGCGGGGAGACCAGGCGATCCCAGCCGGAAGTCAGCGCCGTAATCGCGCCGACGACCACGAGGGTGCCGCCGAACGTGGCCAGGCGAACCCAGGTGGCGGAACGATTCCACTTATCCACCAGCCCGGCGGCCAGCGCGGCGGGCCACAGTTTCGACATCGCTGCAAATCCCAGCAGCGCGGAGGCGACCTTCGGGTGGGTGAATAGAGCAGCCGCGGTCGCAGCAACCAGTAGGCCGGGGATGAGATCCAGGCGGGAGTACACGATAGGCCCAGCGGCGGCGGTGAAGGCAGTCCAGAATAGCGCGGCGCGGTGGCTGCGGTTTAGCAGATAGAAGAAGAAAACCGTGCTACAGGCGATGAGGAACCCAGAGAACAGGGTGAGGAAAACATGGGCGTGATCCCCGCATACTTGAATGATCGCGCGGACGGGCCACAGGCCGGCATCCGGATACTCGGATAGCGGCAGCGCGCCATGGCTGGGATGCGTGGGCTTGCCCAAGGAATTACGGAAGTAATACATCGGGTCGCCCTTGGCGAAGGGCCAGAAGATCAGGATTCCAACGATAACCGCATTCGCCGCTACCCAGGCTGCGATGATTCTAGAACGGGGCCAAGTGGCGGTAGTTACGTTGGTCTGATCACTCACGAGAGTGAACTGTACCTAAAAGTTTTCAGCTTCCCTAGCAAGCGCACGGATGGTCTGCTGGATTCCTTCCTGCAGGCTAGCCTCGAACTTTTCCTCCCCGCCGAGGACGGCTGCGACTAGCACTCGGGAAACCAGGGAAGTGTTGCCACCGGGAGCCAGGCGCTTCTCCGTGAGGACGGTCTGGGAGCCGTCGGCGGTGGGGCAGAGCTCGAAGCGCCAGCGCGTGCCGTTCAGGGGGATCTTGAATTCGAAGACCTGATCCGGCTCGACCTCTGTGACGACCGCCCAGGTGGGCCACCAGAGGATGCCCTGGCGGTTGAAGTTGATCGTGACGGTGCCCGGGGTCGGAGCTGCGCCGGCTGCGCCCGCGGAACCGCTCGCGCCCGCGCCGGCTGCGCTCGCGCCTGCGCTGGCGCCAACGTTGCCCGCGCCAGCTGCGCTGCTCTTGCGACGTGGCAGCAGGATCATCTTCTTACACTGCGGGCTGCGCTGACCCATCGCCGAGAGGTCGGTAACCCGCTGCCAGACCTTGCTGGCGGGTGCGTTGACGGTGGTGCTGGCGGAGATCTCCGGTGCTGCCATGTTTGTGGTGCCTTTCGTCAGGGGAACGTCTCGGTGGCGGAAGTTTCGTCGCCGTAACTAGCGGTGGTTCCACACTACGTGCTGCAAGCTACGCATCCACCACAATCGAAGAATCCACATCGCCATGCCGGGAGCACTCCGCCGTCCAGCCCATCGGATTCACCTGCACCTTCATGCGGCGCCCGCACAGCGGGCAGAAACGCGGTGGCTCCAAACCCGCTAGTGCCCCGCGGCTCGCCTGCGCAAGCGCTCCGCGGCCGACGCGCAAGGTCTCGTCTGAAGAGTCGAGTGGTTGGCCCGTGTGGGCGTCATATAAAGGGGTACCGCCCAAGACAAACAGGGCGGTGAGTTCGCTTAGAGGCATCGAGGACGTCACGGTGTGCCTACAGGGTCGCGTTCAGAGCCTTGATCGGCAGCTGGAGCTTGCCGAGCATGTCCACGTCGCGTTCGGCCGGGCGACCCAGCGTGGTCAGGTAGTTGCCCACAATGACGGCGTTGATGCCTCCCAACAGGCCCTTCTCCGCGCCCAGGTCGCCCAAAGTCAGCTCGCGGCCGCCTGCGAAACGCAGCAGCTGGCGGGGGAGAGCCAGACGGAACGCGCCGATGGTGCGCAGAGCATCGTTGACCGGCATGGGTTCGAGGTCCGCGAAAGGAGTACCGGGGCGGGGGTCGAAGAAGTTCAGCGGAACCTCCGTGGGGTCGAGGTTCTGCAGGTCGATGGCGAACTCCGCACGCTGCTCAACCGTCTCGCCCATGCCGACGATGCCGCCGCAGCAGACCTCCATGCCCGCGTCGCGGACCATCTCCAGGGTGGAGGTGCGCTCCTCCCAGGTGTGGGTGGTGACGACCTCCGGGAAGTAGCTTTTGCAAGTCTCCAGGTTGTGGTTGTAGCGGTGCACGCCGAGCTCCTTCAGGCGATCGACCTGCTCCTGGGTGAGGATGCCGATGGACGCGGCGATGTTGATGTCGACCTCCGCCTGGATGGCGGCGATGGCCTTGGCCATCTGGTTCATCAGATCCTCGTCGGGGCCCTTCACGGCGGCGACGATGCAGAACTCCGTGGCGCCGGTCTTCGCGGTCTGCTTTGCGGCCTCGATCAGCTGGGCGATGTCTAGCTGGATGGAGCGGACCGGGGATTCGAAAAGGCCCGACTGGGCGCAGAAGTGGCAGTCCTCGGGGCAGCCGCCGGTCTGCAGGGAGATAATGCCCTCCATCTCCACGGCATCTCCGCACCACTTCAGGCGGACCTGGTGGGCCAGGTCCAGCAGCTCGTCCAGGTGCTCGTCGCCGAGCTGCAGAACCTGGAGGGTTTCCTCGTAGTTCAGGGGCTCGCCGTTTTCCAGGACCTTCGTGCGGGCGAGGGTTAGGATTTCTGGGGTTTCGGCGGTTGCTGGGGTCTCTGGGGTTTCGGGGGCGTGGGTGGCCGGATTCGATTCGGCGGTAGTCATCGTCGGTCTCCTCAAAGCTGTCGTGAAACTTCTCGTGCGAGTTATGGGGGCGTATCAGTCTTGAGCGTCAGTCTTGAACGCCGTTTAGTTTGACATGCTAACGTACCGAGGTCGCGATGTGTGACATACCGGGGGCTAAGGAGTTTCGAGGGGGTGTTGGGCGCGTGGTGGGGGCGCGTGAAACGCCGGGGTTGGACGCCTGGCGTGAGGGGAATGTCCCAAATCTTCCACTCTGTTTTTATAACTAATCTATTAGTGCAGGTCAGGGGCTTTTGGAAACTGGGCTGCAAATGTACTTTTTGGTGAAAGTGGAAGATTTGGGACATTGGCGCTGTAGCTCGCTCGCGACTGTGAAGCTTGTGGGGCATAAGGGGTGCATGTGGTGTGAGTGGTGTGGGCGGTTCCGGTGCTGTGAAGGTTATGCAGTGCAGGTCGCACGGTGGGCGACGCCAGGTGCAGGTCGCACGGTGAAAGCCGCGGCAGAGGCAGCGCGGTGCAGGGCAAAAGAAAAGTGGCACCCCGTGGGGAGGTGCCACTTTCGCCACGTCAGATGAGTCGCTGAACCATTCCGGCGACTAGCGCAGCTAGCCAGCTAACCCAGCACAGCTAGCCAGCCGACCCATCCCCAGCTCTAGGCGTGCTCGTCGGCCTGCTGCTTCGGAGGCTGAACAGTCCACTCCGGCGGAACGTCCTTGCCGGACTCCTCGTCCTGCTCTGCCTGCTCGGCGGTCTCCTGGACGATGCCCTTAGCGTGGTGGCTCGGCGCGTAGACCGCGTACACCTGCATCGGCTCGTCACCGGTGTTGATGATGTCGTGCCACACACCAGCCGGAACCTGCACAGCCCAGCCGTCGGAAACTTCCTGCTGGATGGTCATGTTGTCCTTGTCCGGTCCCATGATGCACTTGCCCACACCTGCGTCCAGGCGCAGGAACTGGTCGGTATCGTGGTGCACCTCCAGGCCGATGGAATCGCCGGGGGCGATGGACATGAGGGTCACCTGCAGGTACTTGCCCGTCCATGCGGTCGTGCGGTAGTTCGTGTTCTCTCGGGTGGCAGTTTCAATGTCAAAGACATTGGCCTCTGGTCCGTTGTCTACGATCTTCATGATGCTCCTTCCGGTACGACGTCCTTTACCTCCCAGTGTAGGCCGATTTTCCTGGGGTTTCAGGCGCGTAACGGCTTGCCATCGCCGCAATGCCGTAACGCTGTAACACTGGAGGCATGGCTGTTTCTGACATCTTTTGGAAATCTAACCCCGGCCGCCCCGGTTCCTGGGAGGCCGCAGGCTTGCGCTGGCTCGCCGAAGCTCCGGGCGGCGCGTCGGTTGTTTCTGTTTACGAGCACGATCGCCGCGGGTTGGGGATCGATCGGGTAGAGCCGATGACGCCCACACGCGCCATGGCTGAAGATTTCGGCCGAAAGCTAGCGGCCACGCATGCCGCGGGGGCGCCCCACTTCGGGTTCTCGCCGACGGGGGAACCCGGATTCCAAGGCCCCAACGATAACCTCTTGGAGCTTCCCCTAAAGCCCTACGAAAACTGGGGAGAGTTCTACGCGGACGTGTGCTTGAGCCCGCTGGTTGCACGGGTATTCGGTGGAACTTCGGCAGTTGGATCGTTGGCAGCTGGAACCTCGTCAGCCGGTACGGCGGCATCCGGCGCCTCGCAGTCTGCTCCGGGGGCGGGCGCTGGGAGCGCCGGCGCAGACGTTCCCGCCGAGGTCACCCGGCTGCTGGAGGTTCTGCGCGCCGGGCAGCTGGACGACGGCATACCTCCGGCCCGTATCCACGGCGACTTGTGGGCGGGGAATGTGCTGTGGGGGAAGGTGGCGTCAAGAAATAAAGAAGGGGCAATCCTCATCGACCCGAGCGCGCATGGCGGCCATCCGCGCGCGGACCTGGCGGCGCTGCGACTCTTCGGCGCGCCGCACCTGAGCAGTATCGAGGGCGCGTATTTCGAGGCCAGCCCACACGTGGATGGCTGGGGGACAGGTGCGCAGAGCGTAGACCTGCATCAACAGCACCTGCTGTGGCTGCATGCGGCGGTCTTCGGCGGCGGCTACATCGGGGAGGCCGTTGCGGGCGCGGGGCGCGTGGTGCGCGAGCTGTGACGCGCAGGCGGGACGCGTGGTGCACGAGCTGTGAGGCGTTGCTAGCGGAAGTGCTGCAGGGAAGCCGACGGAGTACAGTCATAGTTCGGACAAAACCGCATAATTTGCTTTTCTAATTTTTCGTGAAGGAGTTTCCACAGCGTGAAGAGAACATTCTCTATCGCCATGGCTTTCGTCGGGCTGACCGTCGGCGCGGGCTTTGCAACTGGCCAAGAAGTCATCCAATACTTCATTTCCTTTGGACTCAACGGCATCTGGGGCGCGGTGCTGGCGGGTATCGTCATGACCCTCGCCGGTAGCGTGATCCTGCAGGTCGGCAGCTACTTCCTAGCCGATGAGCACCGCATGGTGTTCCGCAACGTTGCGCACCCAATCGTCTCGCGCTTCTTGGATGTCTCCGTGACGATCACCCTGTTCGCCGTCGGTTTCGTGATGCTCGCCGGCGCGGGCTCCAACCTGGAGCAACAGTTCGGGCTTCCCTCCTGGGCTGGCGCGCTGCTGATGACGGGCGTGGTGCTGGCCGCCGGAATGCTGGACGTGGAGAAAGTCAGCCAGGTCATCGGTGCGCTGACCCCGCTGATCATCGTCGCTGTGGTCTTCGCTTTCGTATACACGATGATCAACATGCCCTCCGACACCTCGCACTTGAATGAGATCGCGATGGCGGAGGAGTCTCCAGTTTCCCCGTGGATCGTCTCCGCCCTGAACTACAACGGCCTGGCGCTGCTGCTGGGTGTTTCCATGTCCCTGGTGATCGGCGGTAACTACTCGTCTCCGAAGGAAGCCGGCCTCGGCGGCCTGATGGGTGGCGTGCTGTACACCGCGATGCTGATCATCGCCGCGATCACCCTGTACCTAAACATCGAGACCGTTCAGGGCAGCGATGTGCCGATGCTCGCAATGATGGACGACATCAGTCCGGTGCTGGGCGTGATCATGGCGATCATCATCTTCTTCATGATCTTCAACACCGCGATCGGCATGTTCTACGCGCTGGGTAAGCGCCTGACCGCCAGCACCGACAAGTCCTTCCGCCCGGTGTTTATCGTGGTGACGCTCATTGGTTACGGCATCAGCTTCGTGGGCTTCGATACCCTCATGACCTACGTCTACCCGGTGATCGGCTACATCGGCCTGGTGATGATCGTCGTGATGATCGCCTGGTGGGTGCGCTCCCGCGCCCGCATCTTCGCAGAGTCCAAGCGCCGTGATCGCATCCACGAGCTCGCCCACGCCCGCGAGCACGACGAGGAGGAGTACACCGATGAGGATCGCCAGGAGCTGCGCAAGCTGGTCGGTGAGTCCAACATCGAGGACAAGGAGCTGCACGAGACCATCACCGACGAGGTGAAGAGCGAGATCCCGGACGCGGAGCTCGAGAAATAGCATACGCCAGCCCTTTTACCTGGGCGTATAATGAGTATTCATGTTTGGCGGGATGCATGAATCACTCACGACGGTGGCGTTAAGCGGCGCGGATTTCACCCCGCCGCAGGGGTGGGGGCCGGTGCTGAAGGAACAGCTCGGCATTGATCTGTGGCGCATCCCGGTGGTCATGGTCGCCGCCGTCGGTATTTACCTGACGTTCCTGGTGGCGGTGCGGCTGTTCGGGCAGCGCATCCTCAGCCCGCTGGGCGGCTTCGATGCCGTCGTTATTTTCATGTTCGGCGCAGTCGCGGGCCGTACTGTTCTAGGCCACCCGCCGTCACTGGCCGCGGGCGTGATCGGCCTGCTCACCCTCATGGGCATGGAGGCTCTATTCGGCGCCGTGCAGGACGTCGTGGGTCTGCGCCGCACCATCAACCCACCCCCGACGGTGCTGATCGCCCATGGCGAGGTGCTGGAGGAGACTCTGCAGCGCAACCACATCACAGAAACCGCTATTGCCACGGCCGCACGCAAGGCGGGTGTACGCGACTTTAGCGAGGTCGCGTGCATGATTCTGGAATCCAACGGGTCGATCTCTACCCTGCGGGCGGGGGAGAAGATCGACCCGGATTTGTTGCTGGGTGTCGAGGGCGCCGAGAAGGTTTTGTGACGCCCCCTCGTCCCACCGAACCTTAAGCGTTCAGCACCGGGTGCAGTCGCTTCATGGTCCACGTTTGCTGGCTACGGGCCGATAGCGTGGTGACCAGGAAGCAGCCGAGGCCGACGAGGAACAGCACTCCCACTGCGATCGGTAGGCGTTCGTCGTAGAAGCCGTAGATCAGCTGCCTGAAGCCGTTGACTGTGTACGTCATTGGGTCGAACGGGTGCAGGAATTGGAAGAACTTGTTTTGTGTCTCGACGGGGTAGAGGCCTCCCGAGGCGACGATCATCAACATCAGCACCGCTAGGGCTGTCACGCGGCCTGGTCCAGGCCCCATGAACGCGATGAACATTTGGTTCATCAGCATCCACACCAGCGCCACGAGGGCGGCGAAGAGGAATAGTCCCGGCAGGTTATCGACATCCATGCCCACGCCCCAGACGGTCACGCCGACCACGACGGCTGCCTGGCCGATGGCGAGTAGGCCGGTCGGCAGGAAGCCGGAGAGTGCCGCACGCCAGGAGTGCACACCAGAGTTGACGGTGCGGGCCTGCAGCGGCTTGATCATCACGTAGACCATGATGCCGCCGATGAACAGCGCCATGCTGAAGAAGAACGGTGCCATGCCGGCGCCGAAGGTGTGGTTGCCGGAATCATTGTCGCTCTTCAGATCCACCGGTCCGCCGATGGTGGAGGCGGTGGCCAGGCGCTGGCCTTCGTTCCAATTCGGAACCTGCTTGGCGCCGTCGGAGAGCTTGGTGTGGAGTTCGGAGGCGCCGTCATCCAGCTTGGCGGTGCCGTCCTTGGCCTTGCCGGTGCCTTCGACGAGCTTATCCGCACCGTCCTTGAGCTTGGTGTTGCCGTCGTCCAGCTTGATCACGCCGTCCTTCAGCTTGCCCGCGCCGTCGGAGGCTTCGCCCATCTTCTCGTCGAGTGTCTGCGCGCCGTCGTTGAGCTTGTTCACGCCGTCCTGCAGTTGCTTGAACTGTCCTGGCAGGCCCTTCAGCTCGGTCACGCCGTTGCGCAATGGCGCGTTCGGGTCGTTGAGCTGGTAGGACAGCTGTGCGCTGCCGTCGGCCAGGCGCTTCAGGTCCGAGGCGTTCTGCGACTTCGGGCCGAGGCCCTGCGTTTCCAGGGAGAGGGCCACCTTGTCCAGCTCGTCGGCCGCGGTGATGGCGGCGGGCACTCCGGTGCCGCGCAGGTCGCGGGAGAGTCCACGCAGGTTAGCCGCGTGGTCGCCCTGGGCCTTGGTCACGCCGCCGAGTTTGGTGTTGAGCTGCTGTACTCCGTCGTTGACCTGGCTTGCTCCGTCGCCGAGTTTATTGACGCCATCTTCCAGCTCGTTGAGCTTTCCGGCCTTGCCGTTGAGCTTGTCGGCGGCAGCGTTCACCTTCGTGGCGAGCTCGTCAGTGCCGTCGGCTAGTTTGCCCGAGCCGTCGTGGAGTTGGACGAGTCCGTCGTCTAGATCGGTTGCGCCCTTGCGCAGCTTGCCGGAGCCATCCTTGGCGGTGGCCAGGCCGTCGGCGAGCTTGTTCGCGCCGTCGTCCAATTGGATAGACCCGTCCTTCAGTTCGGCGGTGCCGTCGGCCAGCTTGCCGGCGCCGATGGCGGCCTTTTGCATGCCGGAGCCGGCGTCCACGATGCCGACGAGGACCTTGTCCACGGCCTCGGCACTGATCTTGTCGCCCACCACGCTGATGACCTCACGCATGACGTTCTGGCCGATCATGGTGGACAGGTAGCCGTTTGCGTCGTTGTAGGTGCTGATGAGGTTGGCCTTTTCCGGGTTATCGGAGGTGGGCGAGGCCACCGCCTCGGAGAAGTTCTCCGGCAGCTCGAGGGAGAAGTAGTACTGGCCGGATTCCACGCCCTTGCGGGCATCTTCGGCGTCCGTTTCGATCCAGCTGATCTGGTCGTTTTCCTTTAGGCCTTCGATCACCGTGTCGCCGGCGCGCAGTTCCTTGCCGTCAACGTTGGTTCCCTTGTCACTGTTGACCAGTGCGACAGGCAGGCTGTTCAGGTTCCCGAAGGGGTTCCAGAATGCCCACAGGTAGAGGGCGGAGTACAGCAGCGGCATAAGCACAAGGATGACAAGTGCGGCTCGGGTGAGCCGGTTGCGCTTGAAGCTGCGGATTTCGCTGTTGAGTTTGAAACCGGCAAGCATTAACGGTTCTCCTTCTGCTCTGTGGTGTTGGTGTGGTCTTCGGGGATGTCCAGGTCGTCTAGTTCTGGATCATCGAGCTCTGGGTCGTCCAGCTCAGGGTCATGCTGGTCTGAGTAGTGTTGGTCTGGGTCGTACTGGCCTGATTCGACCTCCGCCGGGTCAGGGTATTCGCGCAGTCCGGTATGAATCGGGTGCGCGTGGCCAGCGTTGGCGTCAATTTCAATAACCTTGTGGGGCTCCACAGGACCGACAATCGGGTTCGACGAGCTCACGATCACAGGAATGTCCTGCGAAAGGCGCTCGAGCACCTGCAACAGAATCGCCCGGTCGTCGTTTTCGTGCACCTGCTCGATGTCGTCCATGATCAGCAGCTCGACGGGCTTGTTGTCGGCGGGCGACAAGGCCAGGCTGATGCGCAGCATGATTTTATCCAGGTTGTCCAGCTGGGAGATATAGGCATCCAGCGGGGGCAGGTCGCGGTCGCCGTAGACGTGGTTGCAGAAGCGCTCCAGGTCCTCTTGAGTGGCCTTGCGCATCGGCATGAACCACGGCTTCGACCAGGACATGGACTCGGTGAGCACGTCCTGGACCGTGACGGAACGCTCCAGCAGGTCGATCTGCTCCACGCCCGCGATGGCTACGCGGGAGCGGATCGGCTTTGGCTTGGACTCGCCGAGTACGTTCAGCGAGCCGCCGGTGGGCTTCATTCGGCCAGAAAGAACCAGAGCCAGGGCCGTGCGGCCGGAGCCACCCTTGCCAAGCAGGTTGGTTAGACCCTGGTTGGGGATAGCGAAAGAAAGAGGGCCGAACACTCGGCCCTCGTCACCTTTTAGCTCGAGATCCTGGGCTTCTACTGCTAGGGAAGACATGGCTTTACCTGATTTCTGTGGGTAGGGAAGCTCGGTCTATTTCAACAGACACCCTGGACATCTTTGTAGATTTTGACGATTTCGTCAATTTCCTTCGCGGCGCGGTGCAGTGGCGTTGTGAAATAGCGCTACAGCCCCCGAATCTACAGGGAATCTTGCAGGGGAGCTGCAGCGCGGCGGGCGCGCAGGCGATTGTCGTAGAGCGCGAGGACGAGGGCGACGGCGATGAGCGAGCCGATTGTGCCGAAGCCGATGGCGGTGCCGAGGGTCCAGTTGATGGCGCGCGAGCTGGCGAAGACGATCGCGGTGATCAGCGCGAGCCCCATCGCGGTGCCGATGCGCTGGGCGGTTTGCAAAACCGCGCCGGAGCTACCCGCGTAGTTCAGTGGAACGTCCGCGAGCGTGAGGGTTTGGTTCGGGCCGATGACCGCGCCCTGGCCGGTGCCGACGAGGAAGAGGGTGGGCACCATCCACCACTCCGAAATGCCTGCGACGTGGTGCAGCACAAGGGCGAGGATGGTCAGCACGATGCCGGTCAGCGCCACGGAGATGCCATCGATGACAACGCGGCGACCTCGGTCGGCGACCCGCTTGCCGGCCCAGTTGGCGGCGAAGGAGCTGCTGATCGCAGCAGGAATGCCAACGCTACCGGCCACGAGCGCGCTGTAGCCCAGGCCGTTTTGGAAGTACAGAGCCACGAGCACCCAGATGCTGGTCATGCCCATGAAGTACACTCCCGCCAGCATGGTGCCCAAGCGGAAGCTGGGGAAGCGGAAGATCTGCATGTCCACCATCGGGTCGAAGGGCTTCGACTTTTTCACATGGCGTTCCCAGGCCAGCCACCCGGCCAGAAGGGCGACGGCGACGGGCAGGAGCAGGAAGGTGCGCGCGCTGCCGGAGGATTCCACAAATGGGAAGAGGAAGGCCAGGACGGCCAAGCCAAGCAGGAGGGAGCCGAAGGGGTCGAGGCTGCGCACTGCACGGATGACGCCCACGTTACGGCCGGTGGCGGGATCCTTAACTCGGCCCATCAGTGGGCGCGGGAACCACAGGAGCGCGAGGACGAAGGCAAGAAGGCCGAAGGGAACGTTGACCAGGAATGTCCAGCGCCAGCCGTGCTCCGGTCCGCCGACGCGGATGAGGAAACCACCCAGGACGGGCCCGATGGCCACGGCCACACCCACGACGGTGCCGAACCAACCGAAGGCCCGGCCGCGCTCCTTGCCGCGGAAGAACTGCTGAATCATGCCCACGGCCTGCGGGTTGAGCAGGCCGGCGCCCACGCCCTGGATGAAGCGGGTGACGTTCAGGGCTTCCGCGGTGGGGGCGAAGCCCGCGGTGATGGCGGCCAGGGTGTAGACGCTCAGGCCGATGAGATACATCCCGCCCCGGCCAAGCAGGTCGCCGGCGCGGCCGGCGGCGACGAGGACCACGCCGAACGTCAGCGTGTAGCCGGAGAGCACCCACTGGATGTCCGATTCGGTGGCGCCCAGCCCCTGCTGGATTGAGGGCAGGGCGACGTTGATGATGGACACGCTGATCAGCGACATGAAGATCGTCGTGAGGATGACGCCAAGAACTTTCCAGCGGCGCGGATCCTCACCCGGGGGATAGGTGCCGGGGGACTGGATCGTGGCCTCCGTCGCGCCGGGGCGGGGGTTTGCGGTGTCCTGACCCGGAGTGCCTGGCTGCACGTCCCCGCGAGGGTTGCCCGGCTGTGAGTTTGCGGCGTGCGGGTCCTTTTCAGCCACTGTGGTGCGTGCCCTCCTTCGGATGGCCTGTGTGTAGTTCTGCCTTTATAGAAGCATAGCGCTACTAAGGGTGACCTTATTTCAGGGGTGGTGATGGTTTCAAAGTGGATAGGCTTCTGAAGTGCTGTTGTAGCCTGGGGCACAGGTGGTTCGAAGATCACGGAGGCTTTTGTGATATGGGGATAAACGACGAGTTCACCGAGGCGAACAATGCTCGGAATTCCAACTGGTATCAAATCCAGGGAGCGGAGTTCCATCTTCCGGAGGGTTATGTCTGCGGCTCTCAGCCGGAGTGGCGCCTTGCGCATTTCGCGGTGGTTCTTCCAGTGCCCGAATTATCGGAGGCTTTCGATTGGCCCGAGGCTTGGGTGCCCGGTCGTTTTCGCGGGATTAAGAAGATTGAGTTCGCAGAACGGGATGAAAAAGGGGACTTCGTTCGCCAGTTCTGGGGTAATAAAGTTGATTTTAAATATGTACCCCGCGTTTTCCATAAGAGTGCTGGGTCGTACTTCCGTGAGCCCCTAGCCAGCTCTATGGGGGCGGGTGCGGTTGATGCTGTACCGACGTCTGGTGGGGATCCCGCGGAGTGGATCTCAGATGCATCTACTAATCCTGCCAAGGTCGTCGCGCATCGCCTCGTTTTTGAGCCTGACCTAACGACGGAAGGCAAGCAGCAGGCACCAGAAATGGAGACGTATCCGCTGCGTTTCGCTTTGGACGACACTGGGCACCCCTTTGCGACCTTGAAGTTTGTGTGTGCCGAGTACTTGCAATACTCCGGGCCATGCCTTTATGACCTTGAAAGTGGCGAACCTAGTAACTTCGAACAGAATTTTCTCGTCATCCATGCCGTCGCGGAAAATTGCTCCGGAAAAGCGCTGGAGGAAGCTACTGCGTCGTTGACTAAACCACGAGAGAAAATGACCCTGATTGCGGAGGAAGGCAACGGAGAAGCAAGACAAAGAGAGCTACTTGAAGAACTCACTGGCTCACCACTGACTAACAACAAGGCTAGTGTTTGCCTATTGGAAGCTGCCGTGAAGGTTGTGGAAAAACAGCTATTCGTTGGCTCGGAAACTCACGCTCCGTGGGATCTCACCAAGGGCGGATACTTCAAAATACCCGGTAGAGGAACAAAAGCGAACCACGGGCGCCAGTCTCCTAAACCTTATTGCGTCACGATGGCTATCCCGGGCCGTACAGACATTGCCCTGCCAACCCCCATCGCGGATGCATCTGAGGAGACGGGGGAGAACTGGATGCTCCACGACCAATGGGCATGGTACTTTGCTTCCCGTTTCGACCGGTACACAACAGAAATACCTTATTTCCGCGATGGCTCTATAAACAGAAGCCTCGTGTCCCGCTATCGTGATTGGACTATTCACTCCTGCGAGGAGGGGTTGGCAGTGGTGCGCCGGGCACCGCTAGAAAACTCGCAAAATAATTTCTTTATGCTGGCTGGGACTCGCTTTGTAGACCTGGCTATTTTAGCGCTTAGAGCAGATAATTATCTGGGGTGTATTAGTGAACAACTTCGCCAATTATCTTTCGGTCCGGAAGCGCTCAATGTCTTGGAAAGCTCCGGCTCTGAGGGCAATGCTGGAACCCTCGAGAAGATAAGGGGCGCGGACCAAAAGCTGCAGGGCAGTCTACGGAAGTTCGCAAAGATACAAGCGGAACTAGTCTATGTGCGCGATCACCTCTGGTACGAGCGAGTCCCCGGACGCGACGTAGCGACCACCATTCTGCAGCATATGTTGGAAAAGACAGGTGCACGGGGAGACTTTGATGACATCGTCGGCGAACTTGAGATACGTGAGAACGTCTACACAACCCAGTACAACTTCGCACGTATCAGACTTGATGGCATCGAGGCAGACGCTCATAAGCGTAAACAAGAGCGGCGCGACGAACGCAATGAATTAATCGCGTTAGCAGCCGCAGTTCTGGCAGTCCCAAGCCTTTTTGCGCTTCTGCCCGCTGTTGGGCAGTGGTGGGTTTTCATTGTTTGCCTCGTGGCCATTGTTGTCATATCCGCGGTGACGTACTTCTCGCGCCGTCAACGGAGAAAGAAACAGTCGGGTTGATCTCGATTGCCAAGCGCTAATAAGCGGCCAGGCCTCCCCCCGGCAGCATTAACCCTCGAGGGCGGCCTTCATGCAGCGCATCGCGGCCAAAGTCTTCGGCACGCCGACGTAAGGCATGAGGTGCACGAAGCATTCGGCCACCTCCTCTGGGCTCATGCCTGCGACGTCCACAGCGGTCTTGATGTGGCCGGTGAGTTGCGGCTCTACGCCACCCATCGCAGCCAGGGCAGCCATGTTCAGCACCTGACGGTCGCGGAGAGTAATGCCATCGCGCTGGTAGATTCCGCCGAAGACGGCCTCGACAACCCAGTCGGACGCGCCGGGTGCGAACTCGTCGAGCTGCTTCTTCCACGCAGCGGCGGATTCTGGGGTTTGGGTCTCGCGGACGAATTCTTCGCCCTTGTCGCGGTTCAGTTCCATGGGGGCATGCCTTTCTCCTTGGATCCACGCTCCGGTTAGGTCCGGCTGGTGATGTAGCCAGACACGTGCACCAGGAGCGGGGTGGGTTGCCCCGAGGTTAGCCCAAGTTCTCGCACCAGGACGCGGGGCAGCCGTGGGCTAACCGGTGCACTTGCCCAAAGCCTTTGTCGTACAGCAGTGCCAATCTGAGGGCGTGCGCATGAGCATCGAACCCTTAGTTGGCGCCGAGATGTTCGATATTTTTGAATC
Organism: Corynebacterium sp. ACRPH; assembly: GCF_022347285.1. Taxonomy (GTDB): domain Bacteria; phylum Actinomycetota; class Actinomycetes; order Mycobacteriales; family Mycobacteriaceae; genus Corynebacterium. The sequence goes on from NZ_JAKRND010000009.1 coordinate 54,001, forward strand.
TTTGTCTGCAACGCTTGTTAGATTGAGCACATGAATCGGACAACTGTGGTGGCAGATGCGTTGGCGATGATCCGCCTTGCGGACTCGGTACCTGCTTGGGCGATGCTTCGTGCCCATAACGCCCCAGCTGTTCTTTCTGTCTTAAGTGCTGTCTTCCAAGCAGGTAATCGCCAGATCGCCGGATCCGAGCTCACCCTAGCAGTGGAGTCCTTGCTGATCGATATTCGGGAACAGACCAATATGGAGCTGCCCAAGTCAGCCGTGGCTTATATCAATGACTGGGTGAAACTCGGATACCTCACAAGGCGCAGCCCTCAGGGCTCGAGGGAAGAGTTTTACGAGCTCACCACGGACGCGCACGTTGCTATCGACTATGTCCAGCAGTTGATCAGTCCTCAGCGGGTGGTGACCAAATCCCGCCTCGGAACTCTATTCAATAATCTCCAGGATCTGGCGGCTGAAACAGATCCCGACGAAGCGAGAGCGATTAGTCGCCTGGAAGCTCAGCGAGATCAGATCCAAGACCGTATCGACAACATCCGCATGAACGGTGTCGGCGTGATTTCCGACGAAGAGGCAGTGGAGAGGGCACGGGAAATCCTGGCTCTGGCGAGGGATTTGCCCACCGATTTCTCCCGCGTTCGGGAGGAGGTTGAGAATGTCGATCACGAACTCCGAGAATCGCTCGTCGAAGGGCAGCTAAACGCTGGTGAGGTACTGGACAATGTCTTCCGTGGTGTAGATCTGATCGCAGAATCAGAAGCGGGACGGGCATTCAACTCCTTCTATGAGCTTTTCCTTGACCCGGAGCAATCAAAGCAACTCGATGCCGTGATGGATTCGGTGCAATCGCGGGACTTCATGGAGCAGCTCGGCCCGGAAGAGCGGAACGAGATCGCGCAATTGGTAGACATGCTCGATTCCTCCTCGGGACAGGTACATACCTCGCTCACGGGCCTATCGCGGTCCCTAAGGCGCTTCGTGCAGTCCCGAGAAGCAGAATCGCAGCAGGCCCTCACACGGGCAATCAATCAGGCGCAGCAGCAAGCGCTCGAGCTCGCAAAACGAGGGATCGCGCCTTACGAGAAGATCGGCTACGAGCTCGAGCTGACGACGCGGCAACCGACGTCGCTTTCCAGTTGGGAATTACATAACCCGAAGGAATACCGCATCGAGCGGTCGATGGAAGTCAACGAGTCAGGCGAGATCGACTTCGAACAGATGCGTCGGCGTATCCGGGAATCAGAAATTGACTGGCAGGAACTGCGCGACGCAATCAACGATGTGCTCGGCAGAAAAGGGCAAGCATCGATTCGGGAAGTCTTGGAAGAGCACCCTGCCACTCAGGGTCTAGCGAGTGTGGTGGGGCTCATCAAACTTGCGCATGATCACGGCGAAAGATCCGACGGTACGGAAGTCCTGCAGTGGGAGAGACCAAGCGGGAAAAGGTATCAAGGGCGGTATGAGCGTTTCGAATTTCGGAGGAAGGTTGGGCGCATCTAAATGGAAAACAAACTGTATGAAGGCGACACCGGAACCTTGACAGGTTTGCAGCGTCGTGCCCTGGCGGAACTTATCCGCGGCCCATACGTGTCGAGCGTGAAATCGCCAGATGTGTTTGCTGCGATATCCAACTCACGTGAGATTCTTGCCCAACAGCTGGATAATCTCTTCCTCACTCTCATTCTCGACGAGCATGCAGGGGTTGCCTACACAAAGGCGTGGGAAGCGGATGTCCCTGAAAAGCGTGCGCTGCTACGCAAACAGTCGTTGACTTTTATGGACACGGTGGTGATTCTCCACCTGCGCCGTGAGCTGGTGACGACGAGCCCCAACGAGCGAACCATCGTGGATGAGGGTGAGGTTTTTGAGGCGACCCTGCCGTATCAAGGCCACGCTGGCACGGACAAGTCCACGCAGCGTAAGCGCTTTACTGCAGCGTGGAACAAGCTGAAGAGCTACTCGATTATTGCCAGCACCCCGACCGAGGGGCGTTTCGAGGTGTCCCCGGTGCTGCGCATCATCTTTTCCAGCGAAGAAATCGCCGCTGTCACCGAGTCTTTCCGAGCTCTCCTGGAGGAAGAACAATGACGACGACTCTGCCTGGCCAATTCCGACTTTCCCAAATCCAGGTTTATAACTGGGGAACATTCGACAACCTTCACTGTGTCGAGGTGCCGCGGGAGGGCTTCCTCATCACAGGCCCTTCAGGTTCCGGTAAGTCGACGCTGATTGATGCGATCTCGACGATTCTTGTTCCGCCCGGCAAGATTCGTTTCAACGCTGCGGCTGATAACCAAGCACACTCGGGCCGTAACTTGGTTACCTACTGCCGCGGTGCCTGGCGCCGCGAGCACTCGATCGAGGCGGACGAACTTACGCAGTCCTACCTTCGAACAGGTGCGACGTGGACGGGCGTCGCCCTACGCTATAGCGATGGGACAGGAGAGACCGTAACCGCTTGCCGGTTGATGTTTTTGCCCGCTAACGCCTATTCGCGCCAGGAAATCACGGATCTTTACATTTTGCTCCCTCGTGCCGCCGATCTGACAGAGTTTGAGGATCTGGCACAGAAGAACTTGCCGGTTAGTGAGGCGAAGAAGACATACAGCGATGCCCTGCACGTCAGTCGAAATCATCCGAAGTTCAGTTTGGCGCTGCGCCGAGCGGTGGGGATCGCCGATGCCGGTGCTTTGGACCTGCTGAACCGAACGCAATCGGCTAAAACGCTCGGCGATCTTAATCACTTGATGCGTACCTTCATGCTGCCCGAACCAGAGACCTTCGAGATCGCGGAGCAAGCAGCGGAGAATTTCACAGACCTCCGAACGGCGTATGAGTCGGTGGTGAAAACTCGTGAACAGATTGAGCAACTGGCACCGGTGCGCGTGGCAGCAGAGAAGCGTGCAGGGGTCGAAAACAGGCTGACCACGGTAAAGGAGGACCGAGACGGCGTCGAAACCTTCGTCGACGAGTGGCGGCAGCGTTTCGCCGAACAGGAGCGGGATCAGTGGACTTCCGAGATTAAGACAGTCAGCGCGAAGATTGAAGAAGCCACCGGGGTTCGAGATGCACACCGGGCGCAAGCAGATCAACTGCGCACGTTGATTCATGGAGCGCAGGATTCTGCCTTGGTTTCTGCACAGGCTCGGCGTGACCGTTTGCAGGACCGGCTGGAGCGAGTGACCAAAGAGGAAGAGGCATTCAATTCCCGGCTCAAATCCATTGGGGCTGCAAAGCCCGGCAGTGTCGAGGAATTCACCAACCTTGTGCTGCAGTTGCGTGAAGAGCGGAAGAGGTTGAGTGCTGCATATGAAACAGAAGACGTAAAGCTGGGTCAGGCGCACGTGCGCGTTTACGAGCTGGGCGAGAACAAGGACAAGCTGGTCGCGGAGCTTGAGGCTTTGCGAAAATACGAATCGGCCATGGATAACCGGTTGCTCCGTGCGCGAGCCTTGATTGCAGAGAAGTCTGGAGTGCGGGAGTCTGACCTTCCGTTCATTGCAGACCTCGTGAGTATGAAGCCTGGTGAAGACCATTGGCAAGGAACCGCAGAGCGAGTGATGGGCGGGTTTGCCCGGCGGATCCTTGTCCCAGACGAGCACTATGCCCAGGTTTCTTCAGCTATCGATGACACCTATCTCGGTGCGAAAGTGAGCTACACCAGGTTCACTCGGGATCTGGAAGAACAGCGCCCGTCCCGTTTCGTACCGAACTCACTGGGGCTGAAAATCAACGTAAAGTCCGGGCGGTATCACGACTGGATCCAGACCCAACTTTCTACGAAGTTCGATTACTTATGCTGCGGCTCTGTGGAAGAGTTTCGTGCTGCCCGGCGGGCGGTGACTGCAAAGGGTCAGGTGAAACATAACCGCAACGATCACATTAAGGATGATCGCCGCCGAATCGATGACCGTTCGAACTGGGTGCTGTGGGGCAATCTCGCTGACAAGATCGATGCCCTTCAAACAGCGGTGCGCGACATCGTGGCGAAACTTGAAGACGCTGAACGGCGACGCAAGGCCATCGCGGCCGGCCAGGAGAAAAGGCGTGCCCAAATAGCCACGATCGAGCGGCTATTGGAGACGGAACGTTTTCAGGATATCGATGTGTCATCGGTGACCCAGGAGCTTGCAGAAGCCCAGCGAGTCGTTGATGAACTCACTGATGGAAACGCGGAGCTGGCTGAACTGAAAGCGAAGTTGAAGGGCGTTGAAGCTACTCTCGACAAAGTCGAGGAGCACGTCATGGCGCAGCGGAACCAGCTTAGTGTCTCCAAAGTTCGCCTGGAGCAGGCAGAAGAAACGCTTGAGAAGATTCGGAATCGCCGAGGTGGGAAGACCGTCTCTGAGGACGTTGCGACCCGTCTGACAGAACGTTGCACGGCTATCGACCGCACCATTCGGCCCGATAACATCGATGTGCTCAACAATCGCCTCATTCGTGGTATCGAAGATCAGCTTGCAGACCTCAATGCGCACTTCACCAAATATTGTGGTGATCTGGTCAACGCAATGAACCTTTACTTGGTGCGCTGGCCTGATCGGGCGGGTGACCTCAAGGCGGATATGGAGTGGGAGCAGGACTTTCTTCGGGAACTGGACAGGCTTGAAGCAGACGACTTGCCCCGTTTTGAACAGCGTTTCCGGGACATGCTGCAAGACGAAACCCACAAGCATCTGGGTCGGCTGCGCCGTTTAATCCGTGACGCGACAGCGAAGACTCGCAGCTCGATCCAGATGATTAATGATTCACTTGCGGAAGTCGAGTTCTATCCGGGTGCTTACCTGACGATCGAGGTGAGGGAGGCACAGCCCGCGATCGCCCGCAATTTCGTTGAACTTCTGGATTCCGCACTGGCAGGGATTATCAATGAAGCTGATCAGGAGGAGAGCGAGCACCGATTCCATAAGCTGCAGGCGGTGATCGACGCAGTGACGGTTTCGGACGGTACGACAACTCGTGATCGCCAGTTGCGTCTGGATACGAGGCAACACGTGAAGTTCCTGGGAGTGGAATACAGCGAGGATGGAACGCGCGGTGCGGTCTATGACTCGTCGGAAGGACTCTCGGGCGGCCAAGCCCAAAAGCTGTCCTCCTTCTGCCTGGCTGCAGCCTTGCGTTACCGGCTGACTGGGATGGGCTTGCCAGCCGCACAAGAAAAGAAATCCATTGTCCGGGTGGGGGAGGATATTTATCCGCGATTCGGCACGATCGTTCTGGATGAAGCTTTTGATCGTGCGGATACGGAGTTCACTCGGGCTGCGATGGAGGCCTTTCGCCGCTTTGGTTTCCACATGATTCTGGCCACGCCCGAGAAGCTGCTGCAGACCGTGCAGGACTACATCGGGGGTGTGCTGATGGTGGAATGCCCAGACCGGAAGCGATCGCGAACGAGTTCTCTGACGATCGAGGAGGTCCAGGATGAAGACTCCTGATCAGGTGCGCCAACGCGCTGCGGTCTTTTATTCACGTAACCACCGCAGCTGGTTGGCCGGGGAATTCAAGATGCTGACCATCAACCTGGATCCGCCGACTGGAAGGTCGGCAGAGCGTGATGACGGCGCTGCCGTGAGAGCCTGGGTGGCACAGTGGAACCGCAGTTCAATTACCGTCGAGTGGGAGGATAAAAAGCTCAGCTATTTGGGGACTTATTCGCTGCCTCGGCGAGTTGTTCTCGCGGACGCGGATACTGCGGCTCGCGTGGCCGGCAAACTCGATCATTGGCAACGCCTCCGCACGGTCTTGGACCGTTTCTGCACGGAATTGGGGGAGAGCGTTCGACCTGAGCTCATCAGGCACCTTTCTGCGTGGGACGACTGGAATGATACGACTGTGGAGCAGTTCATTGCTGTTGTCCGGTGGGTTCACGAGCACGAGGTCAGCGACTTTTATATTCGCGAATTGCCAATCTTTGGTGTCGATAGCAAATGGTTCGAGGCACACAGGGCGGTCGTTGAAGCGGTGGTCGGGCCACTGAACTTCAAGCCGAAGCCCCAGTTGGTGGAGATCCGCAGCCTTGACCCGACACTGGGAATTGGCGGTTTGCGGCACTTGGCATGTCCGGCGGCAGAACTCCGTGAGATCCCGGGGGCGCGAGTTCTTATCGTTGAAAATCACCAGAGTTTCCTTGCCTTGCCAGACTTGCCCGCGACGGTCGCGATCTTCGGTGGTGGATTGAACGCTGCCAGGATCGTCCAGCAGATGCCATCGCTAGAGGCGAAGGAAGTTCTTTATTGGGGAGATCTAGATTCGCATGGTTTCTATATCCTGGAAACCGTCAGGCGATACGTGCCTCATACGCGATCTGTCCTCATGGACCTGGATACGGTTCGTGACCACGTTGATCTTGCGGTGGAAGAACCGCAACCTAGCCGGTTCGAGCCTGAGCTGTTGAGCTACGGGGAGCGCTTGGCATTGGACTATCTCCGGGGGCGTTCTGCGGGCGGGTGCTTGCGCGTTGAGCAGGAAAGAATCTTGTTTGACTATGCGCAGCAGCGGCTGCGTCGGGCAGTGAGTTCCAGTGGGACTGGTGCATAGCAGCGGCAGTAGACCCGGAGCTTGTGAATCAGTCGGCTAATATTCCGCTCATGAGGAAAACCACCCTTTTCCACTGTTCCCGGCGCTCACCAGGAGCTTCACGACGCCGGTGATGCAGCGAAAATGAACTTCCTGCGCGCCGGAGTTTTGGGAGCCAACGACGGCATTGTTTCCGTGGCTGCCCTGCTAATCGGTGTGATCGCCACTGGCGCGGGCGACAAGGCCATTCTGATGGCGGGCCTGGCTGCCACCATCGCAGGTGCGGTGTCCATGGCTTTGGGGGAGTTCGTCTCTGTATCCGCCCAGCGGGATTCCGAGCAGTTCTTGGTGGCCAAGGAGAGGCAAGAGTTGCGGGAGGCTCCGGAAGAGGAGCTGGAGGAACTCGCGGGGATTCTTTCCGGCTACGGCATTAACCGGGATACAGCTCTCGAGGCTGCACGGGAAATCCATAAGGAGGATGCCCTGCGCGCCCACTTGCAGCTGGAATTGGGTATTGACCAAAACGAGCTGACCAGTGCGTGGGCGGCAGCGTTCTTCTCTGCGCTATCTTTCTTGGCCGGTGCAGCCCTGCCGATGGCTTCGGTGTTCCTGGCGCCGACGGGCACGCAGGCATGGGGGTCACCGCAGTGACGATTTTCTCGCTGGCGCTGACGGGGCTGATTTCGGCGAAGATCGCCGGCACGAGCGTAGGTCGTTCGATGGTCCGCCTGGTCATCGGTGGCGGCCTGGGCCTGGCGCTCACGTACGGTGCTGGCGCGCTGTTCGGTGGAGTGGCTTAAGAGCCGCAACTTCGACGAGGCATCGGCCCCAGTGCGGGGGCGTGCCGGACACTGAGTGAGGTCAGTCACGGGGCATAACCGGAGGAAATTTGGCGCCGCGTCGATTCCGAGAGGCCACTGGAGGGTGGCGCTGTGCCGAGCTAGTTCTGTCCCGCCCGCTGAGCCTTCAGCCGCAGATTCGCACAGACCTGGGGAGCGTTGTACTCGCCCGAGTTACAGCGAGCCAGCAGTTGCGTCTCACCACTGGTTAAGTTCGGCGCCCCATTAGGAGCAGTACCGTAGCCACAGCGGTAGGCGGGGCAGTCGGGGCTTGCTCCCTGATTACCCATCGGTGGTTGCTTTTGCGCTGGAGAAGTGGCTCTGGGTTGATTAGCTGGAGCCTGCTGCTCTGGCTGCGTGTTCTCTTCGGCAGCAGGGCTACTCTGCTGTGTGGGTTCCGGCGTGCTGGTGATCGTGGTGGTCGGGGGCGGTGTGTCCTCGGGAGCACTGGTGACCGTGGTGGTCTCTGGTTCTGAGCTCTCGGACTCGCCAGAAGGAGCGCTGGTGACAGTAGTGGCGGACGGTTCAGCGGGTGTGTCTTCACCGCCGCAAGCGGTGAGGCCGAAAGCGCTGATGAGGCTGAGGGCGAAAACTGGAGCGAGGAGTGTGCGACGACGAGTGGTGATCACGTGGTGCCTTTCGTTGAGTGACAAGCACAGTCTAAAGTCACACCCACCACTTCTCATCTTGATTTTCAGTTCGACGCAATCGGTCCCTCGCCGAGTCTTTCAAGACAACCGGTTCTGTTAAGCAGGGGAGAGGGCGAGTGAATAACATCCCTCGAGCGACATCCACGAGGTGGCGACATAGAAAAACAAAAACGGTGACAACCTGCCAGTTAGTAGGTCATCACCGCTTACCTTGCACCACCGGCCAAAGAACAGACGGCGGCGTCAAAAAGCTAGAGCAGCTAAAGCAGCCCTTAGCAGTCGAAGTACATCTCGAATTCCTGCGGCGTCGGGCGCAGGCGAACAGGTGCGATCTCGTTGTCGTACTTGTAGGCGATGTAGGTGTCGATCAGGTCGTCGGTGAACACGCCGCCCTCGGTCAGGAACTCGTTGTCCTCCTCCAGAGCCTTCAGGGAAGCCTCCAGGCTGGTCGGAGCCTGCGGAATATCCTTAGCCTCCTCCGGCGGCAGCTCGTACAGGTCCTTATCGACCGGAGCGTGCGGCTCAATGCGGTTCTTCACGCCGTCCAGGCCAGCCAGCATCATCGCGGCGAAGCCGAAGTACGGGTTACCACTCGGGTCCGGAGCGCGGAACTCAATGCGCTTCGCCTTCGCGTTGGAGCCCGTGATCGGGATGCGGACCGCAGCGGAACGGTTACGCTGCGAGTACACCAGGTTAATCGGAGCTTCGAAGCCTGGAACCAGACGGTGGTAGGAGTTCAGCGTCGGGTTCGTGAAGGCCAGCACAGCGCCAGCGTGCTTCAGGATGCCGCCGATGTAGTAGCGGGCGATGTCGGACAGGCCGGCGTAACCGGACTCGTCGTAGAACAGCGGCTCGCCGTCCTTCCACAGGGACTGGTGAGCGTGCATACCCGAACCATTGTCGCCAGCCAGCGGCTTCGGCATGAAGGTCGCGGACTTGCCGGCCTGCCAAGCGGTGTTCTTGATGATGTACTTGAAGGACTGCAGGTCATCCGCAGCGTGCAGCAGGGTGTTGAACTCGTAGTTGATCTCCTGCTGGCCGCCGGTGCCGACCTCGTGGTGCGCACGCTCCAGGTTGAAGCCAGCGTTCGTCAGGTTGCGGCACATATCGTCGCGCAGATCCTGGTAGTGGTCGTACGGAGCGACAGGGAAGTAGCCGCCCTTCATGCGGGTCTTGTAGCCCAGGTTGGTGGAACCATCCGGGTTGACCTCTGCGCCACGGTTCCACCAGCCCTCGACGGAATCCAGCTCGTAGAACGCACGGTTGGTCTCTGCCTCGTAGCGGACGGAGTCGAAGAGGTAGAACTCTGCCTCCGCGCCGAAGAAGCAGGTATCTGCGATACCGGTGGAGGCCAGGTACTGTTCGGCCTTGCGGGCAACGTTACGCGGGTCGCGGGAGAACGGCTCGCGGGTAAACGGGTCGTGAACGAAGAACTTCACGTTCAGGGTCTTGGCCTTGCGGAACGGATCGATCTTGGCGGTCGCCAGGTCCGGCAGCAGGTTCATGTCCGACTCTTCGATGGTGGTGAAGCCACGCACGGACGAACCGTCGAAGGCCAGACCCTCCTCTACGACGTCCTCGTCGAATTCCGAAGCAGGGATGGTGAAGTGCTGCTCGATACCGGGAACATCGGTGAAGCGAACGTCCACGAACTCGACGTCGTTATCTTTGATGTACTTTACGACTTCTTCTGCAGTCTTGATTGACACTGTATTTCTTCCGTTCCTTGCAGTTGGAATCTCAAACTGTTGCGACAATATATAAAAGCAACACAATTGATCCTACGCATACTGGGCGCCGATTCAGGTAAAAATTTGCAAAATTGTGCCACAAACTAACAGCCAGCTAGGCTCTAGACCATCATGAGTGAATCGCGTAGCTGGCTTGAAGGCCCCCTTGTACCAGGCGAAAACGAAGACCTCGCCGAACTCAGCCCGTACCCCGGCGCCCGCTTGGGATTGCCCAAAGAAGGCCCGGGCTCACTGTCCCCCTTGTTCCCCCGGCTGGGTGCATTACTAATCGACTGGTTGGCCTGTTACGGCCTGGCCTGGTTCGTTACTTCCACTACGGACGTGCTGGGTGATTCCGCCACTGCCGCGATGATCTTCTTCATTATCTGGCGCATCCTGACCGTCTGGCTGTTCGCCCAGTCGCCGGGGCACGCCATCGTGGGCATCGGCGTGGCGCGCATCGACAAGCCCGACGAGCGCGTGGGTCTGTGGCGCTCGGTCGTCCGCACGCTGCTGACGGTCTTCCTCTTCCCCCCAATTATTCAAGACACTGACGGCCGCGGAATGCACGATCGCGCCACTGGCACGGCCGTTATCCGCAGCCGCTAAGCGTTACTTCTTTCCGCGCTGTGCCGCGCGGCGGGCGCGGCGGTTCATGCCGGACATCTTCGCGCCCTTCGGCATCGGACCCTTCGGCATGTTGTTGTTCGGGTTGCTTAGCCGCGAGATCGACTCGACCTTGGAGTTAAGGGCGTCCACCTCATTCTTCTTGATGTTGCGCGGCAGGCGCATCAGGTGGTTCTGCAGCTTCTTTACCGGCACCTGGCCCTCGCCGTCGCCGACGATCACGTCGTAGATCGGGGTCTTGCCCACGATGCGAGCGAGCTTCTTGCGCTCCTGCGCCATCATCGGCTTGAGGCGGTGCGGTGCGCCCTCGCCGACCAGCACAATGCCGGGGGTGCCTACCACGCGGTGCACTGCGTCCATGTGGGTGTTGGACGCCACGCCGTTCTCCGTAATCCACTTCATGCCCACGCCGTCACGCAAGTTGGACAAAGCCCATGCGGCGGCTCCGGCCTCGCCCTCAATCTGGTCATACACGCCGGACTGCAAGCGGCGGGAGAACACCCACATCGCCGCCATCGCGCCGATGATGATGCCCACGATCAGGTTCAGCCACCACCAGCCGAAAACCAGGCTGAGCAGCAGCAACAGCACAACGGGAATCAGGAAAGCCAGGACCATGAAGGGGATAAGCTTCTTATCCCGGTCCTTCTGCAGCTTGAAGGCTTGCCACAGCTGGGAGCGCGTCTGCTTGCGCTGCTCCTTTTTCGCTGCCTTTGCGGCCTTCTTTTCTTCCTTGACCCTTACGTCCTTTTTATCCTTCGCCATGGATTCAACAATAAGGCATGAATAAAGGCGGGGCGAAAGTGCCCCGCCGTGATGCTGCTGGCCGCGCGCAGCCTCAGCGCCAGCGCATCGCGCAGTTAAGCGCCAGCATTAGCGGCGCGACGCGGTGACCGGCGTGTCCTCCGAAGCACCATAACGCTCCAGCAGGGTAGAGGCCTCCTGCGACGTGGTGGAATCCAGAGTTTCCTCCAGGTGCTTCAGGTTCTCCGGGATAGCCTCGCCACGAGCCTGCTTCGCCTGCGCGTACAGGCGGCCGGCGCGGTAAGAGGAACGCACCAACGGGCCGGACATAACAGCCTTGATGCCCAGCTCGTAGGCTGCGTCGGAGTGCTCCATGAACTCCTCCGGCTTCACCCAACGCTCAATCGGGTGGTGCATGGAGGACGGGCGCAGGTACTGGGTAATCGTCAGAATGTCGGTGCCGGCGTCTGCCAGGTCCTTAATGGCCGCGCGGACCTCTTCCTTCTTCTCACCCATGCCCAGGATCAGGTTGGACTTCGTCACCAGGCCGTAATCGTGAGCTGCCTGAATGACCTCCAGGGAACGGTCGTACTTAAAGGCCGGGCGGATGCGCTTGAAGATGCGCGGAACCGTCTCCAGGTTGTGGGCAAACACCTCCGGCTGAGAATCAAAGACGACCTTCAGCAGCTCCGGGCGGTTGGAAAAATCGGGCGTCAGATTCTCCACACCAGTGTTCGGGTTCAGCTCGTGAATCTTCTTCACAACCTCGGCATACAGCCACGCGCCCTCATCATCCAGGTCGTCGCGCGTCACGCCGGTGATGGTGGCGTAGCGCAGACCCATCTCGCGGACATTCTCCGCCACGCGGCGCGGCTCGTCCATATCCAGCGGGGACGGGCGGCCGGACTTAATCTGGCAGAAGTCGCAACGGCGGGAACACGTATCGCCGCCGATGAGGAACGTCGCCTCGCGATCCTCCCAGCACTCGTTAATGTTCGGGCACCCAGCCTCCTGGCACACGGTGTGCAGGCCAGCGCCCTTCACGCGATTCTTAATATCCCGATACTCCGGGCCGACCTTCGCGGTCGTGCGAATCCACCGAGGCTTCGACTCGATGGGGGTTTCGGCATTCTTCGCCTCGATGCGGAGCATCCGGCGTCCATCTGCGGTCACACTCATGCCGACTAGCCTACGCTGGGTGCCGCATAGGAATCCACCTCGGTATTTTCGCTGGTGCCAGGCTGCTGGGTTGCTGGCGCAGGAGCGGAACTTTGCCTAGGGATGCACCTAGGAATGCACCGGCAAGTCACCGTTCAAAGCGTCAACGAGGTTGCGGGCGAGGGACGAGTAGGCGTCAGAAACACTAACATCGCGCCCCAGCTCCTCGGTGAGCGTCGTGACACCCGCATCCGCCAGCCCACAAGGCACAATGTGGTCGTAATACTCCATGGTGTTGTCGCAGTTCAGGGACACTCCGTGCATGGTCACGCCGCGCGTCACGCGGATGCCGATCGCGGCTATCTTACGTGCGGGCTTAAGCTCGTTATTAATGACGCCCGCAGGCAGCCACACGCCCGAACGCCCCTCTACGCGGCCGGTGCCGTGAAGGCCAAGATCTTCACAAGTCTGGATCAGTGCCTGCTCCAGGCGGCGGACATAATCGACCACGTCCACTGGGTCGGCCAGCTTGATGATGGGGTATGCGACCAGCTGGCCAGGCCCATGCCAGGTGATGCGGCCTCCACGGTCGACGTCGACGACTGGCAGGCCGTTGGTGGGGCGGTCGGAATCCTGGGTGCGCTTGCCGGCAGTGTACGTCGGCGGATGCTGGAGTAGGAGGATGGTGTCCGGGATTTTCTCTTCGGCGCGCTGGGCGGCGAGGTCTGCCTGGAGGTGCCAGGTGTCCTCGTAGTCCACGGTGCCGAGGTCGCGGATGTCGATGTCCTGGATTTTTGACTTGCGGATGCTGCCTTGCTGGAATCCCATGGTTGCGATGATACTCCAGTGGTTTGTTGGTGTTGCTGGGTGCTGTCCCGTGGGCGCCAGGTGCTGCTGGGCGCTGCCGCTGGCGCCAGGTTCCGCTGGGTGCGGTCCCGCTAGCGTCAGGTGCTGCTGGATGCTGTCCCGCTGGCGCCAGGTTCTGCCAGGTGCTGCCGGATGCCGTCCCGCTGGCGCCAGGCGCTGCCGCCAGTGAGGCTGAAGTTTTTGATGGTGCTGGATGTGTCAGGTGGTGACGTTGATACTGGCACCTCCGGTGTTTGGCGCCTCCTGAAAGCTGCTAAATGTCGCTAAATGTCGGAAAAGTTGCAATTCTTCAAATCGGTATTGGTTTCCACTTTCCTAAAAGCTCCTTGACCTGCGCATTTGTATATTTGAAAACCGCTAGCATTAACAAATTGCAACTTTTCCGACATTTAAGGGTCCTGGAGGCCTCTCGAGTGGGGTTTTGGTGTGGGAGGGAGAGTCCAGAGGCGGATATGGAGCTAGGTCTGCTGAATGAGACGCCCCCGAGTCACTGCTCGGGGCAAGTCGGCACCCAACAACACAAAATGCCGACCCCGCGGGAAGCGGGGCCGGCGTTTCGCCTGGTCAGTTGGCGCCTGGTACTAGCTGGCTGCAGCCAGACAGCGCAGCCTATTCCAGCGCCAGTCAGCCAGCGTGCCGTAGCAGCCTAGCTGCAGCTAGTGCCTAACTTAGAGCTCCAGGTCCTCGGTGAAGTCCGAGTTCTCCAGACGGTCACGCAGGGTGGACATGAAGCGGCCTGCGTCGGCGCCGTCGATGACCTGGTGATCGTAGGTCATCGGCAGGAAGACCATCTGGCGGATGGCGATAGCCTCGCCTTCATCCTCGCTCAGCACCACTGGGCGCTTCACGATGGCGCCGGTGCCGATCATGGCAGCCTGCGGCGGAACCAGAATCGGGGTGTCGGTCAGGGCGCCCTCGGAACCGATGTTGGTGATGGTGAAGGTGCCGCCGGACAGGTCGTTCGGCTTCAGCTTCTTGTTGCGCGCGCGGTCAGCGATGTCGACGATGGCCTGAGCCAGCTCCGGCAGGGACATGTCCTGCGCGTCGTGGATGACCGGGCTCAGCAGGCCGGCTTCCGTGTCGACAGCGATGCCCAGGTTGACCTGCTCGTGGTAGGTCATCTCCTTGGTCTTCGCGTTGTAGGAAGCGTTGACGTTCGGGTGGGAGATCAGAGCCTCGACCGCTGCCTTTGCGAAGAACGGCAGGTAGGTCAGGTTCACACCGTGCTTGTCGGCGAAGGCCTTCTTGTTGGCCTTGCGCAGTTCGGCAATGCGAGTCATGTCGACCTCGTGGACCTGCGTCAGCTGAGCTGCAGCGTGCAGGGAATCCAGGGTGGTCTTCGCGGTGATCTCGCGGATGCGGTTCACCTTCTTGACGGTGCCGCGCAGCTCCTGCTTGGCCGGGTCCACCTTGTAGGAGGAAGCGCGCGGGCCAGCCGGGGAAGCGGACTTCGCGGAGGAGCCGGAAGCGGAGGTGTCTTCTGCTGCGGCCAGGATGTCCTGCTTACGGATACGGCCGCCGACGCCGGTTCCCTCGACGCTCGACAGATCGACGCCATGCTTCTCAGCCAGCTTGCGTACCAGCGGAGTGACGTAGGGGAGGTTGCCCTCGGCAGGCTTCGACTGCTTTGCAGCCGGCTTGGAGGACTTGGAGTCAGACTTGGACTCGGACTCTGCCTCAGTCTTGACCTCGGCCTTCTCCTCGGCCTGCTTGGACTCAGCCTTCTTCTCCTCTGCCTTCGGCTCGGCCTTGTCCTCGGACTTCTCAGCCTTGTCCTCGGAGGCGGACTCGTCGGACTTGGAGGAACCGGAGTCGGAGGAATCAGAGGAGCCGGACTTGGCGGCGTTCTCGTCGCCGATGCGGGCGATGACCTCGCCGACGTCGACCGTGTCGTCCTCGTTGGCCAGGATCTCCACCAGGGTGCCGGCGACTGGGGAAGGAATCTCTGTATCGACCTTGTCGGTGGAGACCTCCAGCAGAGGCTCGTCGACCTCAACCTTGTCGCCGACGCTCTTCAGCCACTGGGTGATGGTGCCCTCGGTGACGGATTCGCCCAGCTCCGGCATGGTGACGTCCTCGGCCTCGCCGGAACCAGAGCCGGAACCGGACTCAGAGCCAGAGTTGTCAGAGGACTTGGACTCAGAGTCGTCGGAGGAGTCAGACTCGCTGGAGTCGGACTCGGACTCGCTGGAATCGGAGGAATCAGCGGACTCATCGGACTCGGAAGAATCGGAGCCGGAGTCAGAGGAACCGGAAGCAGCGGCGTTCTCGTCGCCGATGCGGGCGATGACCTCGCCGACGTCAACCGTGTCGTCCTCGTTGGCCAGGATTTCTACCAGGGTGCCGGCGACCGGGGAAGGGATCTCGGTGTCGACCTTGTCGGTGGAGACCTCCAGCAGTGGCTCGTCGACCTCAACCTTGTCGCCGACTCTCTTCAGCCACTGAGTGATGGTGCCCTCGGTGACGGATTCGCCCAGCTCCGGCATGGTGACGTCCTCGGCCTCGCCGGAACCAGAATCAGAACCAGACTCAGAGCCAGAGTTGTCAGAGGACTCGGACTCAGAGTCGTCGGAGTCGGACTCGGACTTCTCAGCGGACTCCTCGGCAGCGTCGCTGGAATCGTCGTCGCTGGAGCTGTCGGCGCCAGAACCAGAAGGCTCTTCGCCCTCCTCACCGATCTCGGCGATGACGGCGCCGACGTCCACAGTGTCGTCTTCCTCTGCGATGATCTTCAGCAGCACACCACTTGCGGGGGACGGGATCTCCGTATCAACCTTGTCGGTCGATACCTCCAGCAACGGTTCGTCGACGGAGACCTTGTCTCCGACCTTCTTCAGCCACTGAGTAACGGTGCCCTCGGTTACGGACTCGCCCAGTTCGGGCATTTCGACGGAGTACGCCATGGTGTTTGAAGCTCCTCAAGCTAAACGGAAATCAGCTGTGGTTATTTGGTTGAAATACTACATAAGTCTACGCGCCTTGCCTCCGCTCCGCCGAGCGCCCCTCGCCCTTATCTTTTGTGACGCCCCCTCACCGTCCCCGCGCACCTTTGGGGAACCGCCGGGTATGTGAACTAGAATCGGCTAACGTGTTTAATCTTTTCGGCCGGAACAAAAATACCTCCACCCGACCGCCGCGTGCGCCGGGGGAGACTATCCGCCCCAAGGACCTGACCTACCTGCAGCAGTGGGCCGGAACCCGCAAGGGTGTGGAGGGTTTTGTGGAGCCGGAAACCATCGTCAACGAGATGTCCGTGGTGCTGGTCGACAGCGAGGGGGAGTGGACGCGCCGCCGCATCGGCGGGCCGAAGGGCATCGACAAGGTGGCCCAGTCCGTCGGCATTCCGCTGTATTTCGCGGAGGAGACCGGCTACCCGCAGCGCATGCGGGATCGCATCGAGCGGGATCGGCTGATCAAGAAGCGCCTGGAGCAGCGCGAGCGGCGCGCGCAGTTTGAGCAGCGCCGCGCCGAGCAGGGGGAGTAGCGCAGCCCCGACGCGCCCGCGCAGGTGCGCGAGCCGCGGGCAAGCGCAGCCCGGCCTGCCTAGCCCTTCAGCGCAACATCCTCCAGCGCGGCGATGATGGTGCGCACCGGCGAGCCGGTTGCCCGCTTCGGGGTGTAGCCGTATGCCGCGCCGTCGTTGTAGGCCGGGCCCGCGACGTCAATGTGCACCCACTGCACGCCCTCGGCCACGAAGCTCTTCAGGTAGTGGCCCGCCACGGACATGCCACCCCAGCGGTTGCCGGAGATGTTCTTGATGTCCGCCACGTCCGACTTCAGCGCTTCGCCCAGCTCCGCGGGCAGCGGCATCGGCCAGCCGGCATCGCCCACGCGCTGGGAGATCATCGCCACGCGGTCGCGGAAATCCATGGAGCCCATGATGCCCGGCGTGCGGTCGCCCAGAGCCACCATCTGCGCACCGGTCAGGGTGGCGGTTTCGATCAGGTAGTCCGGGTTGTCCTCGCAGGCGCGGACGATGGCATCGGCCAGCACCAGGCGGCCCTCCGCGTCGGTGTTTAGCACCTCGGTGGTGGTGCCGCCGTAGTGGCGTAGCACGTCGCCGGGGCGGGTGGCCTCTCCGCCGGGCATGTTCTCCGCCAGCGGGACGGTGGCCGTCACGCGCACCGGAATGTTCAGCTCAGCTGCGGCGATCACCGCCGCGACGACGGCCGCGGAGCCACCCATGTCGGAGATCATGTTCCACATCTTCGCCGGCGGCTTCAGGGAAATGCCGCCGGTGTCGAAGGTGATGCCCTTGCCGACCAGCGCCACGTGCGGGGAATCCTCGGCGATCTTGTCCGGGTTGTAGTCCAGGCGCACCAGACGCGGCCCGCGCGCCGAGCCTTGCCCCACGCCCAGGATGCCGCCGAAGCCCTGCTCTTCCAGGGCGGCCTCGTCCAGCACCTCCACGGTCACGTCCGTGTGCTTCGCCGCCTCCGCGATGATGCCCGCGTAGCTTTCCGGGTACAGCACGTTCGACGGGGTGTTCACCAGGTCGCGCGCCAGTGCGACCGCCCGCACGGTGGCCTGCGCGTGCTCCAGGGTGTCTGTTGGATCCTCGCCGGTCAGCACCTCAATCGACTCGATCGTCGGCGTGTGCTCGGCCGTCTTCAGCCCGCGGTACTCGTAGGCGCCTAGCGCGTGGCCGACCAGCGCGGCCTCCGCGCCCAGCAGACCCAGGGCGCTCACCACTCGGGCGCCGTGCGGCTCGCCCTCGTTTGGGCCCTCTTGTTGTTCGGGCTTCTTGATGCTTCGGGACGCCACGCCTGCGGCCACGCGGACGTCCTCCGCCGACACCTCATCGGCCGGCCCCATACCGATTGCCAGGATCTTCTCCGGGCCGGTGGATCCAGCGCCGGCCTCGACAAGCCCCTCGGCAGTCTCCGGCTCCACGGTGGATTCCTGCACCTGGGCGGACAGGTTGCCGGTGGAGACGACCTCGCTGCGGCGCTCGGCCGAGAGGTTGGGGACCACCGTCACCTCACCAGCGGTGCCCTTCGCGCCAACGGAAATAAGTAGCTTCCACATTTCCAATTGCTGTTCGGCCGTGAGGGCGTCAATAGGAGCGCCAGTGAGCTCCAGTCCAGCCTCACCTTCGAAGACTGGGATGACCAGCGTGTCGATGACCGACGGGGTAACAGTGCCGCTGTCCTCGAGCGTGGAATCGGTGTGTACCAGCGACATCTGCGGAACGAAACCGCGGGACGGCAGGCCGGCGATGGGGGAGGAAGAATTGGTGGCGGTCATAGGGGGTTCGACTGCTCCTTGATGTCCTTATGAATCTTGCAAGTCTTTCTAAAGTGTTAATTCGCTGGTTTCACTCTACCCAGAATCGTCTGCCGGCAGATCGACGGGAGTAACCACCCCCAAGAAATTGTTAGCCTCCTCACACTTTTTTGTAGCGGCAGAGTAGTCTGGGACTCATGACTACTCCAGAGGCAAACTCCCAGACCCAGAAGGCCCAGCAGAGCTCCCAGGTGGAGTTCAGCGTCACCCGCACCCAGAACCCGGTGACCGACGAGAAGATCGCCGAGATCCTCGCTGCCCCGGGCTTCGGCAAGTACTTCACCGACCACATGGTCGCCATCGACTGGAACGCCGAGGATGGCTGGCACAACGCCCGCGTGGAGCCCTACCAGCAGATCCAGATGGACCCGGCATGCAGCGTGTTCCACTACGGCCAGGCCATCTTCGAAGGCCTGAAGGCCTACCGCGGCGAAGGCGGCAAGATCGTCACCTTCCGCCCGGAGCAGAACGCCCGCCGCTTCCAGAACTCCGCCGCCCGCATGGCCATGCCGGAGCTGCCGGAGGAGCTGTTCCTGGAATCCCTGCGCCAGATCGTGGACATCGACCAGCGCTGGGTTCCGCAGGGCGGAGGCGAAGAATCCCTGTACCTGCGTCCCTTCATGATCTCCCGTGAGGTTGGCCTGGGTGTGCACCCGGCTAGCAGCTACACCTACTTCGTGATCGCCTCCCCGGCGGGCGCTTACTTCTCCGGCGGCATCAACCCGGTGAGCGTCTGGCTGTCCACTGACTACACCCGCGCCGCACCCGGCGGTACCGGTGCTGCGAAGTTCGCCGGTAACTACGCGGCCTCTCTGGCGGCACAGGCTTCCGCAGAGAAGGAAGGCTGCGACCAGGTGGTATGGCTGGACGCGACCGAGCACAAGTACATCGAAGAGATGGGCGGCATGAACCTGGCGTTCGTCTTCGGAAGCGAGGATGGCGGCGAAGGCGAGGCCGTCGGCGCTGGCGCCGAAAATGTCACGCTGGTCACCCCGGAACTCTCCGGCTCGCTACTGCCGGGCGTTACCCGCCTCTCCCTGCTGGAATTGGCGCGCGACCTGGGCTACAAGGTAGAGGAGCGCCGCATCTCCACCGACGAGTGGAAGGAAGCCGCGAAGTCCGGCGCCATGACCGAGGCCTTCGCCTGCGGCACCGCAGCCGTCGTCACCCCGGTCGGCACCGTGAAGGACGAGTCCGGCGAATTCCAGGTCAACGGCGGCCAGACCGGTCCGGTGACCATGCGCCTGCGCGAGCAGCTGACGGGCATCCAGAACGGCCGCGTCGCCGACAAGCACGGCTGGCTCTACACGCTGGTGGAGCAGGCAGCCACCGCGTAACGCACCATCGGCAAGGCCAGGACGGCGCCCAGCCCCTGGCCGGTGCCGAGCTGCAGATCCAGCAGCGGCTCCAAGCCGAGCGCATTGAGCGCCGGGAGGGCAGCGGGCTCCGTGCCCGCCGAAGCCGCCAGCCACCACGCGGCGGCCCCCGGCGCCAGCATTTGCGCGCACAGTGCCGCCGCAGCCGCCCCTACGCCGTCGAAAATCACAGGCGTGCGGCGCACCGCCGCCTGCGCCAGAATCCCCGCCATCACCGCCAGGTCGGCCGAGCCGATCTGCTGCAGCGCCCGCGAGGCCACCGCCTTATCATCGCGCACGCGGAACATCGCATCGCGGATCACCGCCACCTTCGTCTTCCACGCCTCGTCATCGATGCCGGAACCCCGGCCGATGATCTTCACCGGCTCCACGTTGCACACGCTGCCAATCACCGCAGCGGCCACCGTGGTAAGCCCCCGCCCCAGATCACCCAGCAGCAGCACCTGCGTGCCCTTGTCCGCCTCCTGGTCGGCGAAACGCATGCCGCGCCGCAGGTGCCTTACATAATCCTCGGGGCTCAAAGCGTCCGCGGTGTCGATGGAACCGGAGGGGGTACCCAACGTGGCGTCAATAATAGAAAGAGAAACCCGTGCGGACCTGCAGGCATCCACAATCGGAGCGGTCGCATCGGCCAGGTTCTGGCGCACCTGGGCATTGAAGTCGTACGGCAGGGCGGAGATCTCCGGGTGCGCCTCGGCCACCCCGTGCTCGCCGGTAACCACAACCAGGCGCGCCGCGTTCAGAACCTCGGCGGGGGCGGAACCCTGGCAGGCGGCGATCCAGGTGGCGACCCCCTCCAGCCTTCCCAGCGAACCAGCCGGAATGCCGGCCTTCGTCGGCGCGGAGGTGCGCAGCTGATCGGCTCGACTGCGAGTGGCCTCGTCCGGCGGGACGATAGGCGGGAAGTTCGGGGCGGAGGTGGTAGAAGCCGAGGTCGTAGAAGCCATGGGTTTCAGTCTAAACGTTGTCGGCTTTTAAACGCTGTCGCCGATCTGCTTCTGCGGGGCAGGGGTGCGCAGGCGGCGAATCATCGTGGCGCGGGTGAACGCATACAGACCCAGGCTGAACTTGCCGTGCGGGTTGTCAGGGAAGCGCTCGTTGACCTCGCGGTTAATGCGGCGGCCGAGCCAAATGCCCTCACCGATCATGATGAGGAACACGACCATCATCACCAGCGAAGCCAGGTTGGCGATGTTCGGGTTGGACATGCCGAAGATCATGATGACGATGACCAGCAGCGCCAGCGGCAGGAAGAAGTTCATCATGTAGCGGCGGGAATCGATCCAGTCGCGGACGAAGCGCTTTTCCGGCCCCTTGTCGCGGTCCATGAGGTAATCCTCGTCGCCGGCCATCATGCGCTGGTTGGCGCGGCGTCGCTCGCGGTTCGCCTCGTCCTTCTGGCGCTGCTTCATGGCCTTGTATTCCTCCTTGGACATGGAGGCCTTGAGCTCCTTGCGCTGCTTGCGCGCCTCGCCTGGAGTGGCGGGGGCGGTGTAGGCGCTGCGGCGCACGCCGTGCTTGCGCTCCTGTTCGTTGCGCTTCGGGGTGGCCTTGCCCTTCTTCGGCGTAAAGGCCTTGGAGTTCTTTTCCTTAGTGACGCCACCGTCTGCGTCGCTGTCTACCTCAGCCGACGCATCGGCATCCTGTGGCGAGACCTGATCCTCGGCTGAGTCGGCGACCTTTTCCTGCTTCTTCCATGGCATTTTCACATGTAACAGGCTAGAGCAGGAGAGCAGGGGAACAAAACCAAAAACACTAGCGCGGGAACGCGGAGAAATATCGCTGTCGCGGGAATAACCCAAGAGGGTAGTGGCGTTGTGGAACAATGAGGCGTAGCTTGTGAGCAAAGCCAATTCAAAAATTCGGTCATTTATTGAGGAGGACCAACATGACTGCTCCAGAGAAGGTCACCGGTGTGGAGCTGACCGAGGCTGCCCAGCAGAAGGCCAGCGCCCTGCTGGCACAGGAGGGCCGCGACGATCTTTCCCTGCGTATCGCAGTGCAGCCTGGCGGTTGCGCTGGCCTGCGCTACCAGCTGTTTTTCGATGATCGTTCCCTGGACGGCGATCTGGTCGACGAGTACGACGGTGTGAACCTGGTTGTGGATCGCATGTCCTCCCCGTACCTGATGGGTGCGAAGATCGACTTCGCGGACACCATCGAGTCTCAGGGCTTCACCATCGACAACCCGAACGCTACCGGTTCCTGTGCCTGTGGTGATTCCTTCAGCTAAGCGGCTCTAGCTGCTCTAATTAATGACGCCCCCTAGGGATGAATTCCCTCGGGGGCGTTTTCGGGTCTCTAGCGTCTAGAGCGGGGCGGCGGGCTCTAGAGGTTGGCTCTAGGGGCGAGCTCTAGAGGTTGACCGGGTACTGGCGCTGGTCGATCTGTGGATCGATGCGATCCTCGACGAAGATGCCGTGCCAGACCATGAAGGCGATGACGGTCCACAGTCGGCGGGAGTGGTCCGGCCCGGAGCCGGTGTTCATCGCCACGCGGTGCTCGTCCAGCATCTTCAGGACCTCTGCCTTGTTGAAGATGTGGTCGGTCTGCGAGGCCTCGATGTTCTCCTTGGCCCAGCCGTAGAGCTCGTCGCCGGCCAGCCAGTGGCGCATCGGCACCGGGAAGCCCAGCTTCTTGCGGTGCAGAACGTGCGGCGGCACGATGCGCTCCAGCGCCTTGCGCAGCGCGTACTTGGTGGTGCCATGGGAGATTTTGAGCTCGTGGGGCAGGGTTTCCGCCACGTCGAAGACGACCTTATCCAGGAACGGCACGCGCAGCTCCAGGGAGTTTGCCATGTTGATCTTGTCGGCCTTCACCAGAATGTCGCCACGCATCCAGGTGAACAGGTCCAGGTGCTGCATGCGGGCGACCGGGTCCATGTCCTTTGACTTCGCGTAGATCGGCGCCGTGACCTCGCGGTGATCCCACTCGGGGCGGATCTCGCGCAGTACGCGCTCTAGCTGCTGGTAGTTAAAAGAGCGCGCGTTGCCGTAGTAGCGGTCCTCCATCGACATGGTGCCGCGCTGCAGCAGGGACTTGCCGCGCATGCCCTCGGGCAGTGCGTTGCCCACGCTGGACAGCACGCGCTTCAGCGGGGAGGGGATCTTGTCGAAAGGTGCCAGGCTCAGCGGCTCCTTGTAGATGGTGTAGCCGCCGAAGAGCTCGTCGGCGCCCTCGCCGGAGAGCACCACCTTGACGTGCTTGCGGGCCTCCTGCGCCACGAAATACAGCGGCACCAGCGACGGGTCGGCTACTGGATCGTCCAGGTACCAGATGATCTTCGGGATAGCCTCGGCGTACTCCTCGGGGCTGACAACCTTCACGATGTGCTCGGCGCCGATGGCGGCGGCAGATTCCGCGGCAACGTCGACCTCGGAGTAGCCCTCCCGCTCGAAACCGGTGGTAAAAGTCAGTAGATCCGGGTTATGACGCTTGGCCAGCGCGGCGATGGCGGTGGAGTCGATGCCGCCGGACAGGAAGGAGCCGACCGTGACGTCCGCGCGCATGTGCTTGGCCACGGAATCCTCCAGGGCCTCGGCGATACGCTGGAATACGGCCTCCTCGTCGCCAGCTGCGACCTTCTTCACGGGGAAGCGAGGTTCGAACCAGCGGGTTTCCTCGATCTTCCCGCCAGGGGTGACGAATCCGTAGCTGCCAGATTCCAGGCGGCGGATGTTCTTGTGCAGGCTCTCTGGTTCCGGGACGTACTGCAGATCGGTGTAGTGCGCAATAGCGCGGATATCCAGATCCAGGTTCAGGTTAAGGGCCTCTGCCATCGACAGGATGCACTTCTTCTCCGAGGCGAAGACGGTGCCCGCCTCGGTGGTAGCGACATACATCGGCTTGATGCCGAACTGATCGCGAGCCAGGAACAGCTTCTTTTCCTTGGAATCCCACACAGCGAAGGCGAACATGCCGCGCAGGTGGTTCACCACGTCGGCGCCCCAGTGGTGGAAGCCCACCACGATGGTCTCGCCGTCGCCCTCAGTATTAAAGGTATAGCCAGCTTCCTTGAGCTCCTCGCGCAGCTCGACGTAGTTGTAGATCTCACCGTTAAACGTCAGCGCGTAGCGGTTTTCCTCGCCCTCCGGGCCCCACTGCAGGGGCTGGTGCGAGTGCTCCAAGTCGATGATGGATAGTCGGTTGAAGCCGAAGACGACATCTTGGTCGTGCCACGTGCCGCTATCGTCCGGGCCACGGTGGTGCATGCAAGGGAGTGCGCCCTCTACAGCCTCAACGAAATTTTCCGCGGCGCCGTTCGCCGCAATGATTCCAAGCAATCCACACATGCGTTCTGACTTTACGCGGATGGGGTGGAGGTGAGCTAGTTGCCACGGCGGAGAGCAGACCGTTTTAAGACTGAGTTATTAAGTACATGGGGTTATTGAGCACACGGGCTATCTAGCACCTGAGTGATGTGCATTACATAATTTCACTTCTGTGAGACTGTTCAGCGATCCATGCACTGTTCTATAGCTCCGCGTAGCCTAGGAGGCATGGCAAAAAATTTCGCATCACAGCTGGTAAAGACTCTAGAAAAACAGGGCGTTAAGCGAATCTTCGGGCTGGTGGGCGATAGCCTCAACCCGATCGTCGATGAGGTTCGTCAGTCCTCCATCGAATGGATCCACGTGCGCAACGAGGAAGCCGCGGCTTTCGCCGCCGGCGCGGAATCCCTCGTCACTGGCGATTTAGCCGTGTGTGCCGCCTCCTGCGGTCCCGGCAATACCCACCTGATCCAGGGCCTTTATGATTCCCACCGCAATGGTGCGAAGGTGCTGGCCATTGCCTCCCACATCCCGAGCGTGCAGATCGGCAGCCAGTTCTTCCAGGAAACTCACCCCGAGCAGATCTTCCAGGAGTGCTCCGGCTACTGCGAGATGGTGAACTCCGCAGCGCAGGGGCCAAAGGTGCTGCACCACGCCATCCAGTCCACGCTGGCCGGAAAGGGTGTCAGCGTGCTGGTCATCCCTGGCGACGTATCCTCCCAGGAAATCGAGGAGGAAGGCTTCATCGACTCGGTGTACGCCAAGGGGCGCCCCGTGCTGTACCCGGATGCCGAGGAAGCAGCCCGCCTGGCCAAGGCCATCAACGATGCCGAAACCGTCACTTTGTTCTGCGGTGAGGGCGTCAAAAACTCTCGAGAGCAAGTGCTCGAGCTGGCAGAGAAGATTAAGTCCCCGGTCGGCCACGCCTTCGGTGGCAAGATGCACATCCAGTACGACAACCCATTCGACGTCGGCATGTCCGGCCTGCTGGGCTACGGTGCGGCGCGCGACGCGATGTACGACGCTGACCTGCTGATCCTGTTGGGAACCGACTTCCCGTACACCGACTTCCTGCCGACCGGCAACGTGGCGCAGGTCGACATCGACGGCTCCCACATCGGCCGCCGCACCACCATCGACTACCCCGTGGTCGGCGACGTCGGGGCGGTGATCGACACGATCCTGCCGCACATCGAGGAAAAGACCGACCGCAGGTTCCTGGACAAGCAGCTGCGCAACCACGCGCGGGCGCTGAACCACGTGGTGGACGCCTACACCAAGAAGGCGGGCAAGTCGAAGCCTATCCACCCGGAGTACCTGGCGGACACGATCGACCGCCTGGCGGCTGAAGATGCCATCTTCACTATCGATACCGGCATGTGCAACGTCTGGGGTGCCCGCTACATCACGCCGAACGGCAAGCGTGAAGAAATCGGCTCGTTCCGCCACGGCACCATGGCCAACGCGCTGCCGCAGGCGCTGGGTGCGCAGGCCGCGGACCGCGACCGCCAGGTGATCTCCTTCTCCGGCGACGGCGGCCTGGGGATGCTCATGGGCGAGCTGCTGACCGCCAAGCTGCACGACCTCCCGGTCAACATCGTGGTCTTTAATAACTCCTCGCTGGGCATGGTGAAGCTGGAGATGATGGTCGCTGGACTGCCCGAGCACGAAACCGACCACGAGCACGTGAACTTCGCCAAGATCGCGGAAGCCATCGGAATTAAGGCGATCCGCATCGAGGATCCGGCGGACGTGGAGAGCGGTATTAAGGAAGCTCTGGCTTACGACGGCCCGGTGCTGGTTGATGTGGTTACCGACCCGAACGCGCTGAGCCTACCGCCGAACATCACTTGGGAGATGATGATGGGCTTCTCCCGCTCCGCAACGCGCACCGTATTCGAGGGTGGCGTGGGGCGCATGGTCGACCTGGCCCGCGCAAACCTGCGCAACATCGGCGGTGCCGGAGTGATTGAGATGAACAAGTTCTAGGGCGCTCTAGAGTGCCAGGGGAGAGCACCCCAAGAACCTCTACAAAGGCGGGAGCCACGCACTGCGCGGGCTCCCGCCTAACCCGTGTGGGGGCAATGTGGGTAGCCGCCAACCCCGAAAAGGGAAAATCCCGTTCCGCGATGGTGGCAATGTCCTGTTAATGGTCTAAGGTTCTTTAAGTGAAGTGGTTGTAGATCTATCTATCGCGCGCGAACTGCAGGCGCGCGACGGACCGCAAGGCCTACAACGCAAAGTGACGTGTGAATGAGGAAGGCAAACTCGCGTGGAACAGCGAAATAAGCACGGTTTGACTCGCCGTATTGGCCTCGCCGGTGTACTGGGCCTAGCTGGCCTGGTTCTTTCCGGCTGTACTGTCGCCCCGCCGGAGAACGGTTTCTTTAACTTCTTGCGCATGGGCTGGCCGAAGGGCATCACCCCGGAGTCCAAGGAAATGGGCAACCTGTGGGTGTGGGTCTGGGTCGTCGCCTGGATCATCGGCATCATCATGTGGGTGCTGCTGTTTGTGAACATGGGTAGGTCTAGCGCCAAGAAGGCCGAGAAGCGCGGCGAGGACGAGTTCCCGCGCCAGACCGGCTACAACGTTCCGCTGGAGCTGGTTCTGACCACCCTGCCGGTTCTGATCGTCTGTGGCCTATTCTTCTTCAACGTTCAGGCGCAGGACCGCGCAACGGCTCTGGATAAGGATCCGAAGGTCGTCGTCGACGTGACCGGCTACCAGTGGAACTGGAAGTTCGGCTACCGGGAGATCGCCTCCGAGCTGAACGGCGGCCAGGAGTACAAGGGTGTCGACGAGAAGGCACAGGCCCGCGCAGAGGAGTCCAAGAAGCCTGCGAAGAACCTGGACGAGCACGGCGACCAGATCCCGGGCCCGATCCACGGCAACTCCAAGGATGACCTCAGCTACCTGCACTACAACAAGATCGAGACCGTGGGCACCACCCAGGAGATTCCGGTTCTGGTCGTTCCGTCCGGCACCCCGATCGAGTTCGATCTGGCTTCCGCCGACGTTGTCCACTCCTTCTGGATCCCGGAGTTCCTGTTCAAGCGCGACGTGTTCCCGCACCCGAGCGAGAACCGCTCCGAGCGTCGCTTCCAGGTTGAGTCCATCGACGAGGAAGGCGCATACGTCGGCCGCTGTGCTGAAATGTGCGGTACCTACCACGCGATGATGAACTTCGAGCTGCGCGTTGTCTCCCCGGAGAAGTTCGAGCAGTACATCCAGTTCCGTAAGGACAACCCGGAGGCTCCGAACTCCGAGGCGCTGAAGGCCATCGGTGAGGAAGGCTACGCAACCTCCACCCACCCGTTCGAGTCCGACCGCACCGGCACCCGTACTCCGAACGAGAACTACAAGGACCGCAACGCCGCTTAAACAGCGGAGCGCTAAGGGAAATTAAGGAAGAGAGATAAGCAAATGAACTCTGGTGCAAAGCTTTTCTACGCTATCGGTACCTTCTTCGTTGTAGTCACGGTGTTCTACTTCATCGTCACCTCCTCCGTGGAGGACTCGGGCAACGTCATGGGTGTTGAGTGGGCTGGTGGCACCGGCCTGGTCATGGCCACCCTGCTGGCCTTCATGCTCGGTGGTTACCTCCACCTGACCGCCTCCAAGACCGACATCGGTCCGGACGACTGGGAAGAGGCAGAGATCGAGGACGGCGAGGGAGTGCTGGGCTTCTTTTCCGCAAGCTCCATCTGGCCGTTCTGGATGACCGTCTCCATCGTCGTGATGGGCGCCGGTCTGGCATGGTGGCACCTGTGGCTGGTCGCCTTCGGTGCCGTCATGCTGATCTGGGCCACCACGATGCTGAACCTGCAGTACGGCCTGCCGCCGGAGAAGCACTAAACTTCACACTTCACTAAAAACTCCCCCTCCGCCAGTCTTTAGGACCGGGCTCGGAGGGGGAGTTCTCTTATTTAGTGACGCCCTCAGGCGCCACTAGATCAGAATTCCTTGCCGATGATCTTTTCCATCTGCTTGAGGGCGGCGCCGGATTCCAGAGCCTCGCGGGCGATCTGCACCTGCTCGCGCAGAGTCTCCTGGAAGCCCTTCTCCTCCCAGCCCCGCACGGCCGTCAGGGCGCCAGCGGCGTTAATCAAGACAGCATCCTTGATAGCGCCGGAGATCTCACCCTTCATCAGGCGCACGGCCACGTCCGCGTTGTACTGTGCGTCGCCGCCGACCAGGCTGCCGTCCTCGTAGAAGTCGAGGCCGACGTTGCGAGGGTTGATGACTTCCTCGTCGGTGCGGCCGTTGGCGTCCACAGTAACGACCTCGGTAGGAGTGCACACAGAGATCTCGTCCATGCCATCCATGCCCCGCACCACGAGAACGCGGCTGCCTTGGCGGGCGAACGCGCCGCCCATGATGGGCATGAACTCCTTGAAAGCGCAGCCGATCAGGCCGAACTTCGGGTACGCGGGGTTGGTCATGGGGCCCAGCAAGTTGAAGATGGTGGGGGCGCCCAGCTGGCTGCGCACGGGGCCGGCGAAACGCATCGCCGGGTGGTAGGTCTTTGCAAACATGAAGGCGAAGCCCGTCTCGTGCGCATCCTGGCGGATGGCCTCGGGGGAGCGCTCGATGTCCAAGCCCAGGGCCTCCAACATGTCTGCACCGCCGCACTTGGAGCTGGCGGCGCGGTTGCCGTGTTTAACCACCGGCACGCCCGCGGCGCTGACCACGAAGGAAGCCATGGTGGAAATGTTGACAGTGTGGTGGCCGTCGCCGCCCGTGCCCACGATGTCTACACAGTTGGGGACGTCCGAGAAGTCCACAGGGGTGGCGAAGCTAGTCATCGTCTCGGCTGCAGCGGCCAGCTCGGCCGCGGTGATGCCGCGCACGCGGATGCCGAAGGCAAAGGCGGCGATCTGCGCGTCGGTAGCGTTGCCCTCCATGATCTCGTTCATCGCCCAGCGAACCTGGGCCTCGCTGAGCTCCTGGCCCTTGCCGAGTCGCCCGAGCAGGCCGGGCCAGGTGAAGTAGCTCGGCGGTAGTTGCTCGGGGCTAAGGCCGCTGGTTTCTACGGAACGTGGGGTAGTGGGGGACATAGCTGCTTCGACGCACCTTTCTGTCAGGAACCTGTGCCGCGCATCGGCACACTGAGTAAATACATACTGTACTAACCAGTCTATTAGGCGCGTGGGGGGCGCGGAGGCCTTTGGGTAGGCGCGGCCCGAGGGGCCGGTTCTGCGGGAAAGGCTGTCGGGGGAGCGTCGGGGGGGATGGAGGGCGGCTAGCCCCATAGCGGGGTGGTCGGTGTGTCAGCCCTTGACGAAAGTGGCATTTGACCTGTCGTTATGTGACTCGTCGGATCCGGGGATGGAAAAGTTCCCACTAGCCCCTTACGGGGTTGGCTTTCAGGTTTATCCAAGGTTTCACCTGCGATTTTACAGATTGCTTCCAGAAAACCGCCGAAGTGAATCGACTATCGGGCTTGAAACGGCCATACTGTTATGCGTGACGAGCGCAGTTGAAAACCCAGGTATGGCAGCACCACAACGTGTTGCGACACTGAACCGACCCAACATGGTCAGTGTCGGCACGATTGTGTTCCTGTCTCAGGAATTGATGTTTTTCGCTGGCCTGTTCGCGATGTACTTCGTGTCCAAGGCCAACTCTGGCGGCGATTGGCCGTCCGAGCCCACCGAGCTGAATGTGCCGTTCGCGGCAACGATTACGGTCATCCTGATCAGTTCTTCGTTCACTGCTCAGTGGGGCGTCTTCGCAGCGGAGAGGGGTGACGTCTTCGCGCTACGCAAGTGGTACGCATTGTCCGCGCTGCTGGGAACTATCTTCCTTATCGGCCAGGGCTACGAGTATGTCCACTTGGTGCAGCACGGAACCACCATCCCCGGATCCGTCTACGGATCGGTCTTCTTCATCACGACAGGCTTCCACGGCGCGCACGTGCTCGCCGGTGTTATCGCCTTCCTCGTGGTGCTGCTGAGGACCGCGAAGTCGAAGTTCACCCCGGCGCAGGCCACCGCCGCCGTCGTTGTGTCCTACTACTGGCACTTCGTCGACGTTGTGTGGATCGGCCTGTGGATCACCATTTACTTCATTCAGTAGGCCGGCCAGGTCGGTTCTTCTCCCTAAGAAGAGAGTCGGCCTACAGCCCATCGCAATTCCATTGACTAACAAATAAGGGAACAAGATGGATATCAACTCCACCAACGCAACCACGGAGCAAGGCTCCAGTGGTTCGAAGGGCAGTGCCGCTAAGGCACGCCGCCGCCGGAAGGTCCGCAAGGCCTTCGCCGGCGCGTTGGCTTTGCTGTTCGCGCTCACGGGCGCGGGCTTCCTCGCCAACGCATTGACCCCCGATGCACAGAACGCCGTTGCCGAGCAGAGCACGGAAGAGCTGGCACAGCAGGGTAAGGAAATCTACGAGGTTGCTTGTATCACCTGCCACGGTGCAAACCTGCAGGGCGTGAAGGATCGCGGTCCTTCCCTGATCGGCGTCGGCGAAGGCTCCGTGTACTTCCAGGTGCACTCCGGCCGTATGCCGATGCTGCGCAACGAGGCGCAGGCCAAGCGTAAGCCCCCGCGCTACTCCGAGCAGCAGGCACTAGCGCTGGCCGCATACGTTAACGCTAACGGTGGCGGCCCGGGCATCGTCCGCGATGCTAACGGCGAGATCGCCATGGAGTCCCTGCGTGGCGCCAACAACAAGGATGGCAAGATCGACCCGGCCGACGTTGCCCGTGGTTCCGATCTGTTCCGCCTGAACTGTGCATCTTGCCACAACTTCACCGGTAAGGGTGGCGCACTTTCCAGTGGTAAGTACGCTCCGCCGCTGGCACCGGCCAACGAGCAGGAGCTCTACCAGGCCATGCTGACGGGTCCGCAGAACATGCCTAAGTTCTCCGATCGCCAGCTGACCGCTGACGAGAAGAAGGACATCATTGCCTACATCAAGTCGGCTGAGGAAACCCCTAACCCGGGTGGCTTCGGCCTGGGCGGTATCGGCCCGGTGACTGAGGGCATGGTCATGTGGTTTATCGGCATCGTGGTTCTCGTTGCCTTCGCTATGTGGATTGGATCGCGGTCATGAGTGAGAACAACAGGAAGTACAGCAACGAAGAGCTGTCGAAGATGAATAACGACGAGCTCGCCCGCCTGGGTACCGAGCTCGACGGCGTGACGGTTGCATACCGCAAGGAACGCTTCCCGATCGCCAACGATCCCGCTGAGAAGCGTGCGAGCAGCAAGGTCACCATTTTGCTGGCTCTGTCGATCCTGTTCGGCATCGCTTTCATCGGTGTCTACCTGTTCTGGCCCTGGGAGCACAAGGGTCTGGAAGAGGACGGCCTGTGGCTCTACTCGGTCTACACCCCGCTGCTGGGCATCACGTCCGGTCTGAGCATCACCCTGCTCGGTGCGGCCATCGTTGCCTACACCAAGAACTTTGTTCCGGAAGAGATTTCGGTTCAGACCCGTCACGACGGCCCGTCTGAGGAAGTCGACCGCCGTACCCTGGTCGCTCTACTGAACGACTCCTGGAAGACCTCCACCCTGGGCCGCCGCCCGGTTATCGCCGGTCTGGCCGGTACCGGTGCGGTTCTGGCTGGCCTGGTTATCGCTTTGCCGCTGGGCGGCATCGTTAAGAACCCCTGGAAGGCCAAGGCCATGGGTATTCAGGGCGACGGTACCCTCTGGACCACCGGCTGGACGCTGGTGGAGCAGGGCGAGAAGGTTTACCTGGGCCGCGACACCGGCGCAATCGCCGAGGAGCACGACGGTCACTACAGCACCAAGGGCGTGTCTCGCCTGATCCGCATGCGCCCGGAGGATCTGGACGCAGCCTCCATGGAGACCGTGTTTCCGCTGACTGAGGACATGGTCAACGATGGTGACAAGTTCGACAAGAACCGTGACGTCTACGAGGAGCACATGCACTCCATCCACGGCTCGCGCAACGCCGTAATGTTGATCCGCCTGCGCCCGGAGGACGCTGACAAGGCGATTCTGCGTGAGGGCCAGGAGGACTTCCACTACGGCGATTACTTCGCTTACTCGAAGATTTGTACTCACATCGGTTGCCCTACGTCCCTGTATGAGCAGCAAACTAACCGCATCCTCTGCCCGTGCCACCAATCTCAGTTCGATGCACTGCAGCACGGTAAGCCGATCTTTGGACCGGCAGCTCGCGCCCTGCCTGAGCTGTCGATCTCGGTCGACGAAGAGGGATACATGTACGCCGACCGTAACTTCATCGAGCCTGTCGGCCCGGCATTCTGGGAGCGTCGTTCATGACCACTAAACAACAGAGCCGCGCTGCTAAAGCGGCCAACAACATCGACGAGCGGTACACTGCCTCCGGCCTGATCCGCCCGCAAATTAACAAGGTATTCCCGACTCACTGGTCCTTCATGCTCGGTGAGATCGCGCTGTACTCCTTCATCATCCTGATCCTGTCCGGTGTCTACCTGACGCTGTTCTTCGATCCGTCCATGTCGAAGGTGATCTACGACGGCGCCTACGCACCGCTCAACGGTGTGGAGATGTCCGCCGCCTACCACACCGCACTGGACATCTCGTTCGAGGTTCGCGGTGGCCTGTTCATCCGCCAGGTCCACCACTGGGCTGCACTGCTGTTCGCAGTGTCCATCATGGTTCACATGATGCGCATCTTCTTCACCGGTGCATTCCGCAAGCCACGTGAGGCTAACTGGATCATCGGTTGTGTCCTGCTGCTGCTGTCCGTGGCAGAGGGCTTCATGGGTTACTCCCTGCCGGACGACCTGCTCTCCGGTGTTGGTCTGCGCATTATGTCCGCCATCATCGTTGGTCTGCCGATCATCGGTACCTGGCTGCACTGGATCATGTTCGCTGGCGACTTCCCGGGTGAGATCATCATTCCTCGCCTGTACATCGCCCACGTGCTGCTGATCCCGGGCATCCTGCTGGCCCTGATCGCCGCCCACTTGGCACTGGTTTGGTACCAGAAGCACACCCAGTTCCCTGGACCGGGTCGTACTGAGAACAACGTTGTCGGCGTACGTATTCTGCCGGTGTTCGGTCTGAAGGCTGCTTCCTTCGGCCTGATCACCTTCGGTGTCGTCGCTCTGATGGCTGGTCTCTTCCAGATCAACGCAATCTGGAACCTCGGCCCGTACAACCCGTCGCAGGTTTCCGCCGGTTCCCAGCCGGATATCTACATGCTGTGGACTGACGGTGCTGCACGTGTCATGCCTGCATGGGAGCTCTACCTCGGTAACTACACCATTCCGGCTGTGTTCTGGGTAGCTCTGCTGCTGGGCAGCCTGGTTGTGCTGCTGTTCGCTTACCCGTGGATCGAGCAGAAGATGACTGGCGATGACGCCCACCACAACCTGCTGCAGCGTCCGCGCGACGTGCCGGTTCGTACCGCACTGGGTGTCATGGCACTGGTCTTCTACGTGCTGCTGACCATCTCCGGTGGTAACGACCTGGTTGCACTGCACTTCACGATCTCGCTGAACCTGATGACCTGGGTAGGCCGTATCGGCCTGGTGCTGCTGCCGCCGATCGCGTACTTCATCACCTACCACCTGTGCATCTCCCTGCAGCGTAACGACCGCGAGGTTCTGGAGCACGGCATCGAGACTGGCACCATTCGCCAGCTGCCTTCCGGTGGCTTCATCGAGGTTCACCAGCCGCTGGGCCCGGTCGACGAGCACGGCCACCCGATCCCGCTGGAGTACCAGGGTGCATATGTTCCGAAGACCATGAACGAGCTCGGCGCAGCCGGCCAGCCTGGCCGCGGCAGCTTCTTCACCCCGGATTCCCCGGAGATCGCGGAGAAGGCCGAGCGCATCGAGAAGGCCAACCACGCGGAGCAGAAGGAAATGTTCGAGCGACTGAACGAGGAGAACCGTCGTCGCCACGAGGAGCTCGACAAGTAGTCTCCATTCGAGCTAACTCAACTGCTCTCACATAAGGCTCGAGGAAATCCCGTCCACCATTCGGTGGGCGGGATTTTTGCTGTCAAGAGTTAGGAAGCTGCCGGCAGCGCCCGGAGGGCTTTAGTGCGCCGACAGCGCCCGCAGGACGTCGTAGGTGGCTAGGGCGTCGCTCATTGCGCGGTGTAGCGGACGGTGGGGGACTTTAAGGTATGACGCCACGTTTCCCAGCCGATAGCGCCCCACCGACTCTCTGGGGATGAGCGAGCGGGAAGCCTCCGCAGTGCACACCAGGCGCGGGGTGTATGGAGGGATAACGGGGTCCGGGGCTGGGGCGACATCGCCCAGCTGGGCGCGGAGGATCTCGTGTTGGAGGAAAGAGAAGTCGAAGGAGACATTGTGTCCTACTAGGCGCGGAGTCCCCATGCTTGGTGTCGAGGCTGGGGCCGAGGCTGCGGCCGATCCTGACGCATCCCGGAGGAAAGCCAGCAAGCCCGGCAGAATCTCGGCGAAGCTGGGCTTGTCGGCCAGCAGACCGTCGGAGATGCCCGTGAGGTCTGTGATTTCCTGAGGCACGTTGCGATGCGGGTTGAGCAGGGTAGTGAACTGATCCTGGAGGTCGCCGTCGCAGATACGCAAGGCGGCGATCTCAATGATTCGCTCATCCTGCGGCCGTAGCCCCGTGGTTTCAATATCGATGACGATGCAGTTCTCAAGGGTCTGCTGTAGATCTAGGCGCAGCTTGCCGCTGTGCAGACTTGATGATTCATCTGGAGAGTGAGGCTGGGTAGGGGACACGGGGAGTAAGTCTAGCGGGCGGGTAGGACAGCGGTGGCTGAAGTGATGCGCCGTGGGGTCGTAGGGGCGTCAATAACAGGACAGAAACACGCCAGTAACAGTGCATGTGATGAGGATCACATAAAAGACTTCCTTAAGAGACCCTAAACGAGATTTTTCAACAGTCGCTAGTGCCGCGATTTCCAAATTCGCAGGTCAACGAATTATAAAGCTTTGGTAACTTTCACGTTCGCCTTGAGGGTTTAGAAAATCTCAGTTTTATAACAACGGCACGTCGGCGGCTGAAACGCAGGATATTTGACGAAGAGCTGGACACGGCTTGTGTTCATTTCGTAATCTTTTCGAGACCTTAAGGGTGAGCGACAAAGAGTTCACCGCACCGCGGTAGCGCACAGGAGCTACCGGGCGAGGGGAGAAGGAAGAGTTCCGAACCCCAGACAACGGATTGAAAGGTAATTGAGGACTTATATGGGCAAGCACAGCCTGAAGAAGAACAACGCACCCCGCAACGCAGCAATGATCGCCGCTGTCGGTGTGGGCGCCGCTGTACTGAACCCCGCTGCAGCCCAGGCTGCTCCGGTTACCCACACCCCGTCCGGCGTCACCGTTGACGTCCCGGACCACCTGATGCCGACCATCAAGCCCTACTTCAAGCAGGCCAACCTGACCGCCGGTGGCAACAACGCTCCAGCGCCTGCAGCTAAGCCGGCTGCTAAGAAGCCTGCTGCTTCCTCCGTCGGCCAGCGCATCGCTAACATCGCGAAGTCCAAGGTTGGCGCTCCGTACTCCTGGGGCGCATCTGGTCCGAATGCTTTCGACTGCTCCGGCCTGACCTCCTGGGCTCACCGCCAGGTTGGCAAGAACATTCCGCGTACCTCCTCCGCACAGGCTAACACAGGCAAGAAGGTCTCCCTGAACGCTCTGCAGCCGGGCGACGTCATCTCCTACTACGGCGGTGCTTCCCACGTTGCTATCTACATCGGCAACGGCAAGATCGTCCACGCACTGAACTCCTCCAACCCGGTGCGTATCGACAACCTGCACATGATGCCGGTTTACAACGCGGTGCGTTTCTAAAATTTTTTAGTGACGCCCACCCGGCGTTTCGCCAGCTCGACAGATGCGATCGGGGCTGGTGTGACAACTGGTGAGCATGTGATTGAGTGGGGCTGGAACTCGGTTGAGGCCAGTCCCACTTTTGCCCTTTGTTGTGGCAGAATATCTATCGTTATCAAACGTTGATAAACGTTACCTGGCCGTTCGGCGGCCCGGATTCAGTGAGAATTAAAGAAAGTCCAGTCGTGAACGTGTTGTCTTCCTCTTCCCGTGATCGCCGCTTCGGCACCCGCACCGTCGCCAAGACCGCCACCGCGGCTTTGCTAACCCTCGCCGTTGGCGCCTCCCTTCCGCAGGCCGCGGCGGATCCGCAGCAGGATCAGCAGCAGGGCAACCCGCAGCAGCACGAAGAGAAGAAGGACGACAAGAAGGCCGAGCAGAAGCGCGCCGACGAGATCCACCGCCTGCTGGACGCGCCGATCCCTAAGGACGTAGACGGCCTGCTGGCTCACGTGGACAAGATCTCCGGCTTCGCCTCCGAGACCTCCGACGAGGTTGAACAGCTGAAGATCGACATCGACCAGGCGCAAGGGAACTTGGACAAGGCCAACAAGTCCGCCGAAGACGCGCAGAAGAAGGCCGACAAGCTCAATATCGACGTCGAGGCTTCCCGCAAGAACGTCTCCGGCGTGTCCAAGGCCATGTACCGTGGCGCAACCGTGGATCCCGTCTCCGCCTTTGTTGGCTCGCAGGGCCCGCAGGCAGCCGTTGAGCGTTCCTCCTACCTGGCATCCATCGGCGACAAGCGTGCAGAGACCGTTACCGCACTGAGCCAACAGCTCAAGGAAGCCGTCAGCGAGAAGAACAAGGCCAGCCGTTCCAAGGCCACCGCCGACTTCCAGCTGCGCACTCTGAACGACCGAAAGAAGGACCTGGAAGAGCGCAACGATCAGCTGGATGCGCTGAAGGACAAGGTCATGAAGGCCGTGGACGGCTTGAGCCCGGAGGATCGTCGCCGCTGGGTCGACCGCAATGGCCCGATCGACGTGGACGTCGAGCAGTTCCTCGGCGACCTGAAGAAGAAGGCCGGCTCCGACGGTCCGGTGAACGCCACCGGCGTGGTTGCCGCAGCGTTGTCCAAGCTGGGCGCGCCATACTCCTGGGGCGCCACCGGCCCGGATGCCTTTGACTGCTCCGGCCTGATGTTCTGGGCTTACCAGCAGGAGGGCAAGTCCATTCCGCGTACCTCCTCCGCCCAGATCGCCGGCGGCCAGTCGGTCTCCATCAACGACCTGCAGCCGGGCGACATCGTCGGCTACTACCCGGGCGTGACCCACGTCGGCATGTACATTGGCGACGGCAAGATCGTCCACGCCTCCGACTACGGCATCCCCGTCCAGGTCGTTCCGGTGGACTCCATGCCGATCCAGGGCGCGGCGCGCTACTAAGGCACCTGCCTGTAACGGCGCGTGCGGTAGCATCCTTGCGTATGGCCAAGGAAGACCAGCCCCAAGAAAACCGGCAGAGCCACCCGCGCGTCCTCGTCGTAACTAACGACTTCCCGCCGACCCTCGGCGGGATTCAGACCTACGTGCGCGACTACCTCTCCACGCTGAACCCGGAGAACGTCGTTGTCTTCGCCTCCACGCAGAACACGGAGGATGCCCGCGCCTTCGACGCGCAACAGTCCTACCGGGTGGTTCGCTGGCCGCGCAGCGTGATGCTGCCCACCCCAGCCACCGCACGGAAGATGCAGCAGCTGATCCGCGAGCACAACATCCACACCGTCTGGTTCGGCGCCGCCGCACCGCTGGCGCTGATGGCCAAGGCCGCACGTGCAGCGGGAGCTCGCCGCGTGGTCGCCTCCACGCACGGCCACGAGGTCGGCTGGTCCATGTTCCCCGGCTCCCGCCAGGTGCTACGGCGCATCGGCAACACCGTGGACTGCCTGACCTACGTTTCCCACTACGCGCGCAACCGCATGGCCGCCGCGTTTGGCCCCACCGTCGCCTGGGAACCCATGCCCGGCGGGGTGAACACCGACCTTTTCCGCCCGGACCCAGCCATGCGGGAAACCCTGCGCGCCCGCTATGGCCTGGGGGACAAGAAGGTCATCGTCGCCGTTTCCCGCCTGGTCCCGCGCAAGGGCCAGGACACGCTGGTCAGAGCCATGCCCGCCGTCCTGCGCGAGCACCCGGATGCGCACCTGCTGATCGTCGGACCCGGTACGTACCGCGGGAAGTTGGAGAAACTGGCGCGTCGGCTGGGCGTCATAAAGAACACAACTTTTACCGGCGCCGTCGATGTAGAGGAGCTACCGGGGCATTTCGTGGCCGGCGATGTGTTTGCGCTGCCGGTGCGCACGCAGCTGGGCGGGCTGTCGGTGGAAGGCCTCGGCATCGTGTTCCTGGAGGCGCAGGCCGCCGGAGTGGCCACTGTCGCGGGCAATGGCGGCGGCGCGCCTGAGACGGTGATCGATGGGGAGACCGGGCTGGTCGTGGACTCACGGGACCTCGATGACGTTGTGGGGTGTATCTCTTCTTTGCTTGGTGACGCCCCCACGCGCCAGCGGCTATCGAACGCAGCGAGGGAGTACGTGACGGGGAAGTGGACCTGGGAAGTCCTCGGCCACCAGTGCCGTGCGGTGATGGCCGGAACCGGCGGCATTCCGCCGCACCACAGCTTCGCCTGAGACCCGGCTGGCCGGGGGAAGGTAGCGGCAGAATTTCTATGCGCTGCCCGGCTGGCTAGAATGAGGGGGTTAATCGGCACAGAAGAGTACAGACAAGCACAGACGAAGTGGAGAGGGTGGAACGCCTAGTGACTGGGACCCTAACCGTGGGCGTGGACATCGGTGGCACGAACCTGCGCGCCGCCGTAGTGGACGCGGACGGGCAGATCCTGGACATCGAGAAGCTGCCCACACCCTCTAGCGTGTACGCGCTGGAAACCGCGCTGGCGCACGCCATCGGCTGCCTGCAACGCCGCAACGAGGGCATTGTGGCGGTGGGCCTGGCCGTGGCGGGGTTTATTAACTCCCAGCGCGATACGGTGCGCTTCGCCCCGCACCTGCCGTGGCGCAACGCGAAAGTGACCGAACGGCTGAGCGCGAAGCTAGGGCTGCCGGTGGAGCTGGAGCACGACGCAAACTCGGCCGCGCTGGGGGAGTACTACCTGGGGGCCGCGCAGAACGCGGGGACGTGGGTCCTGTTCGCACTGGGCACCGGCATCGGTGGTGCCGTGATGGTGGACGGGGAGATCTACCGCGGAGCTTTCGGCACCGCCCCGGAGTTTGGGCACCTGACCGTCATGCCCGGCGGGCGGGCGTGCCCCTGCGGCAAGCAGGGCTGCCTGGAGCGCTACTGCTCTGGCTCGGCGCTGGCGCTGACGGCGCAGGACCTGATTGCAACCGGCCGCTACCCGGATTCGGCCATCACCCGCGAGTACGTCCAGCACCCGGAGGAGATCTCCGGCCGGGCGATCGTGCGCCTGGCCCGGGAGGGCGATCCGCTGGCCCGCGCCGCCATCGAGGACATGGGGCTGTGGCTGGGGCGCGGCCTGTCCCTTGTGCAGGACGTGCTGGATCCGGAGCTGATCGTGATCGGCGGGGGAGTCAGCTCCGACGCGGACCTGTTCCTGGACCAGGCGGAATCGATGATGAACTACAGCATCGTCGGTGCAGGCCACCGCCCGGTAGCAGAGGTGAAAACCGCACAGCTGGGTGGCGATGCCGGTATGATCGGCGTGGCGCTGCTGGCGCGCAAGCAGCTTGAGCGTGGCGCTGAATAGGGAAGCCACCAAGGGACGGTAAGTTTTAGAACATGCAGAACAAGGCGTATTGGTTTTTCAAGTACATCCTCATTGGCCCGTGGCTGCGCGTGTACAACCGCCCCTTCACCAAGGGGTTGGAGAAGCTGCCGAAGGAGGGGGCGGGCATCCTGGCCTCCAACCACCTGGCGGTGATGGACTCGTTCTACCTGCCACTGGTATCCAAGCGCCAGCTGACCTTCCTGGCTAAGAAGGAATACTTCACCACCCCGGGCCTGGTCGGTGGCATCCAGAAGTTCTTCTTCAGCTCCGTCGGCCAGGTGCCGATCGACCGCGAGGATAAGGAATCCCAAAACGCCGCCATGGGCACCGCCCTGAAGGTACTGGAGCGCGGGGATCTGCTGGGAATGTACCCGGAGGGCACCCGCTCCCCGGACGGGCGCCTATACCGCGGCAAGACCGGCCTGGCCCGCATCGCCCTGGAATCCGGCCAGAAGGTCTACCCGGTGGCCATGATCAACACGAACAAGGCCAACCCGATCGGCACCTGGATCCCGCGCCCCGCCCGCTGTGGGGTGTACGTCGGCGACCCGATCGATCCGGATGATTTCCGCGATGCCGGCGACGACTACGCGCAGGCCAGGGCTCTGACCGACGCGATTATGGAGGCCCTCCACGAACTGTCCGGCCAGGAGTATGTAAAGGACTTCTACGCTGCTGACGTGAAGAAATCCCTCGAGGCTGGCAAGGGTTACCCGCCGGGCTCCGAGCCGCGCAGCTAGCTATTCAATAGCTACTAGGTAGCTTCTTGGTAGCTACTCGGTAGGACTTTCACCAGGCATTTGCGTCCCCTCATTGGTTTGACTTCACGCGTGTGAACCTGATTCTGTTATAAGAATTATGGCAACTAAAGCGAGAGTCGAATGGGCTGATGCAGCCAAGG
The DNA here is from genome assembly GCF_022347285.1 of Corynebacterium sp. ACRPH. Taxonomy (GTDB): domain Bacteria; phylum Actinomycetota; class Actinomycetes; order Mycobacteriales; family Mycobacteriaceae; genus Corynebacterium. The sequence goes on from NZ_JAKRND010000009.1 coordinate 94,527, forward strand.
GTTTGTCCATCATTGGCGTGTGCATCATGCACGTCGTCACCGGTGTTCCCGGTGGCCAGGACACGGGACTCGGCCATTTCTCTAGTTTCCTCGACCCACTGCGGATGCCACTGTTCTTCCTGGTGTCGGGGCTTTTTGCACACCGCATTCTAGAACGTTCCTTCGCTGACCTGTGGTACCGCCGATTGTGGTTCCTGCTGGTGCCCTACCTGGTCTTCAACCCGTTCCACGCGCTGACGCGCATGCGGATCGACGGCAATGTCTCCTGGCTCGGCTTGGGTAAAGCCATGGTGCTGGGCAACGTGGGGCTCTGGTTCCTCTACGCCCTGATGCTCTACAACATCTTCGCCTGGATGCTGCGCAAGCAGCCGCCGTGGCTGGCGACCCTGGTTTCCTGCATCCCGCTGGTCGTCGGAGCCTTCCTCGGCGGCGGCGAGGACATTTTCTTCCGCCACGTGCTGACGTACGCCCCGATGTTCTTCATCGGCCTGCACTACCGCGACTTCTTCTTCCGCCTAGCCCGCGAGGCCTTCCGCCCCTGGGTGGTAATCGGCAGCGCGGTGTTGTTCTTCGGCACCGAGTACGTGATGCGCACTTTATCTAAGACACTTTTTAGTGATTGGACGCCCACTGTTGCGGCTATAACCCTGGGAACGGACCTGGTGCGCTCCTTGGCTGCTGTGCCGTTTGCCATCGTCGTTTCCGTTTGGATCTGCGCGATTCCGCATGTAAACCGCCTGTTCCTGTTCGTCGGCCGCAACACCTTGCAGGTCTACGTCTTCCACCCCTTGGGCCTGTATCTTCTGGGCGGGATTGCCGGGTCCTTGGCCACGGCACACCCGGAAACGCTCTCCTTCCTGGGCACCATGGCAGGTCAGCTGTGGTGGGGCATCGGCGCTTGCGTGGTGGCCTCCGCAGTCGGCTATGCGATCGGGAAGACTCCCTACCTGGGCTGGGTGCTGTTCCCGCCGGCACTGCGGCGTCCACAAGAAGAGCAGCAACAATCTCGCAACAGCGCACCCGCAGGCGGCGAGCGAGCCCCTTCGGCCTAGCGCGACCCAAAGGGATCTAAACTGGATAATCGTGCGCTACTTCTACGACACAGAATTCATCGAAGACGGCTCCACGATCGACCTGATCTCCATCGGCGTGGTGGCTGAGGACGGCCGCGAGTTCTACGCGGTCTCTACCGAATTCAACGAGCACCGGGCAGGGCAGTGGGTGAAGAAGAACGTGCTGCCGCTGCTGCCCCCGCGCTCAGACAAGGCGTGGATGGATCGCGCGACGCTGCGCACCAAACTGCATGAGTTCCTGGTTCCCGAGCGCACCACCCGCGGTCGCGGTAAGCCTAGCGACCGGCCTGAGCTCTGGGCCTGGGTGGGCGCCTACGATCACGTGGCCCTGGCGCAACTGTGGGGCGATATGACGGGCCTGCCCTCCGACCTACCGCGCTTCACCCACGAGCTCAAGCAGCTGTGGGAGATGGCCGGCCGCCCGCGGCTACCCGAGAGCCCGAGCAATGCCCACGACGCGCTGGCGGACGCCCGCTTCAACGTGGTGAAGTACCGCCTGTCCATGGAGGCCCTGCAGTCCTAATCGCCCCGCCGGGGCTTCAGCGCAAGGGCCGCAGCCGTGGCGCCCCGCGCAGCTGAAAGGGATCTAAATGGCAATGAAACAGGCCACATACAGTATGATCTGCCTATGGCTTGGACTATTGATGCACCGTTAGATGAACTCCCCGATCTGCCGCCGCTGCCAGCGGACATGGCGGAGAAATTAGAAGACGCGCTGTCCCGCGACGCGAAGCAGCAGCCCAGCTGGGATCCGGACCACGCGGGCCGCGTGCGCAAGATCCTGGAATCCGTGCCGCCGATCGTGGTGGCCCCGGAAGTTAAGAAGCTGAAGAAGCAGCTGGCAGACGTGGCCTTGGGCAAGGCTTTCCTGCTGCAGGGCGGCGACTGCGCCGAAACCTTCGAGACGAACACCGAGCCGCACCTGCGCGGCAACGTTAAGACCCTGCTGCAGATGGCAGTCGTGCTGACCTACGGCGCCTCCACCCCCGTGGTGAAGATGGGCCGCATCGCCGGCCAGTACGCGAAGCCGCGCTCCGCGGACCGCGACTCCAACGGTTTGCTGAACTACCGCGGTGACCTGGTCAACGGCGTGGAGGCCACCGAGGAAGCCCGCGCCCACGACCCATCCCGCATGGTGCGCGCCTACGCAAACTCCTCCGCGGCGATGAACCTGGTGCGCGCGCTGACTAACTCCGGCACCGCCGACCTGTACAAGCTGCACGAGTGGAACCGCGAGTTCGTGACGAACTCCCCGGCGGGTGCCCGCTACGAGGCCCTGGCCACCGAGATCGATCGCGGCCTGGAGTTCATGTCCGCTTGCGGTGTGACCTCCGAGAGCCTGCGCTCCGCGGACATCTTCGCCTCCCACGAGGCTCTGGTTCTGGATTACGAGCGCGCAATGCTGCGCCTGGCCCACGACGAAGAGGGCAACGACGCGCTGTACAACCTGTCCGCGCACCAGGTGTGGATCGGCGAGCGCACCCGCGGCCTGGACGACGCGCACATCCGCTTCGCGTCCCTGATCGCCAACCCGGTGGGCGTGAAGATCGGCCCGACGACCACCCCGGAGGAGGCTGTCGGCTACGTCCGCCAGCTGGACCCGAACAACACTCCGGGCCGCCTGACGCTGATCACCCGCATGGGCTACGACAAGATCCGCACGGCCCTGCCGCCCATCGTCGAGGCAGTGGAGGCCACCGGCCACAAGGTCATCTGGCAGTGCGACCCGATGCACGGCAACACCTACACCTCCAACAACGGCTACAAGACCCGCGACTTCGATCGCATCATCGACGAGGTTCAGGGCTTCTTCGAGGTGCACCGCAAGATCGGTTCGCACCCGGGCGGCATCCACGTGGAGCTGACCGGCGAAGACGTTACCGAGGTTGTCGGCGGCGGCCAGTCCATCACGGACCTGGACCTGCCGGAGCGTTACGCCACCACCGTGGACCCGCGCCTGAACACCCAGCAGTCGCTGGAGCTGGCGTTCCTGGTCGCGGAGATGCTGCGCAACTAAAGCGCTAAGCGCCCGGGCGCCGGTATCAGCCCTGGGCGCGCCCAAGCCAGCGCCCAGCTGGCGTGCAAGCGCCGGCTGCGCGCGAGCTTTTAGACCGTGGTCAGCGTGACCACGGCACCGCGGTGGCTACGAGCGCTGGGGCCGGGGGATTGACCCAGAACCAAGCCGTTGGGATCCCCCTTGATCTCCACCTCGAAGCCCGCGTCTTCCAGCTTCTCCCGAGCCCTTTCCCCAGTGAGCCCCAAAACCCAGGGCACGCGCTGGGACGTTGACTCGCGGATCTCCACATCTGTGTTCTTCGACGGGTCCACCAGTTCACCCGCACCAGGCGATTGCTCTGCTACGTCGCCGGAATCCTCGGAAGAGTCCTCCACGGGGGCGCCATCGACCGGGTTGAGGCCGGCCTCCCGCAGAGCCTTACGGGCGTCATCAATAGAAAGACCCTGCACGTCCGGCACCTCGATTGCGTTCGAGAGCACCAGAGTCACCTCCGATCCGGACTCGACCTCCGCGCCCTCCTTCGGGTCGGTGCGGATGGCCTGGCCGGCGGGGATGTCCTTGTTGAACTCCTCGGTTTCCTCGGCGACCTGCAAGCCAGCCTTCTCCAGGGTCTTCTTCGCCCGCTCGCTGTCCTGGCCTTTCACGCCCGGCACGGTGACGGGGCGCTTGCCCTTGCTCATGCGCACCTCGACGGTGGAACCGGTGTTTACTTCGGTTCCAGCGGCGGGTTGAACCTCTGCGACGTGGCCTTTTGCGATCTCGTCGGAGTAGACGTCATCGCCCTTCTTCACCTTGAGCGTGCGGTCGGTGAGCTTGTTCGTGTAGTACTGCAGGCTCGAGTTGGTGCCCGGATCCGGGACCGTTGGCTTGCCCAGGGAAAGCAGTACCGCGACTTCGGAACCCCGCACGGCCTTCTGCCCCTTGGCGGGATCGGTGCCCATGACGGTGTTCTTCTCCGACTTATTGTCGTAGCGCTCGTCCAGGGTGGAGCTGAAACCAGCTTCCTCGACAGTGGCCTGAGCTGTGGCTTTATCCATGCCTATTACGGTCGGGATTTCGCCGTAGCGGCCCGTGGTGAACCACCATCCGCCCAGCACCATGCCAATGACCAGGGCGATGAGGAGGACGATCCAGAAGACCGTCGCCACCGGGGACTTGTTGCTGAGCTTCGGCGCCCGCCGTGCTGGCCCCGGGCGGTGCGGTGCGTGACGGTTTTGCGCGTGCGGTGCCGGGTTATGTGGCACAGGGTTATGTGACGCAGGGCCGTGCTGTGCATACGGCGCGTGCGGCTGGTGTTGCATGCGCGTCGGGTTGGTGTGCGGGGCGTTGGCATTGTGGGGGAGCACCCCCTCGCCCGGTTCGCCCGGCCGCTCCGCGTACCCCGGTCGGCCTTCCGGCTGGAATTGCGTGACGGCGGTGTGGTGCGTCCCCGGCCGAGCGCGATCCTCCTGGGGCAGGACGACCGCGCGGGTGGACATAGATTCGTCGTCCCACGGGGTGCGCTCGCCGAAGTCGGTTCCCGCCAATGCGCTGCGTACGGCGGACTCGGTGGGGGCGGGCACCTGGAAATCGGGGACGTCGAGGTCCTCGGCGGCCTGCTCTACGGCTTCTAGGAACTCGGCGCCGTCTACGAAGCGCTGCGTAGGGTCGCGGTGGCAGGCGCGCAGAACCAGCTCGTCGATCTCCGGCGGGATATCGGGCATCAGCGTGCTGGGGGCGGGGACGGGGCGGTTGATGCGCGCCATGGCCGTCTCGATGGGCGTGCCGCCCTTGAAAGGCGTGCGTCCGGTGAGCAGCTCAAAAAGCAGGATGCCGGCGGAGTACACGTCGCTGGCTTGAGTCAGGTTCTCCCCGCGCACCTGCTCCGGGGAGAGGTAGCCGACGGTGCCGATGACCTGCCCGTTGACGGAGGTGGTGGCGTTGGTGGGGTCGCCCATCGCCTTGTTGATGGCACGCACCAGTCCGAAGTCGGCCAGCTTGACCTGGTTCCGGTCGCTGATCAGCACGTTATCCGGCTTGATGTCGCGGTGGATCATGCCCTTGGCATGGGCGATCGACAGCGCGGTGAGCACCGGCCGCATCACTGCGATGGCGGCGTGGGGCGGCATGGGGCCGCGCTCCTTTAGTAGTTCGCGGAGCGATCCGCCTTCGACCAGCTCCATCACCAGGAAGACATAGTCGTCGTCCACGCCCTGGTCGAAGACGTTCACCAGCGACGGGTCGCTGAGCTTCGCCACCGCGCGGGCCTCGCGCTCGAAGCGGGTGCGGAAGGCAGGTTCGCGGGCGAGTGCCGGATCCATCACCTTGACCGCCACTTCGCGGTCCAGGCGCGTATCGATAGCTGCATAGACTGTGGACATGCCACCGCGGGCGATCTGGGCGCCGATGCGGTAGCGCCACTCCAGCAGGTCTCCGGGGTGTAGCTCGCTCACGTCTATTTTCAGCCTCGTTTTCTAGCGGTTATCAGGGTCTATGGGTGGGCTTACAAGAGATGCTCTTGTGTGTAGTTGTGCTCAGTGTTACGCAATTATTCTAGTGGTACTCGTGTCATTATACGTTTAGCCTGGTGCGCGCCCTACTCGTTTCCTATTGACTCTTATTGACGCCCACGCGCTACAGTGGCCACCGTGAGTAAAGAAAACAAGCACGCAGAAGATCACGGCACCTCCGCACGCTCTGGCGCACGCCCTGGCCAGGAGGGGCAGGGGCGCGTACTCGCGGAGCCGGTGAACGGCGTTCCCGCTGGTGAAGAGGTTCTGACCCTACCAGAAGTCGCGGAGCGAATGAACTTGGTTGTTACCAAGGTCATGGACATTCTGGGCAAGAAGCAGCTGCTGGCAGTCGAGATCGACCGCGTGCGGCACGTGCCGGCCCGCTTCTTGGACGAGGACGGGCAGCTGAACCGCTTTGTCCCCGGGGCGATCGCCCTGCTGAGCGACGGCGGCTACTCCGACGCGGAGATCCTGGATTACCTCTTTACTGAGGACGACTCTCTGCCGGGGCGCCCGGTGGATGCCCTGCACGGCCACCTTGCCCGCGAGGTGATGCGTCGGGCGCAGGCGATGGCAATTCTATAGCCCACCGCGCCTGCTGCGCCTGCTTATCCTGCTGCCCCTGCTGCTGACGGCGGGGCGGAAATTCCAGGCAGGCCTGGACCACCCAGGCGAAGATCGCCGCGAAGGCGAGCACCCACCACAGTGCGTACAAGCGATTGTTTCCGCCGCCGTCGAACATGAAGGTAACCCACATGCAGAACACGCTGGTGAGGTAGATGACCATGCGCGATTGGCTGGCCAGCACAACCAGCGCTAGGGGCGCGGTGTAGTACCAAGGCAGCGTCACCGTGTTGAGCACGCAGGTGATCGCATAGGCGACGGCCATGCCGGTAAACGCGGTGCGCTCGTCATGGCGGAACAGCCACCAGCTGGCGACCAGACCGAGGAGCATCAGGGCGCTGCTGACCGGACGGATCGCATCCACCAGCACGTTGAAAGTCAGGTCGTCATTGATACGCGACAGCACGGGCTCCAACGAGGAGGCGAGGAAGGACGGCAGCGCCAGGGGGTTAATGACCTTGGAGTTGCCGGTAACTTCTGTGACCCAGCCCCACGTCTGATTGGTTAGGGCGGTCACGAGCGCCAGTACGCCTACACACGCCAGCACGCTGAGCAGACCCGCCCACACCAGCGTGCCGAAGCGGCGCCACGTATCGGCAAGGCGCAGCCACCGAGCCTTGCCTGCGGAGTAGGGCAGGGGGCCTGCCAGTCGAGCAACCATGATCCAGACGACGAAGGGCAGGGCGATAAACGCCGTGGCCTTCAGCGCTGCCGCCACTCCAATCAGGGCCGATGCAGCCAGGCCGCCTGGAACCGGCTGCAGCTTCACCGCGCACAGGCAGCCGAGAAGTACCAGCGCCATCATCATGTTCTCGGTGTGCATACCGCCCACCAGGTGCAGCACGCTCAGGGGGTTGAACACGCCCAGCCAGACGGCAACGTCAGGCCGGATACCCAGATGTGTAGCGAGCTTCGCCACCGCCCAGGCCATCATCAGCACGGATGCGATGGAGAGCAGCTTAAAGGCGAAGATGCCGGCGGTGATGTTATCGCCGGTGACGGAAGTGATGGCCTGCCCCACGCCCATGTGCAGGGGGCCGTAGGGCGTGGTGGTGTTGCGCCAGTCGGCGCTGACCTCGAACAGCAGAGGGCCGGGGTTGGCCGCCGCGCCGACCTCGTAGGCGTTGAAGCCATCGCGGGCCAGGGTGCCTTGCATCAGGTAGGAGTAAATATCCCGCGACATCAGCGGTCCGGCCAGCACCAAGGGGCCGATCCAGGCGGCGACGGCGGAGCGGCGCAGCGGCTCACCGTGCACGAGGATATGCCGCCCGACGATGATCCAACTGAGCACCATCGCCGCCAAGGCGAACCACATCACAACCGTCACCATGCCTGCGGCATGGCCGAAGGTAAAGGAGCTTAGGCCGATGACCTGCATGATGCCACCGCGCGAGCGCACGGCGCCGACGCTGTGGGAGGTGATCGTCAAAATGATGCTGCCGACGAGCCCCAGCCAGATAGCGCGGCTGTAGCCCACCGACTGCAGCCAGTAGCGAACCCGGTCCGCAAAGCTCTCCGCAGCCGCCGTCACAACACACCACCGCCGGTGATACGGCGGGCAGCCAACGCTCCGGAGAGGATGACGGTAGGCACACCCACTCCCGGCGTGGTCGAGGAACCGGCGAGCACCAGGTTGTCCACACCGAACGCGCGGGCATTTCGAGGCCGGAACGGGCCAGTCTGGGTGAAGGAATGCGCCAACGCGAACGGGGTGCCCGCGCCGAAACCGTGGTCGGCCTGCCACGAGGCCGGGGTATCCACCCGGGCGGTGCGGAAGTGCTCAGCAATACCCGTGTAGCCGCGGGCCTCCAGCATCTCCACAAGTTCCTGGACGTACGGGTCCGTGACGTTCTCCCAGTCGATATCTGCCGAACGGAGGTTCGGAGCCGGGGCGAGGATGCTCAATGGTTCAAAGGCGCTGGCCGGAGGAGACACGGCGTCACCCTCAAGTACACCGCCGAAGGTGCGGTCAGCAACAGATCGCGCCGGGCGAGTAAGCAGCAATGATGGGTCACTCATCAGCCTGCCGCGACCGTGCGGGGCGGTGATCTCGCGGAAGGTTTCGTCCCATGCCTCCCCGAAGCTGATGGTGTGGTGGCGCTGCGACTCCCAGCGGCGGGAAACGTCCGTCGGAATGCTGCCGTGGATCACCACCGCCGAGGGGGACCAACGCAGTGGGGCGACCTTGCGCCACACGCGGCGGGCGAAGGAGCGGGAAACCAGCCCGCTTTCCCGGCCGGAACGGGTGAGCAGCTCGCCTACCACCGGCAGATCCGGGGTGGCCACGACCGCATCGCACTCAATGTACTCGCCGGAACGGGTGCGCACGCCTGTGATGAGGTCCTCCGCGAAGTCTACGTGCTCGACCGCATCCGAAGTGATGATGCGCCCGCCGGCGGCCCGTAGTGCCGCGGCCATGACCTCCGGCACCTCGCTCATGGAAAAGTCCGGGTAGAACACTCCCATGGAGGTATCCATGTGTGAAATGACGGTGTAGACTGCGCGCGCGTTCTTTGGCGCTACACCTGCGTAGAGCGCCTGGAAGGTAAACAACCGCTGGAGTTCTGCGTCGGGGATGTGCCGTGCTGTGGTCTTGCCGAGGCTGCCGAAGGCGCCGAGGGAGCCGAGGTGGCCAAGGTCGGACGCCGCAGCGGGCGTGGACAGCAGATCCAGCGCACCGTCGAAGTCGGCGGCTAGGAAGTTCTCGAAGCTGGCGCTGAAGACATTCTGCGACCATTCCCGGTGGGTCAGATAACCGGCGGCCAGCTCGTCTGTGGCGGCGCGGTCCAGGCCCTTGGAATCCGCGAAGCGGCGGATCTCCGCCACCATCGCATCGCGGTCGGCGAAGACCTCGGCGTGGCGGCCGCTGGCAAACTGCGCGTGATAGGCCGGAGCCAGGCGCTGGGGAGCCCACGGGCGCTCCAGACCCAGCTGCTCGGCGGCGGCCTCGGAGCGTAAGTCGATGCCGACGGAGGCCACGGCGGATTCGACCAGGCCGGGCATCGTCAGCACGGTGGCGCCGGTATCGGCCACGAAGTCCCCGTGTGCGCTGGTCAGCTGCTCGCTACGGCAACGGCCACCCACGGCGTTGGCGGCCTCGATGACGGTGACCTCGCGCCCCGCGGAACGCAACCGCAGGGCGGCGGAAAGCCCGGCCAGTCCGGCGCCGATCACAACTACGCGCTCGCCGTTGCCGGGCAGGCGCTTGCGCATCGTGGGGCGCGTCATGGGTACCAAGGGGCTGGGCAGGCTCAGGTGACGGCGACCGTCGGCAGAGCGGGTGGATAGCTTCATTTAAAACCTCCGGTGCGTTAGTTCTTCCGCCAGCTGGGTCAGCTCCGCGGTGATGTCGGTGCCCAGACCACCAGCTTGCAGGGAGTCGATGGCCCGCTGCGTGCGCGCCTCGATCAGCTTTTCCACCTCGGCCTGCGCGCCCGTGTCGTAGATGATGTCGCGGAGGCGTTCGATGTCCGCCTCCGCGGACTGCGCGCCCTTGCCGAGCCCTTCGCGTAGGGCTGCGACCTGGGATTCGTCGCCCCGCTGCAATGCCTCGTTGATAAGGGTGGTGCGCTTGCCGGTGCGCAGATCATCGCCGGAGGGCTTGCCGGTGACCTCCGGATCGCCGAACACTCCCAACTGATCGTCGCGCAGCTGGAAGGCCTCGCCGATGTCCTGGCCCACAGTGCGGAGCATGGTCTGAGTCTGTTCGTTGGCGCCCGCCAGCGCGGCGCCGATGTGCAGCGGGCGGGCGACGGTGTAGGAGGCCGTCTTGTACTTGATCACGGCAAAGGAATCGGCGACGTCCTCGCTGCCGTTGGCTTCCAGGGCGATGTCCAGGATCTGACCGGCGATCACCTCGGTGCGCATTGCCCGCCAGGCTGGGCGCGCCCGCTGTAGCGCGGTGGTGCTCAGCCCCGAGCCGTTGTACAGGTCGTCCGCCCAGGCGAAGGCGAGGTCGCCGATGAGGATTGCCTGGCTGACCCCGTAGTGCTCGGAGGAACCCAGCCAGCCGCGTTCGCTGTGCTTCGATTCGAAGGTGCGGTGGGCGGTGGGGAAGCCGCGCCGGGTATCGGAGCGGTCAATGATGTCGTCGTGGATGAGGGCGCAGGCCTGGATGAACTCGAAGGCAGACAGTGCGTTCAGAATGGCGCCCTGGTCGATGCCTGCAGCTGGCGATGAACCGCCGCCGCCTTCGAGCGCCGCGCGGATGCCGGCCCAGGCGAAGGTCGGGCGGACGCGCTTGCCTCCATTGACGATGAAGTCGCGCAGCACCGTGATGGCACCGCTGACGAGGGAGCCGATGTGGGAGAACTCCTCTTGGGAGCGGCTCAGGTACTCCTTTAGTTGGGCATCGACGGCGGACGGAACTGCGGACAGTGGGGAATCGAGGCGCCAGGGGTGCGCGGCCAGCTCATCGGTACTCATGGCTCTCTATTCTAAGGGCTCGCGCGACAAGTGCGAGCAACGGTAGTGCTGGGATGACGCCACCGTGGCGGGCGGGTGGCACGGGGCAGCGAACGGACAGGCCGCGGGGGTGATTGCGCGCAGGGAAAATACCAAATGTAGACCAAAGCCTTGAAATGGACAGCTCTGTCTATATGATCTTTGGGTATGGCTAGTATCCGCAGGCAGGTTGCCGTATCCCAGTCCCTTTCGCTCTACACTCCCGGGCGCGTTCCGTTCTCCGTGGAGTTCATGCCGCCGCGCGATGACGCGGCCGAAGAGCGTCTGTGGAACGCAGCCGAGGCATTCCACGACCTCGGTGTGAGCTTCGCCTCGGTAACTTATGGCGCCGGCGGCAGCACTCGCGAGCGCACCCTGCGTGTCGCCGAGCGCCTAGGTACTAAGCCGCTGACAACCCTGGTGCACATGACGCTGGTGCAGCACACCAAGGAAGAGCTGCAAGACATGCTGCGCACCTATGCCTCGCTGGGGCTGACGAACCTGCTGGCGCTGCGCGGCGACCCGCCGGGGGATCCAAACGCCGAATGGGTGCCCACCCCCGGTGGTTTGAACTACGCCAGTGAGCTGATCGAAATGATCCGCGAAATGCCCGAATGCGCCGACTTCGACATCGGCATCGCCAGCTTCCCGGAAGGCCACTACCGCACGGGATCTTTGGAGCAGGACACGGAATACACTCTGGTCAAGCTCCGCGCCGGAGCACAGTACTCGATCACGCAGATGTTCTTCGACGTGGACCACTACCTGCGCTTGCGCGATCGCCTGGCGAAGGCGGATCCGGAGCACGGCCAGAAGCCGATCATCCCGGGGCTGATGCCGATTACCTCTCTGCGGAGTGTGCGCCGCCAGATGGAGCTGGCGGGTGCTGCTCTGCCACCGAAGCTGGAGAAGCGCCTGCTGGATGCGGCAGCCGGGGACGAGGTCGCCAACCGCGACGCCATCCGCGAGGTCGGCATCGAGGTGACCACTGAGATGGCCGAGCGTCTCATTGCCGAGGGAGTTCCGGACCTGCACTTCATGACGATGAATAACGTGCGCGCCACCCAGGAGGTCCTGCATAACCTGGGCATGGCTCCGGCATGGGGGCCGGGGCTGGGTCACGACATGGTGCGCTAGCCACAGGCGCACTCGACGCTAGGAGTGGCCCGTTAGCTGCGCTTGCGTTGCAGAATTCCGAACGGCCGGGGGTCCGCCGGGAACTTAAAATTCCGCAGCACATCGGTAAACCCGGCCTTGCGATAAAGCTGCCAGGCCGCGTTGGCCTCGCCTTCCACCTCGGGCGTGGAGAGCATCACCGTGTTCTGAGGTGTTCGCTCTAGCAGGTCGTTCAGGATTGTGGTGCCGACGCCCTCACCTTGCGCCGGCGGGAGTACATGTATTTCGGATAATTCGGCGTAGGCGTGCAGTATCCGGGTGGCCTCCGCACGGGAGTGTCCGTTAAGCACTAGACCGCGGGCGACTTGGCGATACCACCAGGTGTTGGGGGAGCCACGGAAGGTAAAACCGATGCCCACGCAGCGCTGGCGGGCGTTGCCCGGATCCGGCTGTTCCTCCGCGCGATGTAGGAGTGCCATGCTGCAAGTGAAGTCCGGTTGGGATCCGTTGTAAAACCACAGAGACTTGCGCTGGGGGTGCGTCTCGTTTGGATAGTCCATGGCCGCAAGGTGAATATCGATGAGCTCGTCGAGCCGAGTGATGAAGTGGCGATTGGTGGCGGGAACCACGGACACGCGCATGGGGGAATCGGCGGCGGGGGGTGTGCGGGGCGTGTCCTGGGGCATGGCTTCAATAGTGCCACTGCTGGGGGAGGCGATGGAGGAAGATTGGCGCGAAAGATGACGATTAGAACATATGTTCTATTTTGAGTCTTGTTTTCGGTGATATGTCCGAGGCGCTTCCTAGGGTGAGGCCTAACGGTCAAGACGATAGGCCAACAAAGCGATAGGCCAAGAGAATAAGGGGACGAGACGATGGACGAGAACATTCAGGCCCAACCCAAGCAGCTGGGGGCGCGGGCTCGTTACAGTCGCAGTCGCGGGGTGCGGGGGTTCCTGGACGAGGCGGAGCGCCAATTGGAGCTATCTCGATCGGAACTACGTGAGCCCGAGGCGATCGTCTATGCCTATCGAGCTGCCTTGCGGGCGGCGGGTGCTTTGATTGAGTGGGAGATGGCCACGCGAAAGCGTCGACCTTCCGGGAGTGCGTGGGTGAAGCTGCGGGTTTTGCGCCCCGACTTGGAGGATTGGGCAGAGACTTTTGAAGTACACGCACGGGTAGCAAGCAGGGCGGGGTTGGGGCTTAATCGAGGGCTGCCCGAGAATGCGCGTGGCACGATCTATCGCGATGCTTGCGATCTGGTGGACCTTGCCCGCGGGGTAGTGAACTACCTGCCGGAGGTTGCCTAGATCGAAAGCGGGCATTGTTTGAAAACCGCAGGTTGATGTAGGGTGGATGGGTGAGAAGTGGGCGGAGCTCGCCCGGGCTGGAAACTTTCTTTACGTCTTAAGCGTTAGGAAGAATAGCCGCAAACATTTGGGAGGTCGCGATGGCTCTATCGGAGCAAGAGCAGAGGATGCTCGCGGAGATCGAACGGGCGTTGATCGCCGAGGATCCGCGCTTGGCAAAGCAGGCTTCCAGTAGCGGCGAACAGACGATCAGCTTCAACATCCGCTCGATTGCGCTCATTGTCCTTGGCCTTGCGGTGATGGTTGGCGGCATTGCCGCGGCTCAGCTCTCGCTGTGGTTCGTGGCGCTGAGTGTGCTCGGGTTCCTGATCATGTTTGGCGGCGGCCTTCTGGCATTCCAGTCCAACGATGATCCGGAGACTGCGGCCATCAAGCGCTCCAAGTCTTCCAAGAGCGGCAAGCCCGGTGTGGCGAAGAAGGCTGGCTCGGGCCACTCCGGTGGCATCGGCGACAAGATGGAAGATAGCTTCCGTCGCCGCTTCGAGCGCTAGGTCAAGCCCGCTAGTTAGATCTAACTTCAGGAACCACCGTCCTCCATGCATGGAGGACGGTGGTTTTGTGGGTTAAGTGACAAAAAGTGTGTCTGATTTTTCAGCATATCTGCTGATCAGACTATGTAAACCGGGCTTGAATAAGGTTCCAAACCTTATTCGGGCCCGATTTTCCTTCAATCCACCGGAA